>NZ_KV787935.1:0-2575 GCF_001807155.1 Corynebacterium sp. HMSC05C01 | reverse complement strand
TGTGTTTTGTCAAGTTGTTTTAGGCCGTTTCGGCTCGAATTTTTAGGCCAGTTCGGCACGGTTTTGGGCCGTTTGAGCGTTGCTGGGGTTTTGAGGGTTATTTCATGAGGGCGTTTGCCATGCGGTAGGACTGGCCGGTGAAGGTAATCATGCGTCCGTGGTGGACGATGCGGTCGATGGCTGCCGCTGCCATGTCATCGTTGCCGAAGACTTGGCCCCATTGGGAAAACGCGAGGTTGGTGGTGATGATCAGGCTGCGTTGTTCGTAGGCGTCGGCGATGGCTTGGAAAAGTAACCGTGCACCGTCAGTGTCGATGGGGATGTAGCCGAGTTCGTCGATGACGAGGAGCTTGTTTTTGCCGAGTGCTGCGAGTTCTTTGTCGAGTCTTCCTGCCTGTTTAGCGTTGCGTAAGTGGTCGACTAGGCCGGCGGCGGTGAAAAACCTTGCTGGGATGCCTGCAAGGCATGTTTGGGTGGCTAGCGCGATGGCGAGATGTGTTTTCCCGGTGCCGACGTCACCGTAGAAGACGAGGTCTTCGCATCCGTTGAGAAACTCAAGCGTGGTGAGGTGTTCGCGGGTGATGTCCGTGGGCAGGGTCACTGGTGACCAGTCGTAGCCGTCGAGGGTTTTGCGTACTGGCACACGCGCACGGTGCATGAGGCGGCGGGCTCTGGATGCTGCTCTGGAAGAAAGTTCAGCTTCGAACAATTCGATGAGGATGTCGCACTGGCGTGGGGTGGCGTGTTCAACGCATTGGCGTAACACAGCGGTGGTCAAATAGAGCTGGCGGCCGAGTGTGACAACTTGGTTTTTGGTGGTTGTAGCGCTCATTTTAGGTCGCCTCCGCATGCTGTGGGGTGTTGATTGTGGTGGCAAGGAGTTGGTCGTAGGTAGCCAGGTTTGCTCTGGTGTGCTGTGTTGGTGGTGGGGTGCTGTATCGTGCAGCGATGCCAAGATGCGGTCCGGTTGGTTGAGCGTTGGCTTCTAAAAGTGCTGCAGCGGCGGTGACGGTGGCGTCGAAACCGCATTCTGCGGCGGTGGTTTGTGCATGGGTGAAAAACTCACGGCGTGTGACGGTATCTGCTTCGTCGAGGTAGCCGACGACGTTATCCGGCATATGGTGGCGAAGTGGTGAGTTCTTCCACGCTCCCGGCTTTTTGGCTAACCCTGGCAGCAGACTTATGGGGTTGATCACTGTAGCGTCTGCAGTGCCGAAGACTCTCGGCAGCGCGATGATGCGTCGAGACTCCTCGTCTAAGACGGTGATGGTGTCGTGGGACAATTCCAGCGTGACTTGCCTATTTGCCCAGGCAGGCCCGACTAGGTAGCGGTTGCCTGCTACGGTGACAATCCCGGTTTTATCGGTGCGACGCACTTCGAAACGCACCGGATTAAACCGCACCGACGGACATGCTTTGAGCGCTTGTTGATCGTGTTGAAACAGATCAGCGATTACCGCTGCCTTCTTATAATGGGTCTGCTTGGCAAACGCGGCACACCCAGAGTCCAGAAGAGCGTTTAGTTCTGCCAGTGAAGCAACTTCTGGCACGGGAACGAGCAGGTTTCGGCGGATGAACCCGACAGCGTTTTCCACATTGCCTTTCTCATGGCCTGAATACGGGTTGCAGTAACGCGACCGAGTCCGATAGTGCGCTTTAAACGCGGCGAAGAGCTCTGATTCGACAACCTTCGGGCCGACACGGCGTCCAATAGCAGTAGCGTTATCGAAGACCATCTCAGTCGGCACTCCGCCGGCAGCATCGATGACATCCAGCAATCCGGTAATGACACACTCGGCGGTTTCACCGGCGAAGGCCCTGCAAAACCTCATATTCGAGTACGGAAACGTCACCACCAAAAGGTGTACAACCTTCACATCTGACGCCAGGTTGATTTCTGCCTGGCCGAAATCAACCTGGATGATCCCGGGAGACCATTCCAACTCCATGAACCCATCTCCTGGGGCTTTATGGTCCTGCCTCCACTGCTTGACGTAGCGCTGTACCGGCGAATACGAGCCGGTATATCCATGTTCGGCGGCAAGCCGGTCACAGATGCGCTGCGCAGTGTGGCGTTGCTTGCGCGGCATGCGCTGATCTTGCTCAAGCCACCGATCAATCACGGCACACAACGTCTCACCGAGCGCTAGTGATCCTGGCTTATGTAACTTAACTGGCGGGATAGGGCTGAAATCGTCCTGGTTGACGTACTTATCGACCGTAGCGCGAGATACCGATACCGCCTTCGCGATCGCTCGTCGGGACATTCCCTCGTCATCGAGCTGTCTGATAGTTTCGATCGTGGTCATGCTGATTGTCATCTACTTTCTGGTCCCTTCCTGAAAAACCAAGTCCCGGACCTCGCGGCCAAACGAAGATGGGACATTTCTCAGGAACAGAAACCTACTGGGATGGTTACTCGGCATGGCCCTTTTTCATTCCAAAAGAGCCACACCAGTCACAGCAACGCACCAGGAAAGTGGCCTACTTTTTCACGCTGAAACGGACTAAAACAGGCCGCCGAAACGGACTACTTCCCAAGCCGAACTGGACCACCTACATCAGATCAGACACA
>NZ_KV787934.1:0-889 GCF_001807155.1 Corynebacterium sp. HMSC05C01 | reverse complement strand
ACGCTTGCTGATTCGCATGATCAGGGCAGCTGGGCTGCGGGTAACCGTTCTTCGAAGCACATCAATACCAACTGGTCGTATGTGCAGATTTTGGATAAGGACGGCAATGTCCTGCCGGATAATGTTGGTACGTTGTATCCGTGGTCGTTGGGTCATTGGGATGGCCCAAATGCGGGTACGTCTTCCCAGGTCTTTGGTGGCGACGGTGCACTGATTTCGACGAGTACGTCGGCGTATGGCAATTGGAATATTGCTCTGTATCCGGCGCCGTTGAAGTTTGATGTTCTGGAGAAGAACACCTATGACAATTGGGCTCGTGTTGGTGAGACCGTTGAGACGCTGACGACTGGTTTGCCGATTGGTGAAGGTCTTGAGTATTTCATCGAGTGGACTGATAAGGATGGCAATGCGGTAGGTTCGTGTGGACCGGTGATGCCTGATGCGGATACGACGATTAAGTCGTGCCCGTTGACGGTGCCGGCTGATGTTGAGCACGGTGATACGTTTACTGCGCGTTTGTACCAGGGCAAGGACAACTCTGGCACGGTGCTTGCGCAGGATGCGTTTGCGGTAACCACCTCGTACTTGGCGTATGAGCCTGAGGATGCGAAGGTTGGCACCGCGACGGTGTCGAAGCCGAAGTTTGATGACCCGGATACAACGCCGGTTGAAGAGAAGCTTGAGTCTGCTGAGTTCTTCTTGAATGAAGACAAGCTGCCAGAGGGTGTTACTGCTGATCAGGTTAAGGTTGAACTGAAGACCGGTGAGGTGACGTTTACCCCGAAGGCTGGTCAGGAAGGTAAGTCGTTTGATATTCCGGTGAAGATGGTTGATACGGCCATCCAGGTGCCGGTGTACGACGAGAACGGTGATCCGGTCAAGGATGACG
>NZ_KV787933.1:0-93969 GCF_001807155.1 Corynebacterium sp. HMSC05C01 | reverse complement strand
ACTTCACACACAAACACCCGTAGACGAAACTAAACCCAGTTTCATTTACGGGTGTTTTTACGTATACCCACACGATTGTTGTCGCCGACAACAGAAACAGTGGTGCACACCCACCAGCCCGCAATACAGAGTCAGAAACATTGCGTGCCTGACTATGCCACTGCATAGTTGGCGTACACCCATTAGTCCGCAATGCAGAATCAGGAACAGTGCGGGCGTCACTATGCCGCCGCATAGTCGTTGCGGCACCCCCAATTTTCCACAATGCAGAATCAGAAACATTGCGTGCCTGACTATGCGACTGCATAGTCGTTGGCGTACACCCGTTAGTCCGCAATGCGGAGCGGGAGACTGAACGGGTCCCACTATGCCGCTGCATAGTCGTTGAGGTCGACCAACTTGTCCGCAATGCAGAGTCAGTGGCAGAACGGGCTGGCCTATGCCACGGCATAGTCACCGGCGATCACCGGGCTATTCCGCAATGCAGATTGGGAGACGCCACGGGCATCACTATGCCGCCGCATAGTTGGTGCCCACCCACTTGTCCGCAATGCGGAGTCGGTTCCCACGGTGCTTGGTTGCGCTCTTCGAAAAGTAGCCCAAAGCGCTCCGCCAAAAGTAGCCCACCACCCATGCCGAAATAGATGGTGGGCGCCCACTAGTCCGCAACGCAGAGTCCATAACGCCACGGGCACCACTATGCCGCTGCATAGTTGTTGGCTGGAGCCATTTGTCTGGAATGCGGAGACGGAAACGGGATTCGATATGCTATGTCGCTGCAAAGTCGTTGGTGTTTCCCTGTTGTCCGCAATGCGGAGTGGCAGGAGGACACAGCGTGGTAACTATGCCGCTGCATAGTTGGCGTACACCCATTAGTCCGCAATGCGGAGTGAGAAGGGGATCGATACCCATTACGCTACTGCATAGGCACCGGGAAAGGGCAGGGGGGAGGTCCAACTGTCCGTAACGCGGAGTCATCGCCTTCACACCACCGAAGCCCCCACTAAAGCCACCTGCGCACTTCTGTGAATGCAAAATGAAGCTCAACTGGCTGCAGGATTTTACACTCCGCCCAGGTTGGCGAATGGTGTGATGTGGGGTTTTGCATTGGCGTGCGGGGCAGGGTTGTCGGCAAGGCCAATGGGGGCTGCCGGCGTGGCGCAGAGCGGACGAAACGGCCGGCGCGGGGCGGCAGGGGCCGAACAGCCCCCCAACAGCCAAGCGCTCCCAACAGCCCCAACAACCTCAAAAAACAAACAGAGAACTACAACTCCACGACGGTGTTCTTGGACTGCTCGAGGAGGTCCTTCTTCTTGCGGGCGCGCTCGAGTTTGGACCATTGGTCGCCGGGGACGGCGTTGCGGGCTTCGTCGATGACGGCCACGTCGGGGGTGCCCCAGGCGATCGGCATCGGGGTGATCATCTGCCACATCTTCTTGTTCTGTGTGGAGCGCTGGGCGCCCACGGCGGCGACAGGGACCTTGGTACCCACCTTGTCCGAAGTGTTGGGGATCGGGTGGTAGACGCGCGAGGTGATGCCCCAGCGTGGTGGCAAGGAGGGCTCGACGTTGAGGTTCACCAGGGCGGTCAGGGTGATGGTGGTGCCGACGCGTTCGGTGATGATGGCTGGGGCCAGCGGGTTGGCGTCGTAAAGTTCTTGCGTCTTGCCCACACTGCGGGGGATGAGCAGGCCCACGACGAGCATCATGAGGCCGAAGAGGGCAAGGCCGAACGTGCCCAGGGTGTGCCAGGGGGATTCGGGGTCGACGAAGAACCAGACGGCGACGGCGCCGGCGAGCGAGATCACGAAGAGGGCGACACCCGAGGCGACGAGGCTGCGGGTGTCGCGGATCATTTCGTTGTGTTGCTTTGCATACTCTTCGTCGACGTCGAACTTGAAAACCTTCATGGGGAAGAGTTTAGAGGTCGGAGGCGTCGACGAGTCGATACGCGTAGCCCTGCTCGGCGAGGAAGCGCTGGCGGTGGATGGCGTATTCGGCGTCGAGGGTGTCGCGGGCGACAACGGTGTAGAACACGGCCTCTGCGCCGTCGGCCTTCGGGCGCAGCAGCCGGCCCAGGCGCTGCGCTTCCTCTTGGCGGGAGCCGAATGTGCCGGAGACCTGGATGGCCACGGCGGCTTCGGGCAGGTCGATGGAGAAGTTCGCCACCTTGGACACCACCAGGGTGGAGATAGCCCCGTCGCGGAAGGCTTGGAAGGCTTCTTCGCGTTTTTTGGTGGTGGTTTTTCCGTCGACAAGTGGGGCGTCGATGCGCGCGGCGATCTCTTCGAGTTGGTCGACGTAGGCGCCGATGATCAAGGTCTGCTGGCCCTCATGTTTTGCAAGCAGCTTATCGACGACCCCAAGCTTCGCCTTCGAACACGCCGCCAACCGATAGCGTTCGCGGGTTTCGGCGGTGGCGTAGGTGAGGCGTTCGTCGTCGCTAAGTGTGGTGCGCACTTCGACGCATTCGGCGGTGGCGATGTAGCCGGCCATTTCGAGTTCTTTCCAGGGGGCGTCGTAACGCTTGGGGCCGATGAGGGAGAACACGTCGTCCTCGCGACCGTCCTCGCGCACCAGGGTGGCGGTCAGGCCTAGGCGGCGGCGCGACTGGAGGTCGGCGGCCATGCGGAAGACGGGGGCGGGCAGGAGGTGGACTTCGTCGTAGATGATGAGGCCCCAGTCGCGGGAGTCGAAAAGTTCGAGCGCGCGGTATTCGCCCTTGGTTTTGCGGGTGACCACCTGGTAGGTGGCGATGGTGACCGGGCGGATCTCCTTCTTCTCCCCGGAGTACTCGCCGATCTCCTCGGGCGTGAGCGTGGTGCGGCGCAGCAGCTCGTCGCGCCATTGGCGGCCCGCGACGGTGTTGGTGACCAGGATCAGTGTGGTGGTCTGTGCCTGCGCCATCGACGCCGCACCCACGATGGTTTTGCCCGCGCCGCACGGCAACACGACGACGCCGGAGCCACCCTCCCAGAACGACTCGGCGGCGTACTGCTGATAGTCGCGCAACTCCCAGCCATCGTGGTTGAGCGCGATCGGGTGCGACTCGCCGTCGACGTAGCCGGCGAGGTCCTCCACAGGCCAGCCGAGTTTGGTCAGTTCCTGTTTGATTTGGCCACGGGCGGAGGGGTGGACGGGGATGGTGGTGTCGTCGATACGCGATGCGACCAGCGGAATGATCTTCTTGGAGCGGGTGACCTCGGTGAGGATCGCTGGGTCGTCCGCCTCGAGGATGAGCCCGTGCGCGGGGTGCTTGACCAGCTTGAGGCGGCCGTAGCGCGCCATGGTTTCGGCGACGTCCACGAGCAGCGGCTGCGGAACGGGAAAACGGGAGTAGCGCTCGAGTACATCAACGGCCTGCTCGGCGTCGAAGCCGGCGGCACGGGCGTTCCACAGCGCCAGCGGGGTGATGCGGTAGGTGTGGATGTGCTCGGGAGCGCGCTCGAGCTCCGCAAACGGGGCGAGCGCGGCGCGCGCCTTGGGTGCGTCCGGGTGCGCGACCTCGAGCAGCACAGTCTTGTCCGATTGGACGATAAGCGGGCCGTCGCCGAGAGCCATGCGATCTACTCCTCCTGTTCGTAGGCGTTGGTAGTCTACGGGCATGGCTGCGAAAAATACATCCGTTGTCCTCGGGGAACGATACGACAAGTTCATCGCCGAATTACTTGAAGACGGCCGCTACGCCTCCGCCAGCGAAGTCCTGCGCGAAGGCCTGCGGCTCGTGGAGGAGCGGGAGCAGAAGTTCAAGGCTCTCAACGATGCTCTTGAAAAAGGCGAGTTGAGCGAAGTTGTCCACGACTTCGACCCCGACGAGTTCATTGCGCGTATGAAGAACGACCATGAAGTATCGGCTTAGACGCCAAGCAGAATCTGACCTTGTAGAGATTTGGAACTACACGGCCGTTCGTTGGGGGCTGTCCCAGGCTGAGCGCTATGTTGGCCAAGTTCTGTATATGCTCGACATGCTTGGGGGAAACCCGCGGCTCGGAAGCTCTGCAAGCGAAGTTCGCTCTGGCTACCGAAAGAAAGCAGTCGGGAGCCACATCATTTTCTACCGGGAAGACGACGGTGTCGTCGATGTGGTCCGAATCTTGCACCAACGCATGGATCTACAACACCACCTGAATAACTAACCCCTCCGCAGCACCTGTGACCACTTGGTCACGCTGCCGTTGTTGAGGATCGTGCGCTTGTAAATGCGGGCGGCACCCCACACGACGAGCACAGTGGTGACCGCAGCGAGCGTGAAGGAGCCCGCGAGCTGGATGGCGGTGAAGTCGCCAGCTGCGTAGGTCAAGGGCGCGGCGAAGATGGAGAATGGCGGGATCCAGCTCACGACCTGCATGAAGGTTGAGTCGGTGTTGGACCAACCAAACGACGAGATGTACACGCACGCCATCAGCAGGATCAGAATCGGCATCTGGGTGGACTGCAGGTCCTCGGTGCGCTGCACCATCGCGCCGGCGGCGGCGTAGAGGCCGCCGAAGAACAGCATGGACAGCAGCCAGGCGATAAGCAGGATGGGGAGGGCGGACCAGTCGATTTCGACGTCGTCGATAAGACCCGAGACCTTCAGGCCGATGCCGCCGACGGCGAGCAACGCTGCGGTGGCGAGGAATCCGAAGATGACGGTGCCCAGCAGTTTGCCGGCGAGGAAGTCCAGCGGGCGAACGGAGGCCAAGATGAGCTCGACGACACGCGACGACTTCTCCTCGGTGACGCGGCTGCCCACCTGGGCGGCAAAGGTGATCACGGTGAACATGACGATGATCAGCGCGAAGAAGGTGGTCAGCAGGCGGGTCAACTGCTCTGCGGTGTCGTCGCCTTCGGTGTCGTTGATGTCCACCGGCACAACGTTGATCTGCGGGGAGGCAGCCTCGTAATCGGCGGGGCTAATGCCCAGGGTGCTTAGGGTTTCGGCGCGCGCCTGCTGCTGGGAGAGGGCGTCGAGGCCGGTGAGGATGGTGGTGGAGGGGGAGCCGTCCGCAAGGACTTCCCAGGTGTCTCCCTCGACGATCAGGGCGGCCTGCACGTCGCCGTCGCGGACTAACTGTTCGGCCTCGGTGCGGTCGGTGGCGGTGCGGGCGTCGTAGCCGGCGTCGTCGAGAAGCTGCTCTGCGATACCCACAGTGGCAACGGCCGGGCCGCCGGCCTCTGCCTCCGCTTCGTCCTTGTTTTTCATCCAGGTGCCGAAGCCGATCATGCCGAGAATGGCCAGCAACATGATCACGAGCGTGACAATGACGCCCTTCTTCAGCAGCAGGATCTGCACCTCGCGCTTCGCGGTGGTGGTGATGGTGTGCATGGGGGAGTAGGTCTTCATTACTTCACAACCTCCTTGAACAGCTCGGCCAGATCCGGCACGACGCGGGTGAACTCGTGGACGGGGCCTGCGGCCATGGCGGCGCGGAGGATGTCCTGGTCGTTGTCGGCGGAGTCGGTTTCGACGGTGACGTGGGTTGGGGTGTCGCTAATAAGCGTGGCGGTTGCGGGGATCCAGCCGCGGGCTTGCGTACCGACGCGGAAGCGCACCGGGCCGCCCGAACGCAACTCGTCGACGGTGCCTTCGGCGACCATGCGGCCGCGGGTGACGATGCCAATGCGGTCGCACAGCCGCTGCACCAAATCGAGCTGGTGGGAGGAGAAGATCACCGGTACGCCGGCGCGGGCGCGGTCGGTGAGCATTGTGCTCATCACGTCCACGGCGACGGGGTCCAGGCCGGAGAACGGCTCGTCGAGGATGAGCACCTCCGGGTCGTGGATCAGGCTGGCGGCCAACTGCACGCGCTGCTGGTTGCCCAGGGAGAGGTCGTCGAGCTTGTCGTTGAGCCGCTCGCCGAGGCCCAACTCCTCCAGCAGTTCTGTGCCGCGCTGCTTGGCGGCCGCGCCGTCCACGCCGTGGAGTTTGGCCAGGAAGATCAACTGGTCGAGGATCTTTTCCTTGCCGTAGAGGCCGCGCTCTTCGGGCATGTAGCCGATGCGGCGACGGGAGTCGTCGTCAAGCGGGCGCCCATCGAGGAGCACCTCGCCAGAATCAGCAGTGAGCACGCCTAATGCGATGCGCATCGTGGTCGATTTACCGGCGCCGTTGGAACCGACGAAGCCGTACATTTCCCCATCGTGGACGGTGAAGTCCATTCCGTCGAGGGCCTGGACGTCGCCGAAGCGCTTGTGAAGGTCCTGAATCTGAAACGTAGTCACCCGACAAAAACTAGCAAAGGATTCGACATCGCTCAGGGCGGGTTTACCATGAACTCATGACTGCAACCATCTCATCCCCAGCGGCGCATCTGGCCCACGAACTCGGCGCCGACGAGGCGCTGTCCACGCGCCCGATCGACCGCATCAAGTACGCCCACGACGCATCCCACTTCCTCTACACCCCCGATGTGGTGGTGGAAGCGCGCAACGCGAACGACGTAGCGGCGGCGTTCCGCGCGTCGGCATCCTCCGGCGCCCCGGTGGTGCTGCGCGGCGGCGGTACCTCGTTGTCCGGCCAGGCAGGTGGTGCGGGCATGCTAGTGGACGTGCGTAAGCACTTCCGTGGCGTGGAAGTGCTTGACGGTGGCAAGCGCGTGCGCGTCCAGCCCGGCTCCACGGTGCGCCAGGTCAACGCGCACCTGGCCGCGTTCGGCCGCAAGATCGGCCCGGACCCGGCGTCCGAGGGCGCCGCGACGATGGGTGGCGTGATTGCCAACAACTCCTCCGGCATGGCGTGCGGCACGGAGTTCAACACCTACAACACCATCGAGTCCGTCACCTTCGTCCTACCGTCCGGCACGGTGATCGACACCGCCCACCCGGATGCGGAGGCGCAGTTCGCCCGCCAGGAGCCGGAGCTTGTGGACACGATCGAGCAGCTCAAGCGACGTGTGCGCGACAACAAGGAATCCGTAGACATCATCGAGCGCCACTTCGCGCTGAAAAACACGATGGGCTACAGCCTGAATTCGTTTTTGGATTACGACTCGCCGCTGGACATCTTCATGCACCTGCTGGTCGCATCCGAGGGCACACTCGCGTTTATCGCGGAGGCCGTCCTGCGCACCATCGAGGTGCCGAAACTGAAGACGACCACCATCGCGGTCTACCCGACGTTGGACGCCGCGACGCGCTCCCTGCCGGCCCTGTTTGAGTCGAAGGCGGCGACGCTGGAGTTGATGGACTCGCGCTCCATCAAGGTCGGCCGCACCTTCGATTCGGTGCCGGAGCAGATCACCGGCTTCGAACTTGGCGGCCAGGCGGCGCTGCTCATCGAATACCACGCCAACGAGGCTGAGCAGCTGCGCGAATACGAGCAGGCCGGCTCCAAGCTCCTGCGCGAGTTCGACCTGCAGACCCCGGCGCAGTTCAGCACCGACCCCATGGAGGCCGCCAAGGCGTGGGCGTTCCGCAAGGGCCTCTACGCCCAGGTCGCGGAGGCTCGCCCGTCCGGCACCACTGCGTTGCTCGAGGACATCGCGGTGCCCGTCGAGGACCTCGCCGACACCTGCGGTGGGCTGCAGCAGCTTTTCGACGAATACCGCTACGACGACGCCGTCATCTTCGGCCACGCCAAGGACGGCAACATCCACTTTTTGATCACCGACCGCTTCGAGGGCGACGAAAACCTCACGCGTTACGACGGCTTCAACGAGGACATGGTCGACCTCGTGCTCGGCGCCGGCGGCAACCTCAAGGCAGAGCACGGCACCGGCCGCGTCATGGCGCCGTACGTGCGCCGCCAGTACGGCGAGGAACTCTACGACGTGATGGCGGCGCTCAAGCGCGCCGCCGACCCGCGCGGGGTGATGAACCCGGGCGTGATCATCACTGACGACGAGCGCGAGCACATGAAGAACTTCAAGCTCAACCCGCAGGTCGAAGACGAGATCGACTCCTGTGTGGAGTGTGGCTACTGCGAGCCGGTGTGCCCCTCGCGCGACCTGACCATGACCCCGCGCCAGCGCATCGTCGTGCGTCGCGCGCGTGCGAAGGCGCTGCAGGAAGGCGACATGGAGCTGGTTAAGCACATCGACGAGGCCTACCAGTACGACGGCATCGACACCTGTGCGGTGGACTCCATGTGTGTCACCGCGTGCCCGGTGGGTATTGACACCGGCAAGTTCATCAAGTCGCTGCGCCGCGGCCAGGCCGGCGCCGTGAAGTCCGCTGGTTGGGCGGCCGCCGCAAAGGCGTGGGGTCCGGGCAACACCCTGGCGTCCACAGCCCTGACAGGCGCGTACATGATGCCGACGAGCCTGGTGCAGAAGGTTACTGACGTCGCCCGCGCCCTCGTAGGGGAAGACACCGTTCCGCAGTACCGCCCGGAGCTGTCCAAGGGTGGCGTGAAGCGCTCCAAGGCGTTCGGCACGCAGGTCGGCGCGCCGGGCGCGGAGCCTGTTGGCGTGTTCGTCCCGGCGTGCGTGAACTCCATGTTCGGCCCGCAGGGCGATGGCGTCGGCGCCTCGGAGGCGTTTGCGAAACTCGTCGAGCGCGCCGGCCTGTCGCTGGTGGTGCCGGAGGGCATCGACGGCATGTGCTGCGGCACCCCGTGGACCTCGAAGGGCATGAGCACCGGCCATGACATCATGCAGCGTCGCGTCAACGACCAGCTCATCGCAGCTACCGACGGCGGACGCCTACCGGTTGTGGTGGACGCGTCGAGCTGTACGCACGGCTTCCGCGACATGGCCGAAAACATCGGCATCACGGTCATCGATGCCATCGAGTTTGTCGACGAGCACGTGCTCGATCGCCTCACGGTCAACCACAAGGTGCCATCGGTGACGCTGCACCCGACGTGTTCGGCGACCCACCTGGGTATCGTCGATACGCTGAAGCACGTTGCGGCCGCCGCGGCAGAGGACGTGAACGTTCCGGCCGAGTGGAACTGCTGTGGTTACGCCGGGGATCGCGGCATGCTGCACCCCGAACTCACCCACGCCGCGACGAAGCGGGAGGCTGCACAGGCCAAGGAGTTCGGCTCGGCGTGCCACGCGTCGTCGAACCGCACCTGCGAGTTGGGCCTGACGGCCGCGACCGGCGCGGACTACGAGCACATCCTGGAAATCCTGGAGCGCGCCAGCCGCTAGGCCAGCACCACTTTTGTCACTCGCGGCAGGGCGATGCGCACGACCCGGTCCTTGGCCTCGTCGAGCGCGTCCACCTGACCCGCGGTGACACTCAGCGGCAGGACGGTGATCGTCTTGCCGCGCCCCTGCTTGTCCACGTAGCCCACCGTGACGTGCCTGCGCGCTCGCGCCGCCGCGCGCAGCGTTTCAAACGCATCCCCGCTGCCAGCATCGGTGGTCTCCGCAGAGCGCAGCTTTGCGACGATCGCACGCACCTGCTCCGGCGCCACCCTCCGCGACTTCGGAAGCGTCGATGGCGTCGGCGCAACCAGGGCGGGCTCGGGAGCCATGTTGACGGAAACACCCTGGTCGTCCTCTGCGGTGGGTTGTAGTCCTGCGGTGCGCAGCGCCGTCATGAGCTTTGCCAGCGGCAGGTGTGAGATGGCGACGGTGGGGGCGAGGACCCGCAGGCCTAACTTCTCTGCTGCGGTAGCGATGAGCGCCGGGTCCTCGGAACGGATGTAGGAGAGTGCTTCGCCGGCGCGGATGGCGCCGTGGGTGCGGGCAGTGTCGTCGATGATGAAGGTGATGGCCTGGGGGACCTCGCCAAGCACGTGGTCGGCCAGCCAGCCGTGGATCTCCGGGGCGGTCAGGCCACTGTCCAGGCCGCGGCGCACCGAGGCTTCCGAGATGCGCCACACGCTGGCAAGACCAGGCGACTCCAGATCCGCGATGCGCTCGATGAACCCGGCCATTGCGGGCTCGAGCGGGCCCGGGGCTAGCACCGTCATGTCGGCCTGGGCGATCAACGTGTCCACCGAGGCAGGCACGAGCGTGGCGGTTGCTGCGGCGACGTCCTCGCCGTTGATCAGGGCTAGCGTCGGGGTCGACTGCGCTTGGTTGGCCAGCGCGCCGACGAACTCGGCTTCCCGGACAACCGCGGCGATGAGGTTGTCGGAGAACCCCGACGATTCCAGCGGGGCGTGGAAGAGCATCCGGTCCATGTCGCCCGCGTGTCGCAGCATGGTGAGGCGGGCGTGGCGAAGCGCTGGGGCGTGGGCGTCGTCGCTCAGCAAATTCGCCCCTGTATCCACGCGCCACGGGGAGGCCACCCAGCCGGCGAGCACAATCGCCCACTGGTCGGACAGTGTCGCGTCAAGCCAGGTCAGGGCGTCGCGGGTAGCGGCGAGCACGTCCTCGTCGTCGACGTTGCCGCGGCCGACAAGACCTGCGGATTCGCCGACGGTGACAAGCAAGCTCGGGTCGAACCCAAGTGCCTTTTCCAGGTTTGCCGCCGCGCGCACGCCGACGGTGCCGTCTTTGTTCAGTACCACCGGGGTATCCATCAGCGTCATGACCAGTTGGCGCATCTGGCGCACCGCGTCGAGGCCCTGGGCGGTGGCGGTTTCGTCGATAGTGGCCTGATCGATCTCTGGTACGGCGGGTGGTGCAAGCGGGAACACGCGCGGCGTTGCGCCACGCATCGCGTCGCGCACCGGGCGGGGCAGGCGCACCGTGGTCTCGTTGACGCGCACAAGCATGCCAAGCGCGAGCAACTTGGCCACCGGCGCATCCGGGTCCGCATCGGGTGCAGCCGCCGCGGTTGTGCCCACCCCGCCGGACGCCGCAAGGGTGTCCAGCACCTTGCGTTCGCGGGCAGGCAGTGACGCCAGCGCCTCGGTCGCGCCGGGCGGCAGCGTATCGGTCACGCGCCAACCGGGAGGCAGGGCAGTCAGCGTGCCGGGGGCGATACGCAACGCCTCATCCGGACCAAACACGAGCGCCAACTCGCGCAGGTGGTGAGTGGAGCCGAAGCCGGTGGCGTTCACAGGCTCAAGCTCCGCTCCGGCATCCGCGAGCTGCTCGAGCACCGCCAGATCCGCGGCGTTGAGGAGACGCAACGCGCGCGATGCCGACCCGGGAAGGCCGAGCCTGGTTGCGAGTGAGCCCACCGACGGCGGGGCGGGGAAGAAGGCATCCGGGCGTGCCTCGATGAGGGCGTGCAGCGCGTCGTCATCGAGCGAACTCAAGAATTTAGGGAACGTAGACATTGCGGGGGTGAGTTTACTTGCGTTTTTGTCTCCGGCGTGAAAGAATGAGGGGCATGGCTAAAGATGTGAAGAAGATTGGGCGCGCAAACCCCGCATGGCCCGCTAATACCCCAGGTAACCTGCACCCGGTCACCGAGATCACCTCGACGTTAACCGGTGCTTCCAGCCCGTTCGGCGACGACCTGATCCTGCCGATGCCGGCAGAAGAGACGGGCTACGTCCACCCGACGACGCGCATCAACCGCTAAACCAGCGGAACTTAAAAGACCGGCACGGTGCCTGACCGTGCCGGTTTTTGTTGTGGGGTGGCAAAGGCAAACGCCCCGTTCACAACCTGAACGGGGCGGACGATTGCTGTGCGCTATTGCTTAGCGAGCCTGGAAGGACTGCTGCACGGAAGCAACGGTGTTGTTGACCTGGTTGGCAAAGTTAGCGCCGACCAGGTTTGCCACGGCTGCGAAGTCGCCGGAGAGGGCAGCGTCGATCAGCGGCTGGTTTGCAGCGTAGAACGCGCTGTAGTCGTTGCGGTTAGCAACGTAGTTGGACTGCACGGAAGCCGGAACCTGGAAGCCGAATGCCTGGATAGCGTTACGCACCTGTGCGTAAAGGGCATCGACCTGCGGGGACTGTGCGGCCGGAGCCTGGGCCTGTGCTGCCGGCTGAGCCGGAGCGGCCTGCTGTGCCGGTGCCGGTGCTGGCTGCGGGGCCGGCTTGGATACCTGCGCGTCGCGGTTGGTCGGTGCGGAGTTCAGGCCGTAGCGAGCGGAGCAAGCCGGCCATGCGCCCCAACCCTGACCTGCCAGGGTGCGCTCGGCGACAGCGATCTGCTGCTCGCGGGTTGCCAGGTTAGCGGTCGGGGCGAACTCGCCGCCACCGTATGCCAGCCAGGTGCCGTAGGAGAACTGCAGGCCACCGTAGTAGCCGTTGCCGGTGTTGATAGCCCAGTTGCCGCCGGACTCGCACTGTGCGAGCTTGTCCCAGTCGGAATCCGGTGCTGCGGTTGCCTGCGGGGCAACAATGCCAGCCAGTGCAGCTGCTGCTGCAGAACCTGCCAGAGCCTTCTTGCCCATGGAGGTGGTCTTCTTAGAGTGGCGTCCCATTGTTTCGTTTCCTCTCATCGTTGACCGCCAATTTCTCGGGACAGCCTAACGTTGTATAACGATTGTGTCACGTAACGGTGTCGTTTTGGGGCGCAATACTCGAAAAAGCCTCACATTTCCCCAGCTCGAAGGCGCGACATGCAAAATATGTGTTCTGGGTCACACTGGCGTGAACTGCTTGATTTTCGGGCGGAAATAGTAAGGTTTTGATTTTGTTTTACTTACTGGCGGTACATCTGCACGAGTGATACTGCATAAGTGATGCGTTACGGAAGGAGAGCGCCATGCCTGTCGGAAAGGTGAAATGGTACGACGCCGAAAAAGGGTTCGGCTTCGCATCCAACCCGGGAGACGAGGATGTCTTCATCGGTAAGTCCGTGCTGCCTGAGGGAGTTGAGGAGCTGGTCGCAGGCCAGCGCATCGAGTTCGACTTCGCCGCAGGCCGTCGCGGCCCACAGGCGCTGCGCGTGAAGGTGCTGGATACCCCGAAGCGCCGCCCAGTGCACCGCCGTAAGCCGGAGGAGCTGGGAAGCATGCTCGCGGACGTGATGACGCTCATCGAGACCCAGGTCCAGCCTGCTTTGACCAACGGCCGCTACCCGGACCGCAAGGAAGGCCGCCAGGTGGCGGAGATCCTGCGGGCCGTGGCGCGCGAGCTGGATGCGTAATTAGTTAAAGCCCACGGACCATGTGGCGATGACAGGGGTTTCCTCCCCGTCATCGCCCTTTTTAATGTCCAGGGTGGTTACCTCGGCAACGACGAGCTTCGCGCCGGACTCGGTCGTAGCCGGCACGGTCTCCTCGGTTGCCTCGCCGGAGGTGAAGACGCGCTCGGAGTTGGCCTCCGGGTCGTCGTAAATGAGCAGCAGGCGCCAGCTATTCGACGCAATCTCGTCAGGAACCGTAACCACCACATCACCCTCGCCGCGCTGCATGGTGGGGGCGTCGCCGCCGGCACACTCCTCGTCCAACTCACACACGGTGTACACGCCGATGTCCTCGCGCTCACCGTTAGCAGCCACCGACACCGTCAGTTCATCGACCGGAGTGGTGGGGCGGGTGCGCTGGTACTCCATGACGGCGTAGACCACGCCGACGAGTGCCAGGACGCCCACGAGGGCGACCACGATGGTTTTCCACTGCTTGCTGCCTGAACGTTGTGCCATGGCGAGAAATCCTAACTAGTCAGCCTGGGTAAAGCGCACCCGGTACATGTCCGGCCAGCGCTTGCCGGCAAGGAAGAACTCGTCAGTGCCCGGGATGTGGGCGATGCCGTTGAGGACGTGGTTCGGGTCGTCGGTGGCGTTATTAGGCAGGGCGGAGGCGTCGATACGTGCGGTGACCTCGCCCGTTTCCGCGTCAATGCGCACGATGTCGGTGGTGGTGAACACGTTGGCGTAGACATCGTTACCGACGCACTCCAACTCGTTGAGGCCCGCCACCGGCTCGCCATCAAGCGTGACGGCGAAGCGTTCGCGCTCCTCGAGCGTTTCCGGATCCATGCGGCGCAGCTCTTCGGTGCCGTCGGAGAAGATCACCTCGTTCGCTTCCGTACGTGAGCACAGCCCCCAGCCTTCGCCCTGATAGGAGGCGCGGCCGATCTCCTCGAGCGTTTCTGCGTTGCGACGAATCGCTGTCCCGTCGAGCCACGTCAACTGCCACAGGGTGTCGTCGATACGCGTAATGCCCTCGCCGAAAAACTGCGGATCCAAATCAACCGACGCGAGCTCATCGCCAGCGATAGTGCGGGTGTACAGGCGCGATTCGCCCTCCTGGCCAGTGCCAACGTAGAGGTTGCCGTCGGCGGTGACCTCGAGGCCCTGCGTGAAACTGGTCTGGTCGAACGGGAGGCGCTCGATCACCTCGGCGCGAAGGTGCTCGACGCTTGGGGTGGACGACTCCGGCGCGCAGCCAGCAAGCAAACCGCCCGAAAGCGCAGCGATAACAGACAGAGCGGACAAAGCTTCACGATGACCCATGGGTTACATCCTGCACTACATCGCGCATAATGGGTAAGCGTGTCACGATCCAGAAAACGCACTCGCTCCCGCAACCCGTTGCTTGGCAACGATGCAATAGCTATTGCGCTCGAGGCGCTTGAAGAAATCGCAGACGGCGACATCGGCGAACACATCGGTGTTACCGGCCTGACCCGCAATGTTGCCACCCACCGCTTCGAAGCCGACGTGCCCGGATACGCCGGGTGGGAATGGAACGCCGTCATCGCCTGCGCGGACGGCTCCAACGCGGTCACCGTCAACGAGGTCGCGCTCGTGCCCTCCCAAGGTGCGCTCGAAGCGCCCGACTGGGTGCCGTACTCCGAGCGGCTACGCCCCGGCGACCTGGGCCCAGGCGATGTGTTGGAGCTCCTGCCTGACGACGAACGCGTCACCGACGATTCCTTTGCCCGCGACGCCATTACCTTCCCGGGCCGCGAAACCAAGCACTACCTGACCAAACAAGGGTTAGAGGACGCAAAGCACCGCTGGCGCACCGGCGACTACGGGCCAAACAGCGAGTTTGCTGAAAAGGCAGCCCTGTCGTGCCGCACCTGCGCCTTCTATATCCCCATGGCGGAACCGGTGGGGGAGCACTTCGGTGCTTGTACCAACGAGTATTCCGCCGACGGCCATGTCGTGGCGTCTTCCTACGGTTGCGGCGCGCACTCGGACACGGAAGTAGATAACTCCTAAGTAACTCCAATCACTGGGGCAGCAAAATAGTTGCGTTTGCCCAGGGACAGTGAAAAGCTAAGCCCCCGTGAGTACGACCACGGGAGCAAAAATGCATAAGGACCAGCCGCAGCCGCGCGGCGGGCTGGACGCCTTCTTCCACATCACAGAGCGCGGATCCACGGTGGGCACCGAAGTGCGCGCCGGGGTAGTGACCTTCTTCGCGATGGCATACATCGTGCTGCTGAACCCGCTGATTATCGGCACCAGCCCCGACCGTGAGGGCACCGTGCTGGGCATCCCGCAGGTAGCGGCCGCCACCGCTTTGGCTGCTGGCGTGATGTGTATCTTGTTCGGCCTGGTTGCCAAGTACCCCTTCGGCATCGCCGCCGGCTTGGGTATTAACACGCTCGTCGCCGTGACCATGGTGGGCCAGCAGGGGCTGACCTGGGCGGAAGCGATGGGCCTGGTGGTTATCGACGGCATCATCATCGTGCTGCTGGCCATCTCCGGTTTCCGCACCGCCGTGTTTAACGCTATTCCGGATTCGATGAAGGTGGCTATGAGTGTCGGTATCGGCATGTTCATCGCCACCATCGGCCTTGTAGATGCCGGCTTTGTCCGCCGCATCCCGGATGCCGCCATGACTACCGTTCCGGTCCAGCTGGGCACCGGCGGCTCGATCGCATCCTGGCCGACCTTCGTGTTCATCATCGGCCTGTTCATCTGTGGCTTCATGGTTGTGCGCAACGTGCGTGGTGGCCTGTTCATCGGCATCATCCTGACCACGATTGTTGCCATGATTGTGGAGGCGATCACGGGTTCCGGCTCGTCCGCAGACAACCCGCAGGGGTGGAGCTTGGCCGTGCCGGAGCTGCCGGATTCCTTCGGCGGCATCCCGGATCTGTCCATCGTGGGCAACATCGACCTGTTTGGTGCGTTTATCAACATCGGCGTCATTTCCGCAGCCCTGCTGGTGTTCACCCTGGTGCTGGCGAACTTCTTCGACGCCATGGGTACCATGACGGCGCTTGGCCGCCAGGCTGGCCTCGCCGCTGAGGACGGCGTCCTGCCCGACATGAAGCGTGCCCTCGTCGTCGAAGGCTTCGGCGCAGTCGTGGGTGGTGGCGCGTCGGCGTCGTCGAACACGGTGTTCGTGGACTCCTCGGCAGGTATCGCCGACGGCGCTCGTACCGGCCTGGCCAACGTGGTCACCGGTGTGCTGTTCCTGCTCGCAATGTTCTTCACCCCGCTCTACGAGGTCGTGCCCATCGAGGCCGCGGCACCGGTACTCGTTGTCGTCGGTGCGCTCATGATGATGCAGGTCGGCCAGATCAAGTGGAACGACTTCTCGGTCGCGCTGCCGGCATTCTTGACCATCGTCACCATGCCGCTGACCTACTCCATCGCCAACGGCATCGGCGTCGGCTTCATCTCGTTTGCGCTGCTGTCCCTGTTCGCCGGCAAGGCGAAGGACATCCACTGGATCATGTGGCTCATCTCCGCCCTGTTCGTCGTGTACTTCGCGCAGGGCCCGATCATGGCAGCGATTAGCTAAATGCAATTGCGTATCGACGACCCCCTCGACCCCCGTCTCGACGACATCCGCGACCTGAAGCACTCCGACAAGGAGAAAAACCTTGTCTTCGCCGAGGGGCCGCTGGTGGCTGGCCGGCTGGTCGAGTCGCGCTTTCCGGTGCGCGCCGTGTTCGGCTTCGGGGGACGGCTTGAGTCGTTCATGGCCGACTACGGCGAGGAGTTGTCGCGCCGCGGCATCCCGGTGTACGAGATCACCCGCCAGATCATGGGGGAGGTTGCCGGATACGACATGCACCGCGGCCTGTTGGTCTCCGCCGATAAGCCGGAGCCGCTCACCGTTTCCGAGGTGCTCGAAGGGGCGCGCACCTTGGTGATCCTGGAAGGGGTCGGCGACCACGAAAACATCGGGTCCATCTTCCGCAACGCCGCCGGCATGGGGGTCGACGGCGTGCTTTTCGGGGCGGCGACCGCTGACCCGCTCTACCGGCGCAGTGTGCGCGTGTCCATGGGGCACGTGCTGCGCACCCCGTTCGCGCACCTGGAGGGCACCCCGACGACGTGGCAGCGCTCGCTCGCCGAACTTCACGACGACGGCTGGTGGCTCATTTCACTGACCCCCGCTGACGACGCCGTCGAACTTAAAGATGCCATCCAGGGCCACGACAAAGTTGCCTTCCTTGTTGGTGGGGAAGGCCCGGGGCTGACCCCGCACGCCATGCGTGCTACCGACGTGCGCGCCAAGATTCCGATGGCGCCGGGCACCGATTCGCTGAACGTGGCCACCTCGGCCGCGATCGCGTTCTACGAGCGCATGCGCTAACCGGGCTAGCCCGGTTAGCGGTCGATGTGGCGGATGCGCTCCTTTAACGCAGCCGCCCACTCTACAGCGCGACGGCGTACACCCCGGCCGATGCGCTTCGCAGCGGCGACGGACGCGTCCGCCAGCTCGGCGAACTCGTCGCCCTCTTGCTTCTCTTGCTCGGCCTCGTAGTCGTCGTAAGCCTTATCGCGCTCCGCGAACTTCGCGGCGACCTCGTTGACCGACTTGGTGGCCGGCTTCGGCTCCTCAATCTTCGGCTCAGGCCGGCCGTCCACGGCGTAGCCCACCACGTTGATGTCCGGGCCGTTCTGGCCGATCTCCGCACCCAGCCAGGCATCCTCGGAGGCAAGCGCAAGGTCCTTCGGCTCAAACGGCAGCGCAATCCCGCCTGCTTGTTCCGCCTTCTCGCCCGCCCAGTAGGGGGCCTCAAACGGCTCAGGCAGGCCGATGTCTTCGATAACACTGGTGCGGGTGGCGCAGAAACTGCGCGACACCTTCTCGCCATTGAAGTGGGCGAAGCCGCCAAAGTCGCTATCCGTACCCAGCGCGATAACGAACACGTCCGCTGCGGGAAGCGCGGTGTGCCATTGGGTAGGGGAGGACAACTCGGTGACGTCCACACGCATGCGCACCACCGAAATCCCCGGGAAGCCCGCAATATAAAACTCGTCGCGGCCAGGCACCGACGAGCGGTTCAACGGAAACGACCCAATCGGCGTGATTGGCCACGCCGGATTCACCTGAGCCAGCAGCTTTCGGCCAAACCCGCGGTCGGCCTTCGGCTCGCGACGCAACACCTCCGCAGGTTCAGCAGTGTTGACAAACCACAACGTGACAACGGCGTTGAAACTCATGGCTTACCGCTTCGGACGCTTCGTGTTGGTCCGTACGCCGAGCAGCACGTCCTCCCAGTGGGGCGTCACCGACTTGCGGCGACGCTTCTGCGGCTGCTCCTCCTCATCCGGGTGGCGCAGGAAATCACCCTCGAGCACCTCGCCCTCCTCGGCGGGTACATCCTGAAGGATCTCGACGGGCGCGGCCGGCGCAGCCTCATCCTGCTCGCCGTGCAAGGAACGCACCGCAGACAGCGAGCGCACCGGCTGGGCGAAATCCGGATCGGTCAGATCCGCAGCCATAGCGTTGCGCGCCTCAGTCTGGGCCGCGGCGCCCATGGAGCGCTTAAACGACCACAAGGCCTCATTCTCCGTCAGGCCCGCCTGCCAGGTAACGCGCACAACCCAGGTGTCGCCCTGCTCGCGGGTGGCATCCCACTCCGCATCCGAAATCGAGTGACCACGGGCAGCAAAGGAGGTAGCCAGGATCTCCAACAACGTCTGCTTCGCCGGGCCATCCTCGCGCACCGGATGGGACTGCTTCGCAGCCTCCGCAACCTGGGCGCGCTCAAGCAACACCGGGTGGGCATAGGACTCGAGGCGGCTTTCGGCCACACCCATCTCTTCTGCCAACTCCGCGGCGGTCGCGCCGGCGCGGATGCGTGCCTGGATCTCGTTCGGACGCATCGACAACGGGGTGGCGTAGAGCGGATCCGGCTCCGGCAGTGGGCGCGGCTCCGGGGCGGGTGCCACCGGTTGCGCAGGCTGCTCTTCCTCAGTCACCTCGGTATCGGTGGCTGGTTCTTCCGGGGCGGGGGAGTCGTCGATAAGCAACGGCGCAAGCTCCTCACGGGCAAGCTGATAGCGCACACCCTCCTCGTCGCGGAGCACAAAAAACGTCTCCGTCGACTCGTCTTCCAAGAAAACAAGCTCGCGCATAGGACTCCTTCCGCCTGGCAATACGAAAACTAAGCCTATCGGACGCACGTGCCCACATCAGGCAACCAGCCCCAAGACACCCGACGGCGCAAAGCGATACCATCCCAATACGACCAATGACGCCATAAAAATATGTGGTACATCCAGGACAATCGCAGCATTGTCGGACGCATCACAATATTTGCTAGAGTGCGTTACGTAAAAAGGTTGCCCGAAAAACGAGAGCAACACCCAACGTAGGAAAGGGAAACCAGTGGCTACTGAGAACAAGGACAAGGCCGTACTCCACTACCCGGGCGGCGAGTATGAAATGGACATCATGCGCGCCACCGAAGGCAATGACGGTGTCGTGCTGGGGAACCTCCTCGGTGAAACTGGCCTGGTCACCTTCGACCCGGGCTACGTCTCCACCGGCTCCACCGAGTCCAAGATCACCTACATCGACGGTGCAGAGGGCATCCTGCGCTACCGCGGCTACGACATCGCAGACCTGGCAGAAAACGCCACCTTCAACGAGGTGTCCTACCTGCTGATCAACGGCGAGCTGCCGACCACCGACGAGCTGGACAACTTCAACTCCGACCTGCGCCACCACACGCTGCTCGACGAGGACTTCAAGGCCGCGTTCAACATCTTCCCGCGCAACGCGCACCCGATGGCCGTCCTTGCCTCCTCGGTCAACATTCTCTCCGCCTACTACCAGGACCAGCTCAACCCGCTCGACGAAGAGCAGCTGGACAAGGCAACCGTGCGCCTCATGGCCAAGGTGCCGATGCTGGCTGCATACGCCTACCGCGCATCCCGCGGTAAGCCGTACATGTACCCGGACAACTCCCTCAACCCGCGCGAGAACTTCATGCGCATGATGTTCGGCTACCCGACCGAGGACTACCACGTCGATCCGGTCCTGACGAAGGCCCTGGACAAGCTCCTCATCCTGCACGCCGACCACGAGCAGAACTGCTCCACCTCCACGGTGCGCATGATCGCCTCGGCACAGGCGAACATGTTCGTCTCCATCGCAGGCGGCATCAACGCCCTGGCCGGCCCGCTGCACGGCGGCGCAAACCAGGCCGTGCTCGAGATGCTCGAGGACATCAAGAACAACCACGGTGGCGACGCAACCGACTTCATGAACCGCGTGAAGAACAAGGAAAAGGGCGTCCGCCTCATGGGCTTCGGCCACCGCGTGTACAAGAACTACGACCCGCGCGCGGCCATCGTCAAGGACACCGCACACGAGGTGCTCGAGCACCTGGGTGGCGACGAACTGCTCGACCTGGCGATGAAGCTCGAGGAGATCGCGCTGAACGACGAGTACTTCATCCAGCGCAAGCTCTACCCGAACGTCGACTTCTACACCGGCCTGATCTACCGCGCCATGGGCTTCCCGACGGACTTCTTCACCGTCCTGTTCGCCATCGGCCGCCTGCCGGGCTGGATCGCACAGTACCGCGAGCAGCTTGAAATGAACACCAAGATCAACCGCCCGCGTCAGATCTACACCGGTTACCAGAAGCGCGACTTCGTCCCGCGCGACCAGCGCTAACCAAACGTTTCAACCGCCGAGGAACACGTCCCCTATAATTCGCGGGGGAAGTTCCCGGCGGTTTTTTAATGCCGACCGCACAAACCTCAAGGAGATTCTCACTCATGGAAATGGAAAAGCCATTCATTGAAGCCCCCGAGGGGCCGGCACCAGCTGATCTGGTTATCCAGGACATCACCGTCGGCGAGGGCGAAGAAGCGGTGGCTGGCGGCTTCGTCAAAGTCCACTACTTGGGTGTCGATTACGAAACCGGCGAAGAGTTCGACTCTTCCTGGGACCGCGGAGAAGCGGCCGAGTTCCCGCTCACGGGCCTCATCGCAGGCTGGCAGGAAGGCATCCCGGGCATGAAGGTTGGCGGCCGCCGTCAGCTCACCATCCCGCCGGAGAAGGCATACGGCCCGGCAGGTGGCGGCCATCCGCTGTCTGGCCGCACCCTGATCTTCATTATCGACCTGCTCGACGCCCGTTAGGGGAAAGCGCATGCGAATCCCGGTAACTACGCTCAACGACGGCTACGATCTCCCGCTGCTTGGCCTGGGCACCTACAAGCTCCAGGGCGAGGACGTGGAGCGGACCGTGCGCACCGCTATCGAATTGGGCTACCGCCACCTCGACACCGCGTCGCTCTACGGCAACGAGGTGGAGGTAGGTAAGGCCGTCAACGATGCGATCAAGGCGGGGGATGTCACGCGCGAGGAACTGTTCATCACCACCAAGCTGTGGAACGACGACCAGGAGCGCGCCCTTGAGGCGTACAACGAGTCTCTCGAGCGCCTCGGCCTGGAGTTCATCGACCTCTACCTCGTGCACTGGCCCTGGCCGCAGAACGGCACGTATGTGAAGGCCTTCGAGCAGCTCGCCGAACTGCAGGGCATGGGTCGGCTCCAGTCGGTTGGTGTCGCCAACTTCTACCCGGAGGTTCTCGACGACATCATTAACGCCACCGGTATCACGCCCGTGCTCAACCAGGTGGAGTTGCACGCCGGCTTCACGCAGCCAGAGCTGCGTGCCTACCACGAGGAGCACAACATTCTCACCGAGGCGTGGGCGCCGATTGCTCGCGGCTCCAACTTCGACGACCCCGCGATCCAGGCGGTCGCGCAGGCCCACGAGGCGACGCCCGCACAGGTATGCCTGGCGTATCTGATGAAGCTTGGTTGCTCCGTGGTGCCGAAGACGAAGAACCCGCAGCGCCTTGTCGAAAATCTTGGCGCGGTAAATGTGAAGCTCACCGACGAAGACGTTGCCACCCTCGATGCGGTGCAAGGGGAGCGTATGTCAGGGGATCCCCTGACGTTCCCGGGATAAAGGTTTTCCTGGGAGTGGATTTGAGCCCGTTCGGCCGTGGAAGCGGCCGGGCGGGCTTTTCTCGTCGCAACGAAAAGTGTGACTTTTCGGGGGTAGGGGTAGGGGTGAGAGGATTTAAACAACTCTCCGTGAGTGTGTGATACGTTACACTCCACATTGTTGAGTCGAGAATCGCGAATTGTCGGCAAGGCAAGACCCAATCCCGTGAACAAGAAAGGATCGAGGCAATGACAGGTTCCCCCGCTGTCCCGCAGCGCCGCGAGCCCACGCCAGACGAGTTTGTGGCAATGCAACAGAGCCCCGAATTCCAAGATCTGCGTGGAACATTCCGTGGCTTCACCTTCCCGGTGATGATTGCGGCGTTCCTCTGGTACGTCTTCTATGTCGTCTTTGCTACCTTCGCGCCCGATGTCATGGCGCGGCCCTTCCTAGGCCTCAACCTTGGACTGTGGCTCGGACTTGCACAGTTCTTGACCACATTCCTGATCACCTGGGTCTACGTGAAGTGGGCAAACAAGAACATCGAACCCCGTGCAGCGCACATTCGCCAGGAAATGGAGGGCTAAGCCATGCAGACGTACATCAACGCCACAGCGGCTGAAAGCACCGCCACCGGCAACCCTCTGCTGAACATCGCCATCTTCGGCGCGTTCATCGTGGTCACCCTCTTCATTGTGACCCGCGCTGGCAAAACCACCAGCGAATCCGCCGACTTCTACACCGGCGGCGCATCCTTCAGCGGCACCCAGAACGGCCTCGCCATCGCCGGCGACTACCTGTCCGCCGCGTCCTTCCTGGGCATCGTCGGCTCCATCGCGCTGAGCGGTTACGACGGCTTCCTTTACTCCATCGGCTTCTTCGTCGCATGGCTGGTCGCCCTGCTGCTGGTCGCCGAGCCGCTGCGAAACGTCGGCCGCTTCACCATGGCGGACGTGCTGTCGTTCCGCCTCCGCCAGAAGCCGGTGCGTGTGGCCGCCGCTTTCGGTACCCTGTTCGTGTCGCTGTTCTACCTCATCGCACAGATGGCCGGCGCCGGCTCGCTGGTGTCCGTGCTGCTGGACCTGCACTCCTTCGCCGCACAGGCAATCTGTGTTGCCATCGTCGGCGTGATCATGATCGCCTACGTCCTTATCGGCGGCATGAAGGGCACCACCTACGTGCAGATGATCAAGGCCGTGCTGCTCATCGCCGGCGTGCTGATCATGTCGATCCTCGCCTTCATCATGGCCAAGGGTGGCATGAATGCGGTGCTCAACCAGGCGATCGACACCCACGCCGCGTCCCAGTACATCGCGGAGAAGGGCTACCAGGCCGAGGATCTCCTCAAGCCGGGCCTGAAGTACGGTGCGACCACCACCTCGAAGCTCGACTTCCTGTCGCTGGGTCTTTCCCTGGTGCTTGGTACCGCGGGTCTGCCGCACGTGCTCATGCGCTTCTACACGGTGCCGACGGCCAAGGAAGCCCGCAAGTCCGTGACCTGGGCAATCGTTCTCATCGGTTCGTTCTACCTGCTGACCCTGGTGCTCGGCTACGCTGCTGCAGCATTCGTCGGCCCGGACCGCATCCTTGCCGCACCTGGTGGCGCGAACGCCGCGGCACCGCTGCTCGCATTCGAGCTCGGTGGCTCCATCTTCATGGCGCTGATCTCCGCGGTTGCCTTCGCAACGGTGCTTGCCGTGGTGGCAGGCCTGGCGATTACCGCCTCCGCATCTATCGCACACGACGTGTACAACGCAGTGCTTCGCGACGGCCAGGCCACCGAGGATGAGCAGGTCCGCGTCTCCCGCATCACCGTGGTGGTGCTTGGCATCGTCTCCATCGTGCTGGGCATCCTGGCGATGCAGCAGAACGTGGCCTTCCTGGTGTCCCTCGCGTTCGCGATCGCGGCATCCGCAAACCTGCCGACCATCCTGTACTCCCTGTACTGGAAGCGCTTCAACACCACCGGTGCGGTTGCGTCGATCTACACCGGCCTGATCTCCGCGCTGGTGCTGATCGCCCTGTCGCCGGCGGTCTCTGGCAGCCCGACCGCGATGTTCCCGGACGCCGACTGGTCCATCTTCCCGCTGACCAGCCCGGGCCTCGTGTCCATCCCGCTCGGCTTCCTGGGTGGCCTTATCGGCACCTTCCTGGGCAAGCCGGACAACTTCGACGAACTTCAGGCCGAAATGGAGGTTCGTTCCCTCACCGGTGTTGGTGTGGAGGCTCCGGTCGACCACTAATCCTGGCTGAATAACAAGAAACGGGCTCAGTGTGATGCTGAGCCCGTTTTTGCGTTTGCTTTGTTTTAGCCAGCCGCGCAACTCAAGCTTGCGCGCACTGAGGAACGCCGGGAAGTACCGCGATGACTACATCTGCTCTGCGATTTCCTTCATCGCTTCCCACATGCTGCGCTGCTCGGGTGTACCGCTGTCAGTTTGCAGCAGGGTGACACAAGAATCGTGCACGGCGGAAGCAAACTCCTGGCGGAGAGAATCAGGAACCCCACGAAGGATCAGTGGTGCTGCAAGCACAACCGTATGGGCAAAGCGCGGTACCGTCGCATCGGGACTGTCATACTCTGACACGAGCGCGGTGCAGTACTGGGTCAACACCTGCGACGTTTGAGAAAGCGCCTGCCCATCCTCCGGAAGCTCGGCCAAACCTATGTCCCGTTTGCGCACGGTATCAAGGGTTGCCCTGGCTTTTTCACGACGGCCAACACGTGCGTAGTGCTCGTAGAGCTTCCTCAACGAGTAGCTGTAGTTGAGCTGGCATTGAGCGTCGGGGTGTGTTTGTGCGATCCACTTTGCAATATCGGTAAGTGCCTCCATGAAGCGGAGCCTTGCTTCTAGGTTTTCGGCTTGGGAGAGACCGATCAGCAGTGCGTGATGCGCAGCATTTGCAATGGCGAACGCCTCAGGCAGGTTAACGCTTGATGCTTCCGCAAGCACTCGAGGGGTATGGACGCGAACAAACCTTGCTGCCCCGACGCGAACCTCCCTTGACTGGGCGCTTTCACAGAGCTCAAGAAGAAGAGCAAATACCTTAGCCAACTCGTTCCAGCCGGCCGGCGGGGCGGAGTTGAGGAAGGGGACAAGCGCCACCACCGAAGCGCGAAGCCGTAGGAAAGCGTCCATTTCTTTCTGCATCTCGATGTAAATATTCGCTAGTTCGATGCTGGTCCGAAGTATGTCGGTTGAGTATTTGCCGCCGAAGGGAACCTTCTGCGTTGCGACGACGAATTGGTTGACAGCATCCTCGAGCAGCTCCACCGGCGGGGCCATATTCGGAAAAAGCTTCCGGACAAACTGTGCTCTTATCGCCGTGGCTTCCGCTGCCAATGCGAAGGAAACAGCTGGCCCGTCGCCGCCGTCAACCAGGATGGCAGCGATCTCCATGGCTTCATCCAAGGTGGGGATCACAAGCCCATTGTTTGTAGATCCATGGATATCTGCGATCTGAAGGAGCACGCGTATCGCTTCTTCGATGGCTCTAGGATCCCTGGCTTGGAGCGCAGGAACAAGCATGTCTTGGCAGCTAAATAGCAGCTCGAGGGCTGATTTTGTGTCTCCTGCATTTGCATCCAGAAGTGCCATCTCACGTTGGGCTCGAGAATAGAAGACAGCAGGTAAAACACGATTTGGCTCGGCGTCGTACAGGGGGTCGATATTCTTAAACGCCAGGTACAGCAGTAGGCGAGCTTCCTCCACATCTTCGGTGTGTGAAGCAGCAATCGTGAGAGCTTGGCAGCGCAATAAAACCGTTTTCGCCGTGACAGGGAAGTCGTTCAATACCTCAAAACAAATTGAGGCCACACTTGTTTGTACTTGTGGGTCAGGGGAAAGATCAGCAGCCGCTAAGAGCGTTCGCAGCGCTTCGAATGATGCACCGGCCGTACGCAGATGCTGAAGGTGTTCGATTGCATAGGGCAAGTGAAGCAAGTTGGTCACAATTGCTGCGTCGTACACTGTGGTTTGCGGAAGGCAGTCGAGCGCCAACGGAATGCTCTCTAGATTTTGAGGACCCTTGGGAGCAGACGATGAAAAGAGGTGGAACAGGAACGCCTCCGCGAGTTTGCGCTGGTTCTTCCACTGATGCTCAATGTCGTAATAATTCTCGCTTTCGAGCGCCGCATACTTTGGGGTGGTCTCGACACTGTTGCGCAGATCGGTTTCGTAAATGCGCATGAGTAGGGAATGCGTGAGCGGTGAACCAAAACTCTCCGCGGCCTCGCTAAACACTCGATGCGTAAAACGCATCCGTTTCTCCGGCCCATTTGGAGTTAGTTGATTCGCCAAAGAACGGAAGAGCCGGGCAACCGAGATCTCAGTATTTGTTGTGAAGCCAGCGTCGCGCAGCGCGTTGACGGTTTGTTCTTGCGAAAGCCCGATCCTAGAAGCACCCAAGAGACCTACTGCAGCGCGGGCGAGGGCACGATCGGTAGATGCGATGGAGGTTTCCAAAAAGTGGTGGGCAGCGCTTGACAGGTCATCGGGGATGAGCCACGCGCGGTCTGCAAGCATGTTTTGGATTGCGCTGGCTTGATCAGGTTCATCCTCGATGGACTTGAAATCATCACCATCGATATCGAGAAGTAGATCCAGCGCAAGCTCTATCCAAAGAGGTAAGCGTTGTTTGGACGCGATGATCTGGCGAGCGCCGCCTCCGATCTCGCGCCTAATTCTGCGCTCCCAGTCCTCTACGAATTCTCGCGCAATGTTGGCTGGCACTGGCCCAACCAAGACTTCTTTGAAATCGGAGTTCTTCAACAGAGTGACGTCCGAGCGCGAGGAAGAAGATACAGCCAACGCGGTGCGAGACGAGAGCCATTCCACTGGCCAGAATCCGCCGGCTCCATCCACAAGCTGCTCTAAACCGTCGACGATGAAAAGCAGATCAGGATACTCAGCTACAACCTTTTCCATTTCTTGCCTCCAGCGCGGGCGCCAAGTTTCGGGAGAGCCCCGCCAATCGTCGAAAAGCGACAGGCCCAAGGTTGCGTTTATGCATCGCGTAATCTCGAATGCGAGCTCGTCCCCCGTCCAAATGCGGTCGTCCAGCCCCATAATGACGGTGATGGGCAACTTGCCGGATATAGATTCTCCGGAGGCCGCCAAATACTTCTCGAGTGCCAACAGAAGTGAGGACTTACCCGCGCCGGACTCGCCATAAACCACGACAGGCGAATCGATGCGGAGGAAAAAATCGATCGATTTGAGCAGTTCCTCTGACCCAAAATTACGAGTGCGGGAACCTCGAAACAGGACCTCCTCCGCGGTACCGTCGCGCGGGATGCTGCGGGCTCGCTCCAGAAGCTGCGGTTCAAGCAGACTGACCGCAAGATCCTCGAAGTGCTGCATTGAAGCAGTGGGCCACTGACCATTCTGGTCGAAGGCAACGGAGTAGCGTTTCACCGTCTCCGCATTGCCCCATCGTTGAGATACCTCGTCTTTGAAGTCAGAAATTCGGGTTGGGTCTGAGTCGGCCCAGCCGTGCGGTGGGGGGCCTTCGACCTGCCGGAAAAGGATGAACGGTGTGGTTGTATCATCTGCGTCCCAAAGACCAGCTTTGGCGAATTCCAACTCGGTGATAGAACACTCGCGAGACCTCTCGGGGTCGAGTCCAACGCGCTGTGCCGTCCATTCGAGGAGAGACTTGTCGTCTGAAATCCAACCGTAGCGGTCTCCGATGAGCCCGAGGAAGAGCGGGGCCGCGCGATCGACTTCGTCAAGGCATACGTCTAATACCTTGCGCCCAGCCGCCTCTTCATCCATGTCGTTGGTGTCGACTCCCCAGCGCAGGTCAATAAAGTGCATCTTTGCGCCGAATCGGCGCAAAGATTCGTTGAGCCGGTCACTTACGGGACCATTGAGAATGTCACGTTCCGTATGGAAATCGCGAAAGGTCGATGACACAAAAACAGGAATGTTGAGCATGAGGCCCCTTAGCGCAGTCAGTGTTTGAACACTCATTATGCGCCAACCGGAGCATATTAGGAGGCCGACGACCGCTTGGTTTTCGCTCAACCCGCTAATATCGCCTGCATGAAAAAATGGTCCCAAGAGCGCCTTGACCAGCATCTCGCGCATGCTGCATGGTATAAACCGATCCGCAAGGTTAGGGCCCGACGCTTGGACAAAGACGCGCAGTGGCGGACTTCCACTGGCAGCGTCCTTCACGCAAAGGCGGGGGACTGGGAAGTCACTGACGGGACACGAACATGGACAGTTGCGTCTGGGGTTTTCGACAGGTCATACAGTCAGGTCGCGCCGGGGGAGTACAAGAAAACGGGGAGAGTCCAAGCCCGCCGACTCAGCGAGGACGCTACGATCCCAACGCTGGAGGGAGAGGCTCACGCACACGCAGGTGATTGGGTGGTCCGTGGCGTAACAGGAGAGTGTTGGCCAGTGCCAGATGCGGAGTTTTCCGACGCCTACGAGATCCTAGAAATGCCGTAACCGAACATCCCCGCCAAGGCGGGGTACACAACTTTCACGATCTTGTGGTTGTAATCCTGGGTGTGCGAGTCGAGCTCTGCAAACGGTTTGTATGAGGGTTTCCGAGCAGGAGGTTCCTTGCTGTAGTCATAGGATGCGCGACGCTCGGTTCCGTTGCTATCAATCCATGTGCGCTTGAGCATCCAATCATCGTGCTCGGCTTCCGCCATCGAGGTGATCTCCTGTTCCGAGGGATGCTCTTCCCACCCGTAGCCGTCCTTCACAAGCTGAAAACCGTGTAGACGTAGGTTTTCAACCATGGCCCGAGCGGCTGCTTCAGAAGTTTGTCGTGCCTTCAGGATGTCGTCGTGAGAAAGCTTCTGCGATGGGGATGGCGGGCCATAAAGCGACGTGTAGGCGATGTCGAATGCCCAGCCCCAGACGGAGAAGGCGGAATCGCGGATGGCGTCGATGCTCAACCCAACCTTTTGTGGGTCAATAACTTCCAGAACTGTTCCGGCTTCGGCATCGTTCCAGACAAGACCCTGCAGTATGTGGTCAGTCACCGCAATAATCGCTCGACGTTTCCTGAGGGAGGGGATCTGAGCAGCGACGTGGACTGGATCGCCGACGAGGACAACCATATCTGCCAGGCCCTCTACCTGAGGGCTCACAATCTGTTGAACTTCCAGCTCTTTAGCGAACCGGTTGTAATTGTGAATCCACGCGTCCAACTCACGCTTTTCATCTCCCGGGCCGCATTGCTTGACCTCAACAGTATGAGCATCGAGTGTGGTCAGCAGGTGGAGTATTTTGTCTGTGATTGCGCGAACTGTGAGGTCGGCTGGATGAAATGCTTCAACGGGTCGTCGCTGAGCGATGTGGGTAAAGCGTGCTGAGGTTGCTAACTCGGGGGACCGAAGAAGCTGGAATATTGATACCGCCTCACCGCATTGTGCGTGACGGAGGTCCTGCGCCTCAGAACTCAGGCGAGCTGTTTCGATGTCATTTTCGGCAGCGATGATCACGTGGGAAGCATGTTTGACAGTTTGAGCAACGAGCCGATCATCGCTCAGATGCTGTTTGTACCCTAAGCCAAGCGTGCCTTTGGCTGTTGGGTTTCCCTTCTCCAAGATATGAACGGGGAGCTCCCTTTCTTGGTCAAGGACTGAGCGGACGATGCTGTTCGCTTCCTCGGAGGAGCCGATCACCACTGGACCTCCTCGGCGGCGCTTGCTCGTTGCTCTCGCCCACCCGATACGCGATATTCCTAGTAGGGCAGAAATGACTGCTCCGAAGGTGACGAGGAGTGAGAGGATTAAACCTATCGTCATCCAGGTCGTTGGTGATGCCGGCTGGCCAGGCGCTGGCGCATACGAGGCGGCAAAAGGCGCGATGCTCGCGTAGATGAGCGAGACGACGGACGCGTTATGAGACTCCGAAAGCGTGACGCCGCAGTTGTAGAGGCCAATCGCAGTGGCAGACAATGCGATGACCAGACGATTTGAATCGAGCCGCATAGTGTCAGGATAAAAGTTTCGCTTCCGGAAGAAGCATTGAGCCTAATTGCTTATCGACGACCTACCGGCCCAACAGCCCATTCGACGACAACAGGCTGCTCATCTGGAACAGGGAATCGCTCTGGCCGGGGCTCCACTGGCCCCAATCGGCGGTGTAGACGTCGTTGATGTCCACCTGGATGCCCTGGATGTATGTCTGGCGTCCGGCGACTTGGTGGATGTTGGCGCGCGGGTGGATGTTGCCGCGCGAGCCCCAGTCGTGCTGCCAGAAGTAGCTACCGATGCCGTCCTCCAGGCACCAGGCGATGGTGTAGTAGTTGCCGTACACGCCCAACTGGTAGCCGGCGGCGCTGAGTGCAGCGCCCATAGCGGAAAGATAGGGGTTGATGAATTTGTTGAACTGGGCGAGCGTCGGGTTGTCGTCGATAGCCACATAGATCGGGCGCCCGGTCGGGCCGCCTGCGGCGCGGTGCAGGGCGATGGCCTGGGGTGCGTGCTTGGCAGCGCCGAGCGGACCCTGGAGCCAGTCGGCGGTGTCGGCGCGGCCGAACTGGTAGACCGACGCCACCGACAGGCCGTTGGCCTTGTAGTCCTGGGTTTCGTCGAGGGTGACCGGCTTGCCGCGCATCCAGAGTGCGTCGGGGCGGGGCTGGGATACGTAGCGCACGGCGCCGATGTGGCCGGCGGCCTTCACAGCGCGGGCGGATGGGACGGCGGCGGAGTAGTCGATCACGGTGCCGAGCACGCGGCGCTGCTGAGCCTGTGCGGCGGGGGAGAGGGCGGTGGCTGCGGCGCCGGCGGCGGTGGTTGCCGCGAGTGCGCCCGCAGACTTCAGGAACGAGCGGCGATCAAAAGTAGTCACTTGCGTAACATTAGTCTCGTTTTACCTCTTGTGCACCTTAGTTTGCCTGCGTGACCACGATCCAGATCGCAACGAGGTGGCACACCGCCGCCACGATTGTCGCGGTGTGGAAGTGCTCGTGGTAGCCGTAGTAGCGCGCCTCGCGCCCCGGCCAGCGGGCCCCGTACACGATGGCGCCGACCGTGTAGAGCACGCCTCCCGCGAATAGGAGCCACACCACCGCTGGCCCTGCGCTGGCCCACAGGGTGGGGATCAGCGGCACGATCACCCAGCCGAGCCCCACGTACACCACAACGTCCAGCCATCGCGGGTGATTGATCCACACCAGATTGAGTGCGGCGCCGCCCAGCCCGCCGATCCAGGACACGACGAGGATGGTCGCGGCGGTGCGCGGCTCGAACGCGATCAGGCACAGCGGGGTGTAGGTCGCGGCGATGAAGATGGAGATGGTCGCGTGGTCGGCGCGGCGCCACCACTGCACCGTGGACGGGGAGCGCCACGGGTAGAGGTGGTACATCGCGGAGACCCCAAACAGCAGTACGACCCCGACGCCGTAGACGGTAACCCCGGCGGCGTGGAGCGCCGGCAGGGTCATCCACCCGTAGGTGATCAGCACGGTGGAGGCCAGCGCAAAGGCTGCGGCCGCCACAAAGTGGGCCCAGCCGCGGATCAGGGGGCGCGGGCCGCGGTCCGCCATGATGTAGGAGCGCTGGACCTGGCCTTCTTGAAGGATCGTCATAGTGACCTCACTGGGGGTGGAGGAACAGTGACGCTATGTTACTACTTGGTAACTTATGTGGGTAGCCCAGCCGATTCCGCGAACGAAAACCGCTGCGGTAACCTAAGCCCCATTGCCCTAGTAGCTCAGTGGATAGAGCACGGCTCTCCTAAAGCCGGTGTCGGAGGTTCGATTCCTCTCTGGGGCGCAAATAGGGGTTTGGTGTGGCGTCGAGGTCAGATGGCGGGTGGTGAAGATGACTATCGAATTACGGCCACTTCGCGTCGAGGACGCTACCGAGATGGCTGATGTGCTTTCGGATCGAACCCTTTACACATTCACAGGCGGTGGGCCGCCCTCTGAGGATGAGCTTGCGCGGCGGTACGCGATCCAGACTCGAGGCGAATCCAGCGATGGTGCCGAGGAGTGGATCAATTTCGTCGTCACGCTCGGTGCGTGCAAGCAGCCGATCGGATACGTCCAAGCGACCGTGCCCCGCAACGGCGGTGCGACGGAGATCGCGTGGGTGATCGGGACGCAGTGGCAGGGGCACGGCTACGCCAAAGAAGCCGTGAAACTGCTTTCCACCTATCTTGCGGAGCGAGGCATTACGCACCTCATCGCTCATATCCACCCCGACCACATCGCCTCGCAGCGAGTCGCCGCCACCGTAGGGTTGGTCCCCACGGGGCAGGTCGTCGACGGCGAAGTCCGCTGGGACCGGAGAGAGTAGAAGGGCCCCGAAGGATTCTCCGGGCCTACTCCTCGCCGGTGAGTTCGCGCAGCTTGGCGCGCACTGCCGAGGCCTCCGGGTTGGTGGCGTGGGTGCCGTCGGAGAAGAGCACGGTGGGCACGATGCGGTTGCCGTCGTTGACGGACTTGATCCACTCGTTAACCTCGTCCATGCCGTCGGCCTCGACGTCGACGATGTCGTAGGGGGTTTCGGTGCGGTCGAGGCGCTGGCGCAGCTTCTGGCAGAACGGGCACCAGTCGGCGGCGAAGATGGTCACGTGGGCGTTGGTTTCGGGTGCGGTGACGGTCATGTTAGATCCTTTCGAAGCGTTGGAATTTGTAGCGCAAGCCTGTCGACGAGGTGAGCCACTCCGTTTCGGAAACGAGGGCAAAGGTGTCGTCGATACGCGGGGCGTAGACGGCTTTGGCATCGGGGACGTCGGGGTGGACGTCGATAAGCGTGCGTTCGATGACGTCGACCTCGTCGAGGGTGGCGGCGTAGATTTGGGCGCCGCCGATGATCCAGGCATCGCCCTCGAGGTCCGGGATGTCGGCGACGACCGACGCCCCGCGGGACCAGGCGCCCGCCTCGCGCGAGGACAACACGATGTTCTTGCGGTTCGGCAGCGGCTTGAACGGCAGCGACTCCCAGGTGCGCCGCCCCATGATGATCGGGTGCCCGCTGGTGGTGTCCTTGAAATGCTTGAGGTCTTCGGGCAGGTGCCAGGGCATGTCCTCGCCGTCGCCGATGATGCCGTCGACGCTTTGCGCCCAGATCGCACCCAACATCGCGCCCTGCATTAGACCGACACCTCCGCCTTGATGGTGGGGTGCGGGTCGTAGCCGACGACCTCGATGTCGTCGAAGTCGTAGTCGAACAAGGACTTTGCCTTGCGCAGTTTGAGCTGCGGATACTCGCGGGCCTCGCGGGAGAGCTGCTCGCGCACCTGCTCGATGTGGTTGTTGTAGATGTGGCAGTCGCCGCCGGTCCAGATCAGCTCGCCGACCTCAAGGCCCGCCTGCTGCGCGAACATGTGGGTAAGCAGCGCGTAGGAGGCGATGTTGAACGGCACGCCCAGGAACATGTCGGCGGAGCGCTGGTAGACCTGCATGCTCAACTTGCCGTCGGCGACGTAGAGCTGGAACATCAGGTGGCACGGCATGAGGGCCATCTTGTCCAGTTCGGACACGTTCCAGGCGGACACCAGGTTGCGGCGCGAATCCGGGTTCTGCTTCAGCGTTGCCAGGGCCTCGGCGATCTGGTCGACGTGGCCACCGTCCGGGGTTGGCCAGGAGCGCCACTGCACGCCATAGACCGGACCCAACTCACCGTCGGCGTCGGCCCACTCGTTCCAGATGCGGATGCCATTGTCCTGCAGCCAGCGCACGTTGGAATCGCCGCGCAAAAACCACAGCAGTTCGCCGACGACACCCTTGAAGAAGACCTTCTTGGTGGTCAGCAGCGGGAACGACTCGGAGAGGTCGTAGCGGATCTGGCGGCCAAACACGCTGCGGGTGCCGGTGCCGGTGCGGTCACCTTTCTCGGTGCCGTTTTCCAGCACGTCGCGCAGCAGGTCCTCGTATGGGGTCTTGACCATTGGTTACTTCAGTACTCCTTCGAACGAGCCGTGTTCGTCGTGGTAGCGGGCGGCGGCTTCCAAAATGTCGTCGGCAATCTCCGGGCGACAAATAAGCATGTCTGGAATATAGGTGTCTTCGTTGTTATAGCGAAGCGGGGAGCCGTCGAGTCGCGATGCGTGCAGGCCCGCCGCAAGCGAGACCCCTACGGGTGCGGCCTGGTCCCATTCGTATTGGCCACCGGCGTGGATGTAGGCGTCGTAGTCGCCGAGCAGCACGTGCATGGCTTTGGCGCCGGCGGAGCCGATCTGTTCTGTTTCGAAGCCGATCGCGTCCGCGGCGTAGCGGGCGACGGCGGGCGGGCGGTTGCGCGACATGGCCACCTTGCCGGCGAACGGCCCTGAGACGTGGCGCACGTCGGAGGACTTAAACACCACGCCAAGGTCCGGCAGCCCGACGGCGGCGTGGGTGGGCACGCCATTTTCGACGAGCGCCACATGCACCGCCCAGTCCTGCCGGCCGGTCGCGAACTCCTTGGTGCCGTCGAGCGGGTCGACGATCCACACCCGGTCCTTGCTCAGGCGCGCCGGGTTGTCGGACGCTTCCTCGGAGAGGAACCCGTCGTTGGGGCGGTGCTGGCTTAAGACTCGCTCGATCCAGGCCTGGGCGAGATCGTCGCCAGTCTCGCCGAGTTCGCGGCCACGCAGCAGGCCCACCCCACGGATGCCTTTGAGGATTTCACCCGTGCCTTCCGCAATCAGGTTGGTCAGCCGGGAGTCGGAGTACTCAGCAGTCATGTGCCCGACTCTACCGCTAAGGTTGGCGAAATGACTGGCTCGATCTTGGACCGCTTTCACCCGCAGGTGGCGGGGTGGTTCCAGGATGTCTTCGCAGCGCCCACGGCGGTGCAGGAGCAGGCGTGGCGCGCGATTTCTGACGACGAAAACGCCCTCGTCGTCGCACCCACCGGCTCCGGCAAGACGCTGGCGGCGTTCTTGTGGGCGCTGAACTCCCTGGTGGAGCGGGCCGGCCAGCAGGCGCTGCCCATCGATGGGGCGAACACCTCCACCCACGGCGGCGTGCGCGTCCTTTATATTTCGCCGCTGAAGGCCCTCGGCGTGGATGTGGAGAACAACCTCCGCGCACCCCTGGCTGGCATTGCGCGGGTGGCGCAGCGTTTGGGCCGCGACATGCCGGACATTTCGGTGGGGGTGCGCTCGGGCGATACTCCGCAGGCGGAGCGCAACCGGCAGGTGCGAAAGCCGCCGGACATTTTGATCACCACGCCGGAGTCGCTGTATCTCATGCTCACGTCCAAGGCGGCGGGCATTCTGAAAACGGTGGACACGGTCATTGTCGACGAAATCCACGCCCTCGCCGGCACCAAACGCGGCGTGCACCTCGCGCTCTCGCTGGAGCGCCTGCGCCGCCTCGCCGGGGACTTCCAGCGCATTGGGCTCTCGGCCACGGTGCGCCCGATCGAGGCGGTGGCCAACTTTTTGGGCCCCAAGACGACGATCATCAACCCGCCGGGGGAGAAGCGCTGGCAGTTAGATGTGCGCGTGCCCGTCGACGACATGAGCGACCTGCCCGTTCCCGAGGACGCCTCCACCATCGGCGATGCTGTTTTCGACGACGCCGTGGACGACGCCCTGGACGCCCCGCCGCCCGGTGCTACCAACTCCATCTGGCCCCACATCGAGCGCGCGATTTACGACGAAGTCATGGCGCATCGGTCCACCATCGTTTTCGTCAACTCCCGCCGCACCGCGGAGCGCCTGACCAGCCAGTTAAACGAACTCTGGGCGAAGGAGCACGACCCGGAGGCGCTCTCCCCGCAGACCCGCCGCCCGCCGGCGCAGCTGATGAAGTCGGTGGATACTGCCGGCCACGCCGCGACCGTGATCGCGCGCGCCCACCACGGCAGCGTGTCCAAGGACGAGCGCGCCCAGACCGAAACCATGCTGAAAGAGGGCACCCTGCGCGCGGTGGTGTCCACCTCCTCGCTGGAGCTGGGCATCGACATGGGTGCGGTGGACCTGGTCATCCAGGTGGAATCCCCGCCGTCGGTGGCCTCCGGACTGCAGCGCGTGGGCCGCGCCGGGCACACCGTGGGGGCGGTCTCCGAGGGCACGTTCTACCCGAAGCACCGCTCCGACCTGGTGCAAACTGCGGTGACGGTGCCCCGGATGCGCCAAGGCCTCATCGAGGAGCTGCACACCCCGCGAAGCCCGCTGGACGTGCTTGCCCAGCAGACCGTGGCTGCGGTTGCGGTGGAGGACCTGGATGTGGACGAGTGGTACGACACCGTGCGCCGCGCCTGGCCGTACCGTGACCTTGCCCGCGAGGTGTTCGACTCGGTGATCGACCTGGTCATCGGCGTCTATCCGTCCACCGACTTCGCCGAGCTGCGGCCCCGCGCAATCCTCGAAGGCAATGTCTTGAAGGCGCGCCCCGGCGCCCAGCGGGTCGCGGTGACCAACGCCGGCACCATCCCGGATCGCGGCATGTTCGGCGTCTTCCTGCTCGCGGGCGCCGAGGACAAAGCACCCCGCCGCGTCGGCGAGCTCGACGAGGAGATGGTCTACGAGTCCCGCGTCGGCGACGTGTTCACCCTCGGCGCCTCCTCGTGGCGCATCGAAAACATCACCCGCGACCAGGTGCAGGTCAGCCCGGCGCCCGGCCACACCGGGCGCCTGCCGTTCTGGACAGGCGACGGGCTGGGTCGGCCGTATGAGTTGGGTAAGGCGGTGGGGGCGTTTCGTCGAGAAGCAAGAAATGCTTTGGACGAAAGCTTGGACGAGCGCGCCCGGGCCAACCTGCTGCAATACCTTGACGAGCAGGAGGAGGCCACCGGGATCCTGCCCGACGAGAAAACCCTTGTGCTGGAGCGGTTCACCGACGAGCTGGGGGACTGGCGTGTGGTGCTGCACACCCCGTTTGGCAAGGGGGTCAACGCGGCGTGGGCGCTGGCCACCGGCTGGCGGGTCGCCCAGGAGACCGGGATGGACGCCCAGGCGGTCGCCGGCGACGACGGCATCGTGCTGCGCCTGCCGCAAGGGGAGGGGGAGCCCGACGGGGCGATCTTCCAATTCGACGCCGACGAGATCGCGGACATCGTTACCGAGCAGGTGGGCAACTCCGCCCTGTTCGCCTCCCGGTTCCGCGAGTGCGCCGCCCGCGCCCTGCTGCTGCCGCGCCGCAACCCCGGCAAGCGCGCACCGTTGTGGCAGCAGCGCCAGCGCGCCGAGCAGTTATTGGATGTGGCCCGGAATTACCCGTCGTTTCCAATCATCCTGGAAACCGTGCGTGAGTGCTTCCAGGACGTCTACGACCTGCCGGCGCTGCAGGAGGTGATGCGCGACATCAATACGCGCCGGGTGCGCATCGCCGAGGTGACCACCGACCAGCCGAGCCCGTTCGCTTCCTCGCTGCTGTTCAACTACACCGGCGCGTTCATGTACGAGGGCGACACCCCGCTGGCGGAGAAGCGGGCCGCGGCGCTGTCGCTCGACCCGTCGCTGCTGGCCAAGCTGCTGGGCACCGTCGAGCTGCGCGAGCTGCTCGACGCGGACATCATCGCAGAGGTCGACGCCTCGCTGCGCCGGGTGGGCCGCGCGGAGACGTCCGAGCAGTTCGCCGACACCCTGCGCATCGTGGGGCCCGTGCCTATCGACGACCTGCCCACCTACACCACAGTCCCCCTGGCCTCCCTGGAGCAGTCCCTGGGGGCACGCATGATGCGGGTGCGCATCGGCGGGCGCGAACACGTGGCCCAAGTCCTGGATGCGCCCTTGCTTCGCGACGGCCTCGGCGTGCCCGTCCCGCCCGGCGTCCCCGCCCAGGTGCAAACCATCCCTGACGCTCTGGCGCAACTGGTGGGGCGTTGGGTGCGCACCCGCGGGCCCTTTGTGTTGCGCGACCTTGCGGACGCGTTCGGGCTGGCCGTCGGTGCGGCGCATGCAGCGCTGATGCCGCTGGTGGACAAGGACAAGGTCATCGAGGGCCGCTACCGGCAGGGCGTCGAGGAGCAGGAGTACGTCGCCGCCGAGGTGCTGCGCATCATCCGGTCGCGCTCGCTGGCGGCGGCGCGCGCCCAGACCCGGCCCGTGTCGCAGTCGGCCTATGGGCGTTTTCTGCCTTCGTGGTCAAACGTGGCCCCGGTGGGGGTCACGCCCGCGCTGCGGGGCGCCGACGGGGTCTACTCGGTGATCGAGCAGCTCGCCGGGGTGCGGCTGCCCGCAAGTGCTTGGGAGTCCCACATCTTCCCGTCCCGCGTTGGCGACTACTCGCCGGTGATGCTTGACGAGCTCACCGCCAACGGCGAGGTCGCCATCGTCGGCGCCGGCAAGGCAGGGGCGCGTGACCCGTGGATCATGCTGCTGCCCACCGACTACGCGGCCCAACTCATGCCGCAGGTCGAGGAACCCCTGCTGTCGCTGACCCAAACCCAGGTGATGGAGAAGGTGCGCCGCGGCGGCGGGTTCCTGTTCGGCGATCTGCTTGAACCCTCGACCACCACCGAGGAGCTGCGCGAAGCCATGTGGGACCTGGTGGAGGCCGGCTTCCTCGCGCCGGATTCGTTTGCTCCGATCCGGGCCCGGTTGGCGGGCGGGAGGACGGCGCACCGGGCGCGTCGCAGGCCGCAGCGAAGCAGGGTGCGCTCGGGGCGGACCTCGTTCGCGTCGACGGTCCCGCCCGACATGGTGGGCCGTTGGTCGCTCACGCCCACGCCTGATAGCGACCCCACGCGTCGCTCGGTGGCTTTAGGGGAGTCGCTGCTGGACCGCTACGGGGTGGTCACCCGCGGTTCGGTGGTAGCCGAGGACATCCTGGGCGGGTTCGCGCTGGCCTACAAAACCTTGTCTGGTTTTGAGGAATCAGGCAAGGCGATGCGCGGCTACCTCGTGGAGGGGCTTGGGGCCTCGCAGTTTTCCACCCCGGCCACCATCGATCGGCTGCGCGGGCACCAGGACACCGACGACGTGGTGGGCTGGCCCTCCGGTGCGCGCGATCCGCAGGTGCACGTGCTGGCCGCCACCGACCCGTCGAACCCCTACGGGGCGGCGCTGCCGTGGCCGGCGCAGGGGCCGACCCGCTCGGCCGGTGCCATGGTGGTGCTTGTCGACGGCCTCTTAGCCGCCCACATCACCCGCGGCGGGAGAACCATGACCACCTTCTTCGATTTCTTCCCCGACGGGGTAGGGGACCCGATGCCGTTGGTCGTCGATGCCCTGACTCAAGCGGTCCGGGCCGGCCGCATGCAGCCGTTGAGCGTGGAAAAGCTTAACGGCGGTCCTGCCTTTTCTCTGAAAGACTTCGGGGCGACGGTGACCCACAAGGGGGCGAAGATCGGAGGGCGTGCCTCGGCACCCCCGAAGCGGCGCGGGCGCAGCATAACGGAGGCGCTGGGAGAGCTAGACGGTGCAGAGGAGGCCGACGGCAGGCCTGATTTGGGTGGCCCAGCGGATGGGCTCAACTTTGATGATTAAGTGCGCAGTCACGCTTTAGGGCCGTAGCGGCACGCGCGGTACCGGCCGGTGGGTGGTCCCCGGCGGTTGCCCCGCCGCCCCGGTCCGTTTCGCCCGGATTCGGTTGACCGCCGAGTGCATGGCGGGGTCTGTGGTGTTTACGTGACGGGTGCCGTCGGCCTTGACCAGCACGGCGGTGCCGGTTGTGGGGTCGTAATCCATGTAGCCCTTGTTAAAGGAGCCGTCCCGGTGGTCATTGTTGCACCGGTGATGGGTGGGGCACAGGCCGGTGAGGTTGGTGATGTCGGTGCCGCCGTACCGCAGCCAGGAGATGATGTGGTGGGCTTCGCACTCGCTCATGGCGGTGGTGCAGCCGGCCCATGAGCACACGCCTTGGATGGCGAACATGGCGATGCGTTGCGCAACAGACGCGAGCCGTTTCGACCTGCCCAGGTGCAGCGGCACTCCGGTGAGGCCGTCGACGGTGAGTAAGAAGTCGGAGGTGCCGTCCATGCCGAGGCGCACGAGGTTGAAGGCGTTGAGCTCCACGCCGACGTTGGTTTGGAACAGGGTGGTGGCGTCGGCGTCGGCAAGATCGTCCAGCGTCACCGAGACCACCACGGAGGCGGCGCCGCCGTTGGCGGCCTGCTCGCCGTGTTCGTATTGGCGCATGATGTCCATGAACTGGTCGTAGCGGCGCTGGCCTCGGGTGCGGGGGTCGCGGTCCTGCTGGTGTTCAGCCGGGATGTTGGAGTTTGGTGCGAGCCCCTTGTCGGTGAGTGCTTTGTAGAGGGCGTAGTCGCCTGCGGTCATGTGAAGGCGCACGTCGTAGGTGCCGTCGGAGTTTTCCTTGCCCAGGGTGGCCTCGCGCTTTTCAAAGCCAGCGTTGGGGTTCTTCTTTGCGTGTGGCTTGTTCGCCTTGTCCACGAGGCGCTTCACAAACAGCCGCAGGTCCTTTTCGCTGCGTGTCTTCGCTTCCTCCATGGCGCGGGCGTAGATGCTCATGCGTTCGCCCTCGGCGGCCTTGAGCAGTTTGTCGAGTTCTCGCCGGATGATGTCCTGCTTGGCGGCGGGGACCTCGCCGGCGCGACGGCGGGCGTCCTCCTGGTCTTTGCGGCGACGCTCGGCTTCCTCGTCGGCGGCCTTGCGGGCGGCTTCTTCGGCGGCGGCGCGCTCCTCGTCGGTCGGTTCATCGCCAGCGCCAAACAAGTCCCCAAGAAAGTCGTCAAGGTCGGGCTCAGGTGGCGGGGGCGGGGCGAACATGGCTTTGGCGCGGGCGAGCCGGTTGTAGGCCTCGCCCTTGGAGATGCCCAACATCTCCATGAGGTAGGCGTCCGGGTAGTTCGCCCCGACGAGTTTGCCGGCGTCGGCGAGCACGCAGGCGTGGGCGAAGGAGGCGTCGACGTAGGCCTTCTTATCCATAGCTTGTTCGAGGCGTGCGATGTCGCGGGCGATGGTAGTGAAGGGGAGGGACGTGGGGTCGTCGAAAAGCAGGCGCAATTGCGTCAGGCTGTCTACGACCTGGTCAACGAGCCGAGACACGTTGTTCATGTTCCCTCCTTCAAGTAGTTGAGGGTCAATCTATCAACGCGCCCGACGTGACAATCAAACGTTCGAACACCCGTTCTATTGCAACTGCTTGACCAGGTGCGCTGCCGCCGCAAGGCCGAGCCGCGGATTCGCCTCGCGCACGTCCTTCACCGCGCGCACATACTCGACCTCAGGGTCGGTGCCGGTCTCCGCGAGCACCCCGCGCGCCCACTCGACTGCGGCGTCCATGTCGGGGAAGAAGCCGACGAGCGACTCCTCCGGGGTCGGCCCGGCATTGACCACACTGTTGAAAATGTTGCGTAAAAAGCGGAACATGGGCCCCACTATGCCTGAAGGTGATTCCGTTTATCAGCTCTCGAAGCGCCTGCAGTGGATGCAGAACCGCGAAGTCGCAGCCACAAGCATTCGCGTCCCGCGCTACGCCACCGTTGATTTCACGGGCATGACCTGCGAGCGCGTTTGGCCTCGCGGCAAGCACCTCTTCATGCAGTTCGCTAAAGGCGGCCACCAGGCGCAGATCCTGCACACGCACCTCAAAATGGAGGGCACGTGGTCGATGCATCGCGCCGGAACACGCTGGAAGAAGCCTGGTCATGCGGCTCGCGTGGTGCTTTCGCTTAGCGACGACCCCCAGCCCGACATCGAACTCGTCGGCTTTTGGCTCGGCCTCGTTCGGGTGTTCCCCGCCCGCCAATACGAGCAGGAGATGGGGTATCTCGGTCCGGATTTGCTCGACCCGGATTTCGATCTGGCGGAGGCGGTCAGGCGCATTGAGGCACAGCCGAACCTCGAAATCGGACGTGCCCTGCTGGATCAGCGCAATCTTGCCGGCATTGGGAACGAGTACCGCGCGGAGATCAACTTCCTCGCGGGTACCCACCCGAGGGAACGGGTGGGGGAGGTGGACGTCGAAAAGCATGTGCGTCTTGCGCGACGGCTGATGTGGGCGAATAAAGACGCCCCCGTCCGCGTGACCACTGGGATCAAGCGGGCTGGGGAGACAAGTTACGTGTTCGGCCGCAACAACAAGCCGTGTAGGCGCTGCGGCACGCTCATTGAGAAGGGATTTCTCGGCGGCGACGGCGACCTCGAGCGGGTTATTTGGTGGTGTCCGCGGTGTCAGCCGGAGCCCTGATATATTCCATTTCTGGAAAAGGGGGGGCGAGATATGGACTTTGAATTTTTGAGAGAAAAACGTCCGTGGGAGAAGCGAGAAATCGACCGGCGCGGAGAATATTTCGCTGGTAGTGCCAGTGTTCCTGCGGAAGCCGCGGAGATGATTATCTGGCACGACGAGTTAGCTCGACGGACTGCTGCTGCCTGTGCAGGTTTTGCGCAGGAACTTTTTGGCCAGGAAAACCAAAGTCCGGACATTGTCAGTGCTTATCGAGTGAAATCGCAGGCGACTATTGGTGACAAAATCAGACGGTCGAATGAGGACAAAACGAAGAAGGTTCAACTCGGCCGGATGTGGGATTTCGCCGGGGCTCGAATTACGGCCAACGTGTTGCACGACGATTTGCGCCATCTCTCATGGGAGCTGCAGCAGGTGCTGCGGGCAGAGGGGCATCGTGTGATTGAGCGTGACTATATCGCCCGTGCGCAGCCCGGGGGTTACCGGGCTATTCATCTGGTGGTTCAGTCGGCTGCGGGTAATGTCGAACTCCAAATGCGGACCTTGCTCCAGTCGGAGTGGGCGAACACCTTTGAAAAGTTAGCGGACAAAACTGGGCGAAAGATCCGATACGAAAACGATGCGCGGCCAGGGAACAAAGAGCTAGCCAGGGTTTTTGATGCGCTAGTTGCGATTGCGCGTGATATTCACCATATGGAACGGCAACGAGCAGCGACGCGTCGGAGTAGTTCGAACTCGATGAAGCAGTTAGCGAATATCCCGAGGGGTCTGCCATTGAACTCGAGGCTGCATGAATTGCGGGCGGAAGCTTTTCGAGCATTGTCGTACTCGGAGACTGCTACGAGTCAGCATGCCTCGAGTATTCTGAGCCTCATTGAATCTTTGCGAGCCCTATCGCAACGTCTCAGTTCGTACGAGGTGGAAGAGTGAGGGGGAGACGATGAAGCACTTCCTTATGGTGTTCAACCGCAAGACCGGCGCGCTTCGGATGAAAGAGTATGCGGATGTACGTGATGCGATCCTGCAGCGGCTTGAGGAAGAACAGGCCAACGACAATCCAGATGTCGAGATTGTTGTGATCGGGGCGCCGTCCTTAGAAGACTTGAAGGTTACGCACTCCCGATACTTCGCGGTCGATGAACTTCCCGATGTTGCTTCGTATTGGGCGCAAGGCGAGAAGGTTTCTTAAAGGGGAGAGGGCGACCGTCACTTTCGTGATCGGTCGCCCTCGAGCGGGTTATTTGGTGGTGTCCGCAGTGTCAGACTTTTTCGCCTCCCAGTCGCTGAGTGCGCGGCGGATGAAGAACACCAGGAATCCGAGGATGATCAGGATGAGCACGACGTAGATGACGTTGGAGTAGGTGTCCGCGTACTCGGTGGCCTTTTCCCAGTTGTCGCCGAGGATGTAGCCCAGGTAGATCAGGATGGCGTTCCAGATGCCGGAGCCAAGCGTGGTCCACAGGCCGAAGGTGAGAAGGTTCATGTTGCCCAGGCCCGCCGGGATGGAGATCAGCGACCGCACACCCGGGATGAGGCGACCGATGAACACGCTGGGCTTGCCGTATTTGTTGAAGAAATCCATCGATGCGTCCACGTCGGAGGCGCGCACGAGCCACATCCAATCGGCGATCTTGCGCAGGCGCTCCAGGCCGAGCCAGGCGCCGACGCCGTAGAGGATGTATGCGCCGATGACGGAGCCAAGCACGGACCAGATGAACACGCTGACCATGTTCAGGGATCCCTGCGCGACGGTGAAGCCTGCCAGCGGCAGTACGACCTCGGACGGAATGGGTGGGAAGAGGTTCTCCAAGAGGATCGCAATGCCGACACCGGGGGCGCCAAGGGTTTCCATTAGGCCGACGATCCAGTCGATGATGCTCTGCATTGGGCCTATCTTGCCTTATTCGACCTCAAGGTTCCAAGTGTGCACCGGCGCGTCTGCCTGGGAGTTTTTGATGTACTGCCGCAAAACCCGTGCGAGGCCTTCGGCGCGTTCGCTGGTGGCGGGTTTGGATCCGGCGGCGGCGCGGCTCAGGGCGTCGAGTTGCCAGGTGGCACCGTTTTGGCCGGTGCGTACGCGGCCTTCGATGACACCGAGGTATTCGTCGGCGCAGGATTGGTCCACGTCAAGGGCTCGCAGCCCCTCGTAGGCGAGGTCGAGCAGATGCTTCTCGACGAGCTCACGTACCGGAACCGAACCCAACGTCGGCCATTCCATCTCGGCGTTGATGCCGTGCTTGGCGCCGGCGAGGAAGTTACGGTTTGCGGCGTCGAAGGTGAGGCGCGACCACACAGGTCGGGTCTGGTTGCTTAGGGCTTTGACCAGGCCGTAGTAGAGCGCAGCGTCGGCAACGATGTCCTTGACGGTCGGGCCAGCGGGAAGCAGGCGGTTTTCCACGCGGATGTGGCTGAGTTCGCCCGCCGGATCGTAGATGGGCCGGTTCCAGCGCCAGATCGTGCCGTTGTGCAGGTTGAGGTAGTGCAGGCCAGGGTTGTCGCCGTTCATGAACGGGGTGCCTGCGTCGGCGCGGCCTTCGGGCAGCAGCGGGGAGAAGTAGCGCACGTTTTCTTCAAACAGGTCGAAGACGCTGGTGATCCAGCGTTCGCCGAACCACACACGCGGGCGCACGCCTTGGTTGATCAGTTCTTTGGTGCGTGTATCGATGGACTGTTTGAACACCGGGATGCGCGACTCGTGCCACACCTTGTGGCCGAGGAACAGCGGTGAGTTTGCTGAGAGCGCGACCTGCACACCCGCGATGGCTTGGGAAGCGTTCCACGCTTCCGCGAACCGGTCTGGTGCCACCTGGAGGTGTAGCTGCATGGATGTGCAGGTGGATTCGGGGGCGATGGTCTCAAAGTAGTGGGTGTATTTCTCCTCGCCCCGCAGGTCGATTTTGACCAGTTCACCGCGCGATTCCAGGATCGAGTTGTTCAGTCCGGCGTAGCGATTCTCTGGCGTCATCCACTCGTCGCTATCGAGAAACTGCGAGGTCATCGTGGGCAGGGTGCCGATCATTGCCAGGTGCGACCCGGCCCGCTTTGCTGCCTCGCGCACGCGGGCAAGTCGCTTCTCGACGCCACCAGCCAACTCCGCTAGCCCCTGGCCTTGAATATCCAAGGGTGGGTGGTTCATCTCCACGTTGTAAGCGCCGATTTCGGCCTGGTACTCGCTATCAAGCAGCGCGAGCACGGCTTGGTTGTTGGGGTGGGGGAGCATGGTGTCGTCGACAAGATTGAGCTCCAACTCCAGCCCGATCGTGCCGTGATCGACGAACTCGGCGCCCTGGAGGTGCCGGTCGAAGCGCTCCAGCTCATCCTCGAGCCGACGGCGGTACGTGGTGCGCTGGCGTGGCGTGTAGGACTCGGATGAGATGGCGTCGCCCATTAGCGGTGCTCCCTAAACCAGGTGATGAGGTTGTCGGTGGATTGGTCGCCGGAGGCGGGCTCTTCCTCGCCCGCAACGGCAGCGGCGAGGTCATTGGCCTGAGCCTTGCCCAACTCCACGCCCCACTGGTCGAAGGCGTTGATGCCCCAGATGGCGGCCTCCACGAACACGATGTGCTCGTACAACGCAATCAACGCGCCGAGGGAGTGCGGGGAGAGTTCCTCCGCCAGGATCGTGGTGGTGGGGCGGTTGCCAGGCATAACCTTGTGCGGCGCAAGTGCATGCGGGACACCTTCTGCTTCGATTTCCTGCTGGGTTTTGCCAAACGCCAGCACCTTCGTCTGCGCGAAGAAATTACCCATGAGCAGGTCGTGCATGGAGCCTTCGCCGGTGGCGGTGGGCAGATCAGCGCGTGGTTTGGCAAAGCCGATGAAGTCCGCCGGAATCAGTGTGGTGCCCTGGTGGATCAATTGGAAAAAGGCGTGTTGGCCGTTGGTGCCGGGCTCGCCGAAGAAGATTTCGCCGGTGTCATAGGTGACCGGGGTGCCGTCGATACGCGTGCGCTTGCCGTTGGACTCCATGGTCAACTGCTGCAGATACGCCGGGAAGCGGGCGAGGTCCTGCGCGTACGGCAACACCGCATGGGTCTGGGCCTGGTAGAAGTTGCGGTACCACACGTTGAGCAGCCCCATGAGTACAGGCACGTTGCGCTCGAAATCGGTGGTGCGGAAGTGCTCATCCATCGCGTGGAACCCGGCGAGGAACTCGCGGAAACGCTCCGGGCCGATGACCACCATCAGCGACAGGCCGATTGCGGAATCCACCGAGTAGCGGCCGCCAACCCAGTCCCAGAAGCCGAACATGTTGTTCGTATTAATACCGAACTCGGAGACCTTCTCCACATTGGTAGAGACGGCTACGAAGTGCTTCGCAACCGCGGTGTCGTCGCCATCGAAAGCCTCGAGCAGCCAGCGCTTCGCCGCATGCGCGTTGGACAGGGTTTCCTGGGTAGTAAACGTTTTGGAGGCGACGATAAACAGCGTCTGCTCCGGGTCAGCGTCAGCGAGCACCCGGGTCATATCGGCCGGATCCACGTTGGAGACGAACTCCGCGCTCACCCCAGCATCCGCGTAGGTACGCAACGCCTGAGCAGCCATGGCTGGCCCGAGGTCAGAGCCGCCGATGCCGATGTTGACCACCTTGGTAATCGGCTTGCCCGTGTGGCCGAGCCAATCGCCAGAGCGCACCGACTCCGCAAACGCACTCATGCGCTCCAGCACATCGTGCACGTCAGCGGTGACATCCTGGCCGTCGACGATCAGCGCCCGATCCGCCGGGGCGCGCAGCGCGGTGTGCAGCACAGCCCGGTCCTCGGTGGTGTTGAGGTGCTCGCCCGAAAACATTGCAGTGATGCGTTCGGTCAGGTCGGCGTCGTCGGCAAGTGCAATCAGCGCCTCCATGACACGCCCGTTGAACAGGTTCTTCGACAGATCCACGTGCAAACCGGCGGCGTCGAAAGTGAAGCGCTCGGCGCGCTGCGCGTCGGCCCGAAACAGATCACGCAGCGTCGTGCGAGACGTTTCAGCATGGAGTTTTTCGAGCTTTTTCCAGCTCGGTGCGGACGTAATGTCGTGCATTGCAGCCTCCCAGGCGGCGGTAATCATCTCCAGCGTTCAATGCAAACTACGGTAGTCAAAACCTGCCGTACCTTCCGGGTATACACCCCACCACCCGGCAAATCTGGATAATGGCGCCCATGAGCATCGTCAAGATCAACGCGATTACTGTCCCCGAAGGCGCCGGCGAGGAACTCGAGCGCCGCTTCGCTGCCCGCAAGCACGCCATCGACTCCCAGCCCGGCTTCGAAGGCTTCCAGCTTCTGCGCCCAGTCAAGGGGGAGGAGCGCTACTTCGTGGTCACCCGCTGGGCCGACGAGGAGTCCTACAACGCCTGGTGGGAAGGCGCAGGCCGCGCCGGGCACGCTGAAAGCGACAAGGGCGGCGATAACGGTGAGGGCCCGCGCAAGCCGGTGTCACAGTCTGCTGAACTGCTGGAATTTGAGGTCGTGCTCGATTCCACCGAGCAGGACTAGCCGTCCGGAGCGCTAGCCCCAAGTGCGTTAACCCAACTTGCCCCGGCCGAGCCGCAGCAGGATCTGTGCCAGGCCGGGGCCTTCCTCGCCCAACTCGTCGCGGAACTGGTTAATGATGGCCACCTCGCGAGTGTGGACAAGGCGCGTGCCGCCCGAGCCCATGCGTGTCTTACCAATCGCGGCGGAAATCTGGCTGCGGCGCTTCACTGCGTCGAGGATGACGCGGTCAAGTCGGTCGATTTCCTTGCGGTATTCCTGGATCTCCGCGTCCGAAAGGGGATCGTCGGTGCCGGATGGCATGCGGATTTCAAGCTCACTCATGGCAGTAGATTATGCCAGTTCGAACACACGGTCAGGGTCGTGTCGGCGGCGTTAGTACAGTGACTGCCATGACTGATGTGACCCTTGGCCTGAACCCGCAGCAACAGGCGGCCGTCGTGCACGAAGGTAGCCCGCTGCTTATCGTCGCCGGCGCTGGTTCCGGCAAAACTGCGGTGCTGACCCGCCGTATTGCCTATTTGCTGCAAAACCGTGGGGTAGCGCCGTGGCAGATCCTTGCCATCACCTTTACTAATAAGGCCGCAGCGGAGATGAAGGAGCGCGTCGGCCAACTCGTCGGACCTGAGGCGGAACGCATGTGGGTGGCCACGTTCCACTCGGTGTGCGTGCGTATTTTGCGCCAGCAGGCGCAGTTGGTGCCGGGGTTGAATACCAACTTCACTATTTATGATTCGGACGATTCACGTCGACTGCTCGGCATGATCGGCAAAGACATGAACTTGGATCTGAAGAAGTTCTCGCCGCGCGTGCTGGCCAACGCGATTTCGAATCTGAAAAACGAGTTGGTGGATCCGGACCAGGCGCAAGCACAGGCGCAACGCACCCACAACCCGTTCGAGACCACGGTGGCGAACGTGTTCGCGGAATATCAGCGCCGCCTGCGTCAATCCAACGCGCTCGATTTCGACGATCTGATCGGCGAGGTAGTCCGCATCTTCAAGACGCATCCGCAGGTCACGGAGTACTACCGGCGTCGCTTCAGGCATGTGCTTGTCGACGAATACCAGGACACCAACCACGCTCAATACGAACTCATCCACACCCTGGTGGGCGACGGCCCCGACGCGCCCGAGCTGGCGGTGGTGGGCGATTCTGACCAGTCCATTTACGCCTTCCGTGGCGCGACGATCCGCAACATCGAGGAGTTCGAGCGCGACTACCCCGATGCGGAGACGATCATGCTGGAGCAGAACTACCGCTCCACGCAGAACATCTTGAGTGCCGCGAACGCTGTCATCGCGCAGAACGAGGGCCGCCGCCCGAAGAAGCTGTGGACTGACCACGGCACGGGGGAGAAGATCGTCGGCTATGTCGCGGACAACGAGCACGACGAGGCCCGCTTCATCGCCACGGAAATCGATGCCCTGTCGGATCGCGGCGTGCCGTACTCGGATATCGCAGTGATGTATCGCACCAACAACGCCTCGCGCGCGTTGGAAGACATTTTCATCCGCTCGGGTATTCCGTACAAGGTAGTCGGCGGGACCCGCTTCTACGAGCGCCGCGAGATCCGCGACATCGTTGCTTACCTGAAGGTGCTAGAAAACCCGGACGACACGGTGAGCATGCGGCGCATTGTCAACGTGCCAAAACGCGGCATTGGCGACAAGGCGCAAGCCATGGTGGCGCTGCACTCGGAGCAAAACAATCAAAGCTTTGGGCGTTCGCTTATCGACGCCACTGAGGGCAACGTGGACATGCTGGCCAAGGCCGCCACGAACTCCATTACCCGCTTCGTGGACATGATGAGGGGGCTCCGCCAGGACATGCCGAACATGGTCAATGAGGTCACCGGCATGCCAGACCTCGGGCAACTGGTCGCCCAGGTGCTTGATGCCACCGGCTACAAGGCAGAGCTTGAAGCCTCCAACGACCCGCAGGACGGGGCGCGCCTGGACAACCTCAACGAGTTGGTCTCTGTCGCCCGTGAGTTCTCCTCGGACGCTGCGAACCAGATGGCGTACATGACCGATGAAGAAATCGACGAGGTTATGCAGGAAGGCGAACCCGCGCCGGGATCACTGCAGGCGTTTTTGGAGAAGGTTTCGCTCGTCGCTGATGCGGATCAGTTGCCGGACAACGAGCAGGGCGTGGTCACGTTGATGACGTTGCACACTGCAAAGGGCCTGGAGTTCCCGGTGGTGTTTGTTACCGGCTGGGAGGACGGACAGTTCCCACACCTGCGTGCGTTGGGGGATCCAGCGGAGCTCGCCGAGGAACGTCGCCTGGCGTATGTGGGGATTACGCGCGCCCGCGAGCGGCTATATCTGACGCGTGCGATGCTGCGCTCATCGTGGGGCTCTCCGGTAACCAACCCGGCCAGTCGCTTCCTCGCAGAGGTCCCGGAGGACCTCATCGACTGGCGCAGGTTGGAACCGGAGCGCTCCTTCAACGCGGATGCGTGGGGCTCGCCCTCGCGTCCACGCACGCAGATGCGCTCTGCGCGCCGTGCACCGAAACAGACGGTGCACAAGAATTTGAACTTAGTGGCCGGAGACCGCGTCAACCACGCGAAGTACGGGTTGGGCACGGTCCTCACCGTGGAAGGTTCCGGCGTGAGGGAGACGGTGACAATCGATTTCGGGTCGTCTGGCACCGTCAGGCTGATGACCATCGGCGGGGTGCCGATGGAAAAGCTTTAGATCCGGATACCCTGCTGGGCCAGCCAGACCTCGGGGTCGGCGTGGTTCACACCGTCCGGCTTGACCTCGAAGTGGAGGTGCGGGCCCGTGGAGTAGCCCTCGTTGCCGATGGAGGCGATCTTCTGGCCCGCCTTGACGCGCTGGCCGACCTGCACGTCGTAGTAACGCATGTGGCCGTAGACGGTCTCTTCGCCACCGTCGTGCTTGATCACGACCCAGTTGCCAAAGCCCTGCGCCGGACCTGCTGCGGTGACGGTGCCGTCCATTGCCGCGTAGATCGGGGTGCCTTCCGTGTTGGCAATGTCGATGCCACGGTGGAACGTGCCCCAGCGTGGACCGTAACCGGAGGTGTAGCGGCCAGACGCCGGCATGACCACGGTGCGGCCATCTGCGGTGCGGCCGCGCTGCGGTGCGACCCAGTCCGTGCCATCGGCAGGAGCGAACGCGGCCGACAGCGGCGCATCGAGGGCGCGCGGGTCGTACACGATCTTGTAGCCGCCGGCGGTCACGGTTGCACCGTTGTCCAGGATGGCGTCTGCAGCCTTTGCAAGGGCGCCCAAGGCGTCGCCCTGGTTGCCGATAGGTGCGCCACCGACAGTGAGGGTCAGTGCGTGCGCTGGCGACGCTACAAGCGTCAGCGCCAATGCTGCAGCGGCTGCCACGGAGGCACCGGGGAACATACGACTGGTTTTCACAGTTTTACCTTCTCTACGCAGGTCTGGTTCGGCGCAGCTTTGGCTACGCGCACAGCAGGTCAATTTAACGTGTGTCCACCCGCGAAGCAATGGCGTGACCTGCACGTTTGTTCTAATTGGGCGTAGCTATGTGGTATCGCTGCAGGCAGGCGCGATGTTACTGAAGTGAAATTTGTTACGGATGTTAATTGCCTGTGGGGGTGGATGGTGTACCCCCGCATGCTCCGAAAAGTTGGACACCCAACAATGAAAAAGCCCCGCCGAAGCGGGGCAGAAGTCTGTGTGGCTTAGAGCTGGATGCCGCGTGCGGCCAACCAAGGCTCCGGGTCGACGGCGGTTGCGCCGTCCGGCCAGATTTCAAAGTGCAGGTGCGAGCCGGTGGAGAAGCCCAGCGAACCCATGCCGGCGATGTCCTGGCCGGCATGGACCTGCTCGCCGACGCCTACGTACAGAGACTGCATGTGGCCGTAGACGGAAATGGAGCCGTCCTCGTGGCGGATGCGGATCCACTGGCCGTAGCCCTGGGCCGGGCCGGAGTCGATCACAGTGCCATCGGCAACTGCGCGGATCGGGGTGCCTTCCACGTTGGCGATATCGATGCCGGAGTGCATCGAACCCCAGCGCATGCCGAAGCCGGAGGTGTAAGCGCCGTCGGCCGGGCGGACGACCAGCGGGGCACGTGCTGCTTCGTCTTGGCGAGCGACCTCGTCGGAGTGCTGGACTGCCTTGTTGAGCTGGTCGGTAAGGTTCTCAACCGGCTTGTACTCCGCGATCGCCAGGATCTGCGGGGTTGCGGCGTCGCTGTCTGGGGTGCCGGCAATTTCGTCGGTATCGGCTGCGAGCTGGATGGAGTAATCCGCGTCTTGGCTCTTGTCTGATGTGAGAGCGCCTGCGGCGAGGCCGGAGAAGCCGGCGGTGGAAACCGCGCCAGTGGCGGCGGCGACGACAGCTGCGCGACCCGTGTTCGGCGTCTGCTTACGGTGCTTGCCGCCCTGCTTCTTCGAAATGAACATTTGCCCTCTTTGAGATTTCCCGTTGGTCCCGAATCTTCCCTGCTGGCAGTGTTTCCGGCAGGGGAATCGTAACCTTCCTGTTATCTACGAGTGGTTACTGTAACGAATTGGTTTCATCGGGGCAAGATGAATCTGAAAATTGTCTTAATCGTTCGCTGTCTCTGCAGTGTTACATCCCGGTCGCATCCACGTCATGTGTAGTCGTGTGTGAACGGTGTGACTCTCCGGACGGGTGGGGCAAATTGGAAGATCGGGTGTCCTTCCCCAGAAGTGGGGGTGAGGAGTGGCAGAGTTGGCGGGGATGAGCACCACACCGAAACCACGCCCGGCGTCGTCGACAAGCGGGCGCCGCGCGCGCAACGCCAGCATGTCCAAGCGCAAGATCACCGGTATTAAGAAGCGGTCTGCCCCCGCAAAGGTCCCGGAGACGACCGAAGAGCGGATCAAGCACTACCTGCCGTATGTCGCTGTGCCGAATGCTGTCGTCGGGCTCGGGCTGCTTGTGGTGTGCTTTGCCGTCATCCTCATCGCAGGTTGGCGCCTGACCTACTTGCCTGCCGCGGTGGGGGAGAGCTGGTTCGTCTTCCACGGAGTGCCAGTGCGTATCGACGACATCGAGCTCGCCGCCGTACCCCTTTTGCCAGCCATCGGTGTTGTCGCACTCGTGGCGCGCCGTATCCGTGCGGCTACGGCGGGACGAGTAAGCATCCTGGACCTCCTCGTGCTGCTTGGTCTTGTCATCGGCTTTGCGCTGGTGTTCAGCGGCATCGCGTTGTTCATGGTCGCTGACGCGTCGGCCGTCTATCCGGTGGCCGCACCACACCCCGTGGCCGCGCTGCTTTGCCCGGTCATCTTGCACCTCATTGGTTACTGCATCGGAATCCGCAACGTGGTGTGGCATGCGCTCGCGAAGCGTGCGGGGGTTCCCGCGGAAACCGTTGATGCAGGTGAGGCTGCAGGCAACATCGTTGTACGCCTGCTGAGTGCAGCCGCAGTGATCTACCTTGCGTTCCTCGTTGCAGGTTTTGGTGAGGTTCGCGAACTGCTCGGCCAGTACCCATCCCTCGGGTGGGGCGGCGGTATTGGCCTGTTCGTGCTCTGTGTGGCGTACCTGCCAAATGCGGCTATCGGGGCGCTGTCGGTCATGCTCGGCGGGTCCTTTACCTACGGTGCCGGTTCGATAAACCTCTTCGACGCAGTCCAGATCCCGTACCCACCCCTGCCCCTGTTTGGTGCGATCCCGGCGGAGGTGCCCGCGTGGGCGCCGGTGCTGTTGGTGGTGCCGGCGGCGGTGCTGGTGCATTACTTCGTCGCAAAGCAAGTGTCTCTGATTGCTATTGCAGCAACTGCCACGTGGTGCGCCCTATTCGGCGCGGCCGCAGGCGTCTTCTCCTCAGGGCAAGCAGGCGCTTATGGGGTCATCGGCGTGGACCCTTGGGTGCTGGCGCTACTGCTATTTGTATGGGTTGCCGTCACCGGTGCAACCGTGTTGGGGGTAGCTGCGCTAAGGCAACGCACACCTGCGAACACTGACAGCTAGACTGCTTCGCGTGAGTGATTCAGTGAAATCAATTGCTGTGCTCGTCTCTGGAACGGGTACGTTGCTGCGGTCCATGATCGACAATGCGCAAGGTCGCTACCGCATCGACATTGTGGTGGCGGATCAAATTTGCCCAGCGATCCAACGTGCGAAGAACGCGGGTATCCGCACCGCAGTGGTGCCAATGGAAACCAACCGCAACGCGTGGAACGAAAAACTTGCCGCCACGCTTGCGTCCGTGAAGCCAGACCTTGTCGTTTCGGCGGGCTTCATGCGCATCCTGGGCAAGCCCTTCCTTGAGAAGTATGAAGGTCGAACCATCAACGCGCACCCGTCGTTGCTGCCATCATTCCCGGGCGCACACGCTGTCCGGGATGCTCTGGAATACGGTGTGAAGGTCACCGGCTGCACCGTCCACTACGTCGATTCCGGACTGGATAGCGGCGAGATCATCGCCCAGCGTGCCGTTGAGGTGCTGCCGGACGACACCACCTCCACGCTGCACGAGCGCATCAAGAAGGTCGAGCGCGAGCAGATCGTGGAACTGCTCCATAACGCTCAAGTAGTAAACGGAAAGGTCCTTTTCTCATGACGAATGCCGCGAAGCGGGAAATCAAGCGCGCGCTAATCAGCGTCTACGACAAGACGGGGCTGGAGGATCTGGCTCGCGCGTTGGGCGAAGCCGGCATAGAAATCGTCTCCACCGGTTCCACCGCGAAGCGCATTGCAGACGCAGGCGTGCCGGTGACCGAGGTTGCAGAGGTCACCGGTTTCCCGGAGGTGCTCGACGGCCGTGTGAAGACGCTGCACCCGCGCGTGCACTCGGGCATCCTGGCAGACCTGCGTAAGGACGACCACAAGGCGCAGCTTGAGGAGCTGGGCATCGAGCCGTTCTCGCTCGTCGTGGTCAACCTGTACCCGTTCGAGGAAACCGTCGCCTCAGGTGCCAACTTTGACGAGTGCGTCGAGCAGATCGATATCGGTGGTCCGTCGATGGTGCGCGCGGCAGCCAAGAACCACCCGTCTGTCGCGGTTGTGACCTCCCCGAAGCGCTACGCCGACGTTGTGGAGGCCGTGAAGAACGGTGGCTTTACGCTCGACGAGCGCCGCGAGCTCGCCCTCGAGGCGTTCACGCACACTGCGCGTTACGACGCCGCCGTGTCCTCCTGGCTCGCCTCCCAGCTCGAGAGCCAGACCGAGTCTGGTGCGCAGACCACGGAACTGCGCTACGGCGAGAACCCGCACCAGGCAGCCCGCCTGGAAAGCGACGGCTGGGGCATTGCCGCTGCGAAGCAGCACGGCGGCAAGGCAATGAGCTACAACAACTACCAGGACGCTGACGCCGCATGGCGTGCGGCTTGGGATCACAACCGTCCGTGCGTCGCGATTATCAAGCACGCCAATCCGTGTGGTCTCGCAGTTTCCGACGAGTCCATCGCGGATGCACACAAGAAGGCACACGCCTGCGACCCTGTCTCTGCTTACGGCGGCGTGATCGCTGCGAACCGCGAGGTTACCCTTGAGCTTGCAGAGCAGATCCACCCGATCTTCACCGAGGTGGTCATCGCCCCGTCTTTCGCGCCGGAAGCACTCGAGCTGCTGCGCACGAAGGAGAACCTGCGCCTGCTGGAGGTCACCCCGGAGCAACTCACCGAGGAACGCAAGCAGATCACCGGTGGTTGGCTGGTCCAGGAGCGCGACCAGTTCCAGGCCGACGGCGACGCAGCCGCCAACTGGAAGCTGGTTGCCGGCGACGCTGCCGACGAGCAGACCCTCGCCGATCTTGAGTTCGCGTGGCGCTCGGTGCGTTGCGTGAAGTCCAACGCCATCCTGATTGCCAACGACGGCGCATCGGTGGGCATCGGCATGGGCCAGGTCAACCGCGTCGATTCGGCCAAGCTGGCCGTTGACCGCGCGAACACACTGGACGAGGGCCGCAACCGCACCAACGGTGCCGTGGCAGCCTCCGACGCGTTCTTCCCGTTTGCCGACGGATTCCAGTTGCTTGCAGACGCCGGTGTGAAGGCCGTTGTCCAGCCCGGCGGATCCATCCGTGACGAGGAAGTCATCGCTGCAGCCAAGGAAGCCGGCGTGACCATGTATCTCACCGGAACCCGCCACTTCGCCCACTAACCCTCTGAAGGAGAGTACCTCCGTGTCCTCCAAGCTCGCCGCGCTTGCGCTCACCGCAGGTATTTCGCTTCCGGGCCTGCCGGCCATTCCCACCTACTCCGCGATTGATCAGATCCCGGTTGTAGGCCCGGCCATTGTGCAGACCTACAAGCAACTGCCGCCGCAAGTGCAGCGAGCCATCCACCTGCCGTTGCCGCTGACGGCACCGGCCGCCGCGAAGAGACAGCCGACGGGCAAGAGTGCCACGGAGGTTCAAGCGCAGCTTGATCAGCTTGTGCGCGACGTTGTTGCGCGACATGGTGGCCGCGCGACAGCATCTGTCGGTGGCATTACCGCAGGGGATAACCGCCCGGAGCCGGCATTTTCCACTATGAAGGTCCCGGTGGCTATTGGTGCGCTGCGCAAGAGCCCGGCAGCCTACCCGGATGCTGAGGTCGCCGTGACCCGCTCCGATAACCCTGCCGCGCACCGTATGTTTGGCCAGGTATCGGGCGCGGAACTCGACGGCATCATCGCCGAGGCAGGATCGCGGACCACCAACTCCGCGGGATACCAGATGGGCACGCTGTGGACCACCAGCGACCAGGCGGCGTTTGCATCGGGCCTGCGCTGCGTGAAGGGGCATGAGCCGGTGCTGGACATGATGGGGCGCGTCGTCGATTATCAGCGCTGGGGTGTAGGGCGCATCCCTGGTGCACGCTTCAAGGGCGGCTGGAACTACTACGAGAACGGGCACCTCGCCCGCCAGTTTGGCCTCATCCCTGGGCCGAACGGGGATATCGCCGTGGCGATCACCGCGCACAGCCCGAATGGGCACGAGGGTAGTTTCGCCATGCTCAACGAGCTGGCGGACGGCATCGCAGCAATGCGCGGCGATCTGCCGACGGCCCGCTGCTAAACATGACGCCGCGACTGAGGTTTGCTGCAGCGCTGGTCGCCGCTGGGCTTGCGCTCAGCGCGTGCGGGGCAGGGGAGCGGGCCTCAGAACCAGCGACGGAAACTGTGACGGCAACCCACGTAATTACGCCGAGTTCACTCGCACCCTCGCCCGTCCCCGCGCCTGTTCTGGAGCAGTTGCAACCGCAGCTCCAAGCAGCAGTCGATGCCGTGGTTGCTCAATACGGGGGAACGGCAGAGCTCGCGGTGTCTGACGGCCGGGACGCAGTAGGATCGCCGGAACAAGATCCGCAGGTAGCGTGGTCAACTTCGAAGGTTCCGATCGCGGTCACTGCGCTTCGCAAAGACCCTTCGCTACTTCCGGTTGCGGAGTCTGCGATTACCGCCTCAGACAACTTCGCAGCAGAAACACTGTGGGCGACGGTTGAGCCTGCGGAGGTAGAAGCAGTGCTGCGTGAAGCAGGAGTAGATCTCCCGATGAACACCGTTGTGCTCAGGCCTGGATTCACGGCTTTCGGTCAAACGCGATGGGGCACTCGTGAGCAGGCAGTGTTCGCCTCCAACCTGCGCTGCGTGGCGGGGGCCGACGAGGTACTCGACATGATGCGCAGAGTCGTGCCGGAGCAGCGCTACGGTCTGGGGATGTTGCCGGATGTTGCCTTCAAAGGTGGCTGGGGTCCGGGGGACGACGGGAAGTACACCGTGCGCCAGCTCGGCGTGTACAACGGCTACGGCATCGCCATGACAGTTTCGCCTGCAGACGGCACGTACGCAACGGCTCAATTGATGGTCACTGATCTTGCAAACGCTGTGCTCGAGCTGCAATTGGGCTCGCCAAAGCCTGACTGCTCGTCTACCGGACGATAGACTGCGGGACAAACACCCCCGTAGCTTGGAGATTCCACGATGTCGAACCCAAATGCCAACCCCAACGATGAGTGGGCGGCATACACCCCGAAACCATCCGAATACGACGAGTGGGGACAACCACAGCAGCATATGCCCACCCAGCAGTTCCCGGCGCAAAGTTGGGAACAGCAGCAGTGGAGCCAACCTGCGTACGCGCCGGCGCCCGGCCCACAAGAGCCGAAGTCGTCGAACCGGGTGCTCTACATCATCATTGGCGTGCTCGCCGTTGCCCTCCTGGCTGTGCTCGGTGCGTTCGCCGCGTGGAGCTTTAGCGGATCGTCCAGTGGCTCCAAGGAGCCGGTGACCTCCACTGTTGTGGAAACGTCGACGCGTGCTCCAGGTGGGGCCGCGACTGACGGCGCAAAGCCATCGGCGGCACCGTCGTCGGCGAAGCCAGACGCTGACCGAAAGGACCGTACCTTCGGGGTTGGCGTGCCGGAAACGTCCGTCACAACTGAGGGCTTCGCGCGTGCCGTAGGTGATGATTTCCGCGCGTACTACGCGGAGCACGGAAAGACGCCGACTTCGCTGCGTAGCCTGAGCCCGAAGACCGGCCAGTACTACATGATGTCCTGCTCGCCGGCGCAGGGCGGTTTCCGCTGCACCGGCGGCAACAACGCCTCCGTCTTCATCAGCGAGCAGTAGAAGGAAACCGGGATGCAGCATTACAACCTGTACAAGACGCTCGAACTTGATCCGTCGGCTTCGAGCGAGCTGCTTGTCGACGAGCTCACACAGCGCCTCAACAACGGCCTCACCTCCAACCCTGGTGGCGAGGAGGAACTGCGCCTGGCTCGGGAGATTCTGGGAGATCCGACTAAGCGCCAGATGTACGACTCTCGCCTGAAGGCAGACAGTGGAACGCCCATGAACGTGCAAAGCCTTCGGTCGCTGGCCGCCATGGCGTCACCGGCTGCAACGGCTGCACCGACCGCACCCGAAGCACCAGAAGCCCCCGAAGTTTCCGAACCAGCCGCTGTTCCCGCCCCTGGCGACAGTGACAGCACACCGGAGAAGTCCTTCGATGTGAAGCGTTGGTGGCCTATTGCTGCTGTTGTTGCGGGTGTGCTCGTCATTGCGCTGGTAGTTCCTCAGCTTGTTGGCGCTGGGCTGGGCTCGAGCGGACCTGAGAAGCTCGCCAACGAAATCGCCCAGCTTGATGAGGACGATAGGGCCGACTGGATGAATCAGCATGCCGCTGCTGGCCGTGCAGCGTTGCTTGAAAACAAGCTTGAGAACACGAGCATCGGATCATCCGACGATGCCGAGTACGCCGCGGGGGAGAGCTACGACCTGAAGGACCTCGTCGCAAAGAAACAAGGTGACGATGCGTCGGAGAATACCGACTACCTCGACCGTCTTTACGGGTTGAGTGGGATCAAGGAGGCGCGACTCGTTGGGATCAACACGGAGGTGAAAAACAAGAACGTCCATGCGACATCGGTCAATACCCAACTGTTTCTGTTCGCTCGAGATGGCGGCGACTGGAAGCTCTACGACATCTTTGACTAACACGGCGAGAGAAAGAAGAGGTTGAACATGAATAAGACGAAAGCAATCGCACTTCTTGGAGCAGGGCTGTTGACAGTTTCGCTGAGTGCCTGTGGCGGCGCGGATGAAACCGAAACGGAAGTGCTTGACCCAACTAAGCACGCAACTACGGCTGCGGAATCCCTTAAGCCACAGTGGAACAACAACGCACGCATGGCCGTCGATCCGTTAGAGGCGGCGCCTGAAGCAGCACGTGACTTGCCAGAAACAAGGTCACTTGGGATCGACAACCTCGACGTGTTCAATCCGACATTCAATCAGGCGGTCCCTGCAAAACTCGCTGTCAAATCTTGGGACGAAGAAACCCGTGCACTCGATCTGGACACGGGAGCGTTGTACGACGTCTCCCCGAAGAAGTTCGATGGCTCTGAGGACAAACGTTTGACCACGACGATGATGCTGGTTGCCGACGATGGGAAGACCAAAGGTGCCAGCCTTGTGAAGACTGTGGAGAGTACCCAAGGCCTACAAACCGAGAAGGTAAGCCTGTCGACGTTCCTTGACGATTTTGCATCCTTCGACGAGCCAACCCTCGCGGAAGTGGATTCGAAGAACCTCGACGCTAAGTCCGCCGAAATTATCGCGGCGAGTGCGGAGAAGATCTATCTCGCGAACATTCCGGAGGCCGGCTCGAAGAAACAAATCGATGTCGTTGCGGTGGATATCGCCTCTGGCCAAGAAACAAGGCATGAGCGCATCGAGACCAATGATTTCTTCGGCGTGATTGCACAGAGCGGGGAGCCCGTGCTGTATTACGCAAGCAACGATGGGGATTTGAGGCGCCGAAACCTAGAGTCGGGCGAGGACGTTGAGATACGTAAAGGTTTCGCACCCGAAGCCGTGTGGCGTATCGGCGACGATGCCCTTGTGTACGGCAAGGATACTGCGGAAAAAGAGCGCTGCATCGTTGGGGTAACGAAACTTTGCGAAGTGACATTCCTTTATGTCAGCGGTGGCAAGGCAGACGAGGCAATGAGCATGGAAACCAGAACCTACAGTTCTGTACCTGTGGTGCGGCGCAGCGGTGACGTCATTACGGCCATCTTCTACTCGCCACTCGATGACCTAGAAAAACTCTTTGTCCTCAAGCCCGAGACTGGAGAAGTCCTGCTCGAAATAGGCGAGGACGAACTCAAGAAGTTGGACTTCGTCGACGCGATTTCGGACGGGGAGTCGATCTTTACCTACGACGGCAATCGAACTTCCCCGCGCGTTGCTCAAAGCGATGTGAAGACTAAGGAACTTATCACCGCTGATGCGGATGTGTTCCCGATTGATTCACCGTCAGGGGCCCGGATTTGGGGCGTGAAGCGAGACGACGGGGATTGGTTCGAGGCCCGCGTCGCGGTCGAGGATTTAGACAAGTTCTAAACTAAGCGTCCTCGTCGCGCGATACCTGCGCGACGAGGCTGAGCATGCGCTCGGCGCGGCGATCCGGAAGGTCCGTATGGAGCACGTCCAAAACGGCATCGGCGATGGTGACGGAGGGGGCGGGCAGGGCGTCGTCGACAAGCGGGTATGGCGCAACGCCGGTGTTGTCGCGCATCTCGATGGCGGCGAGCGTCATGTGGAACGGTAGGTCGATGCGGGGGTCGTCGTCGCCAACGATCTGCGCCGCCAGGTCGCGGAAGATACCCTCCAGGCGTTGGCGTGCCTCGTGGTACTCGTCAAACTCCTCCGACTCCAACACTGGCAATTGGTAGAGTCGGCCGACGTTCCAATTCGAGGACAACAAGATACGGGTCTCGGCGGCGACGAGCGCCCAGAGCTTCACAGCTGCGGTCTCGTCGGTCTTGGCCAAGTCTGATGCGAGATCCAGCGAAGGCTGCAGTGTCCCCATGAGCAGCGTGAGGAAGATGTCGCGCTTGGAGGGGAAGTGGTAGTACAGCGACGCCTGACGGATGCCTACGGCGTCAGCAATGTCGTGAGTGGAGGTAGTTGCGAAGCCTTTGCGTGTGAAAAGTTCGGATGCGGCATCGAGGATTTCTTCGCGGGCGGTTGCGCCTTTGCGCCGTGGGCTTTGCTTGCGTGGTCGTCCGACCGAATTCGCCATACCCTGCCTACCTTTCTGGGATACGCCACTACTTTAGAAGAAAAACACCCGCTCTCAACCCTCACGGAGAGGGGAGTGCGGGTGCTTAGAGCCGAAGACTCTTACGCTGTCATCGTCAACCGGCTAATTAGCGGGTGGTGAACGGCAGAAGAGCCATCTCGCGCGCGTTCTTCACAGCGGTAGCGACCTGGCGCTGCTGCTGCGGGGTCAGGCCCGTGACGCGGCGGGAACGAATCTTGTGACGGTCGGAGATAAACAGACGCAGGGTCTCAATATCCTTGTAGTCGACGGTCTCGATGCCCTTTGCCTTCAGCGGGTTCTTCTTCGGGCGACGGGACTGCTCAATGCGCGGCTTACGCGAATTGTTGCGCTTCATAATTTGAGTCCTCCTTACCACGAAGACTTACGGACGCCAGGCAGCTCACCGCGGTGAGCCATCTCGCGCATACGGACACGGGAAACACCGAACTTGCGGAGGTAGCCGCGGGGGCGGCCGTCACGCGAGTCACGGTTGCGCACGCGCACCGGGGATGCGTCGCGCGGCTGACGGTTGAGCTCAAACTGAGCGTCCAGACGATCCTCGTCAGAGGTCTCCGGGTTCTTGATGATTGCCTTGAGCTCGTTACGACGCTCCGCGTAGCGGGCGACGATCTCTTTACGCTGCTCGTTCTTAGCGATCTTAGACTTCTTCGCCATGGATTATCGCTCCTCGCGGAATTCGACGTGCTTGCGAACTACCGGATCGTACTTCTTCAGCGTGATGCGGTCCGGGTTGTTGCGCTTGTTCTTGCGGGTGACGTAGGTGAAGCCGGTGCCCGCGGTGGACTTCAGCTTGATGATCGGGCGGATATCGTTACGTGCCATTAGATCTTCTCACCTCGTGCACGGATCTGGGCTACGACGGACTCGATGCCGTCGCGGTCAATGATCTTCAGACCCTTCGTGGAAACGTTCAGGGTGATGGTACGGCCCTCGGAGGGCAGGTAAAACTTCCGCTTCTGCACGTTGGGGTTCCAACGGCGCGAGTGGCGGCGGTGCGAGTGCGAGACGGTCTTGCCGAACGACGGCTGACGTCCCGTGACCTGGCAATGTGCCGACATGGGTTTCTTCCTTACTCTTCTTACCGCCCACGACTCGATCACGATGTGAGGAAAGCGCCAGGTGAGAAGCGGTGTGAGGGTCCGCTACCGGCGCAAATGCAATCGGTTGACGTAGGCGTATATGTGTACTTCGACAACAGCGAGAGACAACCCTACCGTCTTTGCGCCATTTCTCATAATCGCGTTCTTCTTTAATATGGCACCCGTGAATGAACCCACCTATCGGCGAATCGTTGCTCTCGACGTGGCTCGCGGCATCGCAATTCTGGGCACCTTGGCAACGAATATCTGGATCTTTGCCACCTGGCACCAGATGGACAACGTCATGGAGCAATATTTCGATCCGAACTTCACGCTCTGGGATTCGGTTCGCGCCGCTTCCACGAATGGAACTGCAGCAGAGGCCGCCGACGCGCTGTTCAATGCCGCAAGTGCGTTGGTCACGGACGGCAAGTTCCTGGGACTGCTCACCATCATGTTCGGCATCGGCATGGAGATCCAGCGCCAATCTGCAGCGAAACGAAACCAGCGCTGGCCCGGGCTGTACTACTGGCGCGCCATCCTCCTTGTGATCGAGGGCCTGCTGAACTACATCTTCATTTTCGAGTTCGATGTGTTGATGGGCTACGGCCTAACCGCCCTTGCGGTGGCGCCGATTATTGCGCGCAGCGAGCGCGTGCAAAAGGTATGGATGTGGCTGGCGCTGAGCGCACATGTCCTTGTCATGTTGCTGTTCTCCGTGGGCACCTATCTGCTTAACAGTATTCCGCTCGACGAGATCGAGGGTGGCGAGGATATCCCCACGTTTGACCAGTCGTTTGCGCTCTACACCGCAACCGACAGCTATCCGGCGATGGTGCAGGCGCGTATCGACGACTTCTTCGGCGGCAGGTTCGAAATCCCAATCATGTTCGTGATGGGCATCGGTGTGTTTCTCCTCGCGGCCAGGTTGTACCGCGCTGGATTGTTCCAACCCGCCGGGGCGGGGTTGCGTCGCAAAGTAATGCTCGTCGGCCTTGGTGTTGGTATCCCGCTGGACTGGGGGCTGCGCTTGTTTGCCACCGGCGCATCCGCATCGTTGACGCGCTACGTCACCTCGACGGTAGTGGCGTTCGGTGTCCTCGCGCTCATCGCGGCCTTCTACATCCGCCGCGACAACACGCTTGGTGTGGTGGGAACCGGTTTGGCTGCAGTCGGTCGCACCGCGCTGACGTGCTACATCCTGCAGAATGTGCTCGCCTCTGTGGTGTTCTACGACTTCGGGTTTGGTCTAGCCCGGTACGTAGAGGGGCCTGCCGGCACCTTGCTCGTGTGTGGGGTTTATCTCGCGTTGTGTGCGCTGCTTGTTGCCTTCAGCATGTTGTGGCTGAAGCGCTTCCAGCGGGGACCGTTTGAAATTGTCATGCACCGGGCTGTCGACATGGTTGCGGCTAAGCAACGGCAAGCAGTGCAGCGGTAGCGGCAATGACGGTAACTGGTGCCAGGAGTAGGCCCCACAGGATGAAACCGCGCCACGGTACTGGGGCCTTTGCGCGGCGGAGTTGATCTGCCCACAGCAGTGTGGCGAGCGATGCCCATGGGGTGATCACCGGGCCGACATTGACGCCGATCAGGAGAGCCAACACGCTGGCCGGATCGCTGACTGCAGGTTCGAGCATCAAAAACGCAGGGATGTTGTTGATTGCGTTCGCTGTGATCGCGCCAGCAGCTGCAATTGCAAAGGGGTGTGTGCCGGCGAGTTGCTGCATGGCGGACGAAATATCGCTGATCTGCAGGGCCAGTGTCGCCACCGCGGAGAAGGCAGTGGCAAGGCTGAGCGCCGACCACGGGATGAGTGGAGCAATGCCGCCGCGCCGTCCGGTCGGGCCCACCGCACACCACATTGCGGTGGCGGCGACGGTGCTCGTCAGCCAGTAGGGGATCGGGCTGAGGAGTGCGAGGACGGTGACGCCCAGTACCGCGAGGGCGCCCGTTGGGCGTGGGAGGATCGACGACGCTTCGGGCATAGGTTCGGCTGCTGCGCTGCGGTATATCGCCCGGGCTGCGTAGGACGCTGCCACTGCGACCGCCACTGCCACGGCTGCAGGGGCGGCGGCGAGTTTCACGTATTCACCGGTGGTGGAAAACGCGTCGCCGCCCACCGCCAGCAAATTCGTCAAGTTGGAAACCGGCAAAGGCATGGACGCAAAGTTGGCAATCCACACCACGGAAAGCGCCACCGCCGGCACCGGGAGGCGGAAGCGGGAGGCGAGTTGCACCGCCAGCGGGGTCAGCATGATCGCAGTGGTGTCGAGCGAGAGGAACGCCGTTGCGGCGACACACAGTGCGAGAAACCCCGCCAGAACGATCTCTCTGCGTGACGTCGTGCGCTGCAACGCGCCAACCAGCCACTCGAAGGTGTGCACACGAGCAGCGAGATTGACGACGACAGACATGCCGGCCGCGAAACCCAGTACTGGAACAAGCCGAAGGGCAACTTCAGTGGCGTCGTTCAGGGACACCGCGGCGAGCACAGCGAGACTGGCGATTGCGGCCAGCGGCAAAGAAAACGAGGAAAGCTTCATGGCGGAGTTGAGGGTAAGTGGTGGATGAGCAGGGCGGAGGTCGTCGATAAGCAAGTTGCAATGATTAGGTCGCAGCGTAAGTGAGCTGTATGCTATTTCGAGTTGTCCGGCAACCGTCGGATGAAAAGACCATTTCGCACCCAACTCGGGCACGATCCTTAATGTAAGGAACCGACCCGTAGTTCAATCCTGAGGGAGACGAATACTAATGAGGAAAGACATTCACCCGGATTACCACCCGGTGATTTTCCAGGACGCGAACACGGGCCACAAGTTCCTGACGCGCTCCACCCTGACTTCCGCACGCACCGAGCAGTGGGAGGACGGCAACGAGTACCCGCTCATCGTGGTTGACGTGACCGCAGAGTCTCACCCGTTCTGGACTGGCGCTCAGCGTCTCATGGACACCGCTGGCCGTGTTGAGAAGTTCAACCAGCGTTTCGGTGGCATGGCACGCCGCAAGAAGAAGTCCGCTAACTAAAGGGCGTAAAGGAGCACAATCATGGCAACCCCTAAGTTCAAGATGTCCCGCGCTAACACGCGCATGCGCCGTTCCCAGTGGAAGGCCAACAACCCTGACTTGGTCAACGTCAAGATCGACGGCCGCGAGGTGCAGATCCCGCGTCGTCTCGTTAAGGCGGCTCAGGCTGGCCTGATCGACGTCGAGCAGTTCTAAGCTTCCGCAAGGTAAAACTCGCGCAAAAATACCGGGTTCCCACAGGTGGGGCCCGGTTTTTTGATGCCGTTTTCACTCTTAGAGGAAAATAAGTCATAATATCCGCATGAAAATTCTCGTTGCCGATGACGAACAGGCTGTGCGCGAGTCACTGCGTAGGTCGCTTCGTTTCAACGGATACGACGTTGTCCTCGCCGTAGATGGTGAGGATGCGCTCGACCAGATCCGGTTAGAGCAGCCGGATCTGACCATTTTGGACCTTATGATGCCAAAGCTTGACGGCCTCGGTGTCTGCCGTACGCTGCGTTCTTCGGGCTACGATGGCCCGATTCTTATGCTGACGGCGCGCGATGGTGTCGCGGACCGTGTGGCTGGCCTCGACGCTGGTGCGGACGACTACCTGCCCAAGCCGTTCGCGCTTGAGGAGCTGCTGGCGCGTGTCGGCTCGCTGCTGCGTCGCTCCCGTGCGGAATCGCGTCACAGTGAGCAGAAGGATTCGACCACGCTGAAGTTCGAGGACCTGACCATGGATACCTCGACGCGTGACGTGTTCCGCGATGGCCGACCGATCTCGCTGACCCGTACGGAGTTTGCGTTGCTGCACTTGTTGATGCAGAATCCGCGCCACGTATTGGCCCGTCAGACCATTCTTGAGGAAGTATGGGGCTACGACTTCCCAACCTCCGGAAACGCCCTGGAGGTTTACATCGGTTACCTTCGTCGCAAGACTGAGGCTGGCGGTGAATCTCGCCTTATCCATACCGTGCGCGGTGTTGGTTACGTGCTTCGGGAGACTGCTCCGTGATGTTGCGCGTCGCGTCTGGCGATGCCTATGAGACCCGCCTCGGGGCAGGTCATTCCTTGCGCCTGAAATTGGCGGTGTTGTCCGGCTTCATTGTCGCTGCCGCAGTTGGGTTAACGACGATGCTTGGCATGTGGCTGTCTACCAAAACCCACGAAGGCGTGTTGGATACTGAGCTGCGGAGCAAGACGTTGGGGATGGCTCGCCAGCTCGACGGGGCCTCGGAAGATCAGATCCGCTCTGAAATTGCGGCGTTTCGGCGATCAAACCCGTTGACAAGCATTACGGTTTCAGGGGCAGACTCGAACCTGTTCTTGGGGGATCCGGTATCCATTTCAGGGCCGTATTTGCGTACGGAGAGCGGCGATGCGGTATCCGTGCGCTCAGTCAACGGTAAGCGTGTTGTTGTGCGCCAAACACCGGATGGGATGGTCGTTGCCGCATCTCGGACAGAGGATCCGTACGGTCGCATCTCTGGAAGCCGGGCGGCGGCAGCGCTGGTGGTTATCGGTGTCGGCAGCCTGGTGGCGTGGATTTCTGGTGCGTTCATTTCGGCGGTGGGCTTGACTCCGGTGCGCAGGCTGCACCGTGAGTTGGACAACGCTAACGAGTCGAGTGGGCCGCGTGAACTTCCGGTGGAGGGCGACGACGAATTTGCGGAGGTGACCTCTTCGATCAACGCCTTGGTGAGGTCGTTGGAGGAGTCCAAGAAGCGTCAGGCGCAATTGGTGGCGGATGCGGGCCATGAGCTCAAGACGCCGTTGACATCGATGCGCACCAACATTGAGTTGTTGATGATGTTGCATAACTCCGGCCGTCAGGACCAGATTTCGGCTGAGGACCGGGCCGATTTGGAACGTGATGTGCTTGCCCAAATGGAGGAGATGTCGATCCTGATCGGCGACCTGGTCGACCTTTCCCGCGACGAGTCGCATGAGACCGAGCCGGAGGATTTCCGCCTCGACGAGGTGCTCGAAGAGGCGCTGGACCGTGTGCGTCGTCGTCGCCCCGATGTGACGTTCTTGTTCCACGCCGACCCGTGGGTCATTCGTGGTGATCGTTTTGCCATGGGACGTGCGCCGATCAACTTGATCGATAATGCTGCGAAGTGGTCGCCGGAGGGTGGTGCAGTGCGTGTGTCGCTTAAGGCGGCGAAGCGCAACGCGGTGCTTATTGTCGACGACTCGGGCCCCGGCATCCCACCCGAGGAGCGCGAGAAAGTCTTTGAACGGTTCTACCGTTCCCCGGAGTCGCGCGCTATGCCGGGTTCTGGCCTGGGGTTGGCGATTGTGAAGCAGGTAATGGACCGCCACGGTGCGACAATCGTGGCGGAGGAGTCGGACGACGGTGGCGCTCGCTTCCGGGTGGTGTTCCCGGGACGTCCTCCGGAGGACGAGACGGCTGAGGATCTTATAGTCGAAGACGAGAACGAGACCCGCGTCATCCCGAAGAAAAGCTACAGCTAAACCTGTACAGAAAACGTACAGAAAACACTACGTTTCGTTTGGTGAGGTCGCAAGCGCCACCACAGCGCGGTAGGGCATACTCGCAATCCATGAGCAATACGCGCGATTTCGGAGAGCAACCCAACGATGAAACCTCCAGCTTTCCGCACCAGACAACTGAAAACTACGAACAAGCACCGTATGTGCCAAGCGGCGGCGTGTACACGGTTCCGCCGCAATCCCAGGCTCCGAAGCGTCGCGCAGGCGTAGGAACCGCCTTTGCGGTTGCGTTGGTGACAGCCCTTGCAGCCGGTGGTGGTGCGGGTTACGTTGCGGGGTCGGCGGGGTCGTCGCAAAGCGCAGATGCTCCGCGTGGAGAGCAGGCGCAAGAAAACGCCCTGGAGAATCCCTCTGTGTCGAATGCCGCGGAGGCACCAGATGGATCGGTAGAGAAGGTGGCGGCGCAGGTGCTGCCGTCTGTGGTGTCCATTGAGGTGGCCACGCGCTCTGGTGGGGCGGAGGGATCCGGCTCCATCATTTCCTCTGATGGGTATGTGCTGACCAACCACCATGTGATTGCCGCAGGTGCGCAGCCTGGGACCGAAATTCAAGTCACGCTCAACGATGGTTCTCGCCACCGCGCGCAGTATGTTGCCTCCGATGTGAACACCGACATTGGCGTGCTCAAGATCGAGGGCGTAGACAACTTGCCGGTGGTGCAGTTCGGCAATTCTAACGACCTGCGCGTGGGCCAGCAGGTCGTGGCGGTCGGCTCGCCGTTGGGTCTGTCTGCGACGGTAACCTCAGGTATCGTCTCTGCGCTCAACCGACCGGTGCGCGCGAGCCAGGGTGGCGGCGAGAGCTCGCTGATGGACGGCATCCAGACGGATGCGGCGATCAACCCCGGTAACTCGGGCGGCCCGTTGGTGGATATGAACGGCAACCTGATCGGTATGAACTCGGCGATTGCGTCGCTGTCCCAGAGCAGCTTTGGCGGAGAGAGCTCCGGCGGTTCGATCGGTCTTGGGTTCTCCATTCCGTCGAACTTTGCCAAGCGAGTGGCGGACCAGCTGATCCGTAATGGTGAGGCGACGCAACCGATGCTGGGTGTGCAGGTCAGCATCGCCCAGGCCATCACTGGCGGCGCTGTGGTTGCTGCGGTGGAGCCGGGCAGCCCCGCGGAGCAGGCGGGCCTGAAACGGGGAGATGTGATCACGCGGTTGAATGACCGACTTATAGATTCAGCTGACGCGTTGATTGCCGCTACCCGTTCGCAGGACTTTGGCCAGACAGTGACGCTGCAAGTGGAGCGTCAAGGAGAAGGTGAGCCGATTCCGGTAGAGGTGACCCTCAGTACAGAGTAAGTTCTTTAGAGACTTGCAATAATTTCTCACCGCGCTGACGGACGGGAACCCGTTTTACGATGACTGAACTGTATGACTCGGTTGATCTTGCTGATCTGGACATGAACGAGCCGGACGATGCAACCCTTCGTGCCTCTGAGCTGGAGCAGGCTGCGCCGGAATCGCCGCGTGCCATTGTTGTGCTGGTGGGGGATCGTCGATACGACGCCCCCGGCGACAACACCGACAAGATGGTGGTGGAGCTCCTTAGCGAGTTCAATTACCGGGTTGACGGTGTGGTGCGGGTGAAGTCGAAGAAGTCCGACATCCGCAAGGCGATTGAGACCGGTGTCGTCGGTGGTGTGGACTTGGTGCTCACGCTCGGCGGTACGGGTGTTGGCCCGCGCGATAAGACGCCGGAGGCGACGCGCGGCATCATCGATAAGGTGGTGCCGGGGGTGAGCCAGGCGATTCGGGCGTCGGGGCAGGCGTGTGGCGCGGTTGATGCGTGCACCTCCCGCGGCATTTGCGGTGTATCCGGCTCTACGGTGGTGGTGAACCTGGCGTCGAGCCGTCAGGCGATTCGCGATGGCGTATCGACGATTGCCCCGCTGGTCACCCACCTCATCGGCGAACTCAACCAGTACTCGGTGTAGATAGCGCGCGGTGACAGTGCAGATGGAACGCAAGAGAAGAAGAGTCGTGCGTCGTGCGGATGTGGATTACGACCGCACGGCGGATAAGGCGCCGTCGCAACAACGCAAAAGCCCGGCGTTCGACGGCGAGCGCGAAGTGCTACTCGATGACGAAGAGCCGGGCTTGACTGGCCGCGCCTTCTACGAAGAGCAGCGGCCGCCGCATCACGGGGATTAGTTCAGCGGCTTCTGGGTGGAGTTCGGGTTCTGGTTGGACAGCAGGTCGCGGATTTCCGCGAGCAGCTCGGTCTCGGTCGGAGCCGGCTCCTCTGGGTCGACGCCCTTGTGACGCTTCTGTGCCTCGTCGAGCTTGTTCATCGGCATGACCAGCAGGAAGTAGATCACTGCAGCGATGAGCAGGAAGTTGATGATTGCGGTGATCAGTGCACCGAAGTCAACGAAGGTAGCCTCGTTGCCCTCACGGACGAAGAAGCCGAGGCCGGAGTAGTCCACGCCGCCGAGGGCTGCGAGGAACGGGTTGATGATGGAATCGGAAAATGCGGTGACGACAGCGGTGAAAGCTGCACCAATCACAACGCCAACGGCAAGGTCAATGACGTTGCCGCGCATGATGAAATCTTTAAAACCTTGAAGCATGTTAGGGAATACTAGGCGGTTGTATATGACGACTCAAAAGTAAGGTCAATGGGCCATCCAGCGAGGCTGCAGCAACGGCTTCTGCTTGAGACTGCCGAAATAGCACAAGAACTGTACCTTTCTCACCTGATGTGACCACGCGCCCGCCAGTTGCGACAGTGCGCGGCCCTTGTGCGATCACGTCCACCCGTGCACCGTGATGCAGCAGCGGAATGATGTCTGATTCCGCGACCGGAACCGGCACCAGAGAGAACTCTTCGCCGGGTGGTTCCTCCGCAATCAAGGTTGCGGTGAGATCCGGTCCGACAAGGCGTGTGGAGGTCACCACCTCACCAGCTGATGCCGCCGCGGCAAGAAGTTGGCCCTCCGCCAGCGCGAGATCAGACAGTGCCCCCTGCGGTACTGCGTCAGCTGGAAGTCGCCGCAGGGCCACGTCCTCGCCGGTAAGCGTGGTGCCGGGCGCAACCTCACGGGCAAAGACAACCACCGCTGGATCATCGCGTGACACACCGACGATGACGTGCAACGCCGCGGCGATGACAAGAACCACCGCAACGATGCGGCGAATGATGACAGACCGGCGGTATCCGGGCGTGCGCAACTGTGCGAACTGTGCGTGAAGGTCCATAGGTATCTGACGGACCCTGCGCTACCCCGGTTCCCTCAGACCCTAAAAAATCCGCTTGGGGTGATGATGTAGTCCACGGGTTGGTCGTGGTCGTCGCAAGGCACGGCGTCCACGATGTCCGCGTCGTAGACCACCGCGGCCACCGGCACGTTGAGTCCTGCAAGCGCACGGTCGTAATAGCCTTTGCCTTTACCTAGGCGCATCCCGCCTCGGTCCACCGCGAGTGCCGGCGCGACGATCAACCCGCACGAGCGCAACACCTGGGAGGTGAATCGTGCGCCGGTGGGCTCGACGACTCCGAGTGCACCGGTTGCACCGGCGTCGTCGGCTGCGGCTGGGGACCACGCCAGCTCGCCGCTGCTGAGCGAGATTGGCAAGAACACCGTGCGGGCGGGCCCGGTAAGACGTGTCGCGAAATCGGCTGGGCCCGGCTCAGTAGCCAACGGGTTGTAGGCCGCGATGTTGGTCCCCACCGCATTCGTCTCACGCAAACACGCCAGTGTGTGCGACACAATCGCGTCGTCAAGTGACTGCTTACGTGCAGTGTCTGCGGCTAATTCGCGCCGGGTGGAGAGGTGGGCTCGTCGTAAAGCATCTTTTGCATTGACGGCTGGTGTGGATTGAGACACGGAACTCCTTGGGTCGCTCACCGGGTTTACAGGGGCGTCAGGTTAAGCTCATGACTTATGCGGAATTCTACTGACCACACTGCTGCGGCCCCGGCTGCCACGGACGGCAACGCGTTTTCGCTGAAGACGGTTGTTGTTCCTGCTGCTGGTATGGGGACGCGTTTTTTGCCGGCGACGAAGACTGTGCCGAAGGAGTTGCTGCCGGTGGTGGACACTCCGGGCATTGAGTTGATCGCCCAGGAGGCTGCGGCCTGTGGTGCGCAGCGTTTGGCGGTGGTGGTGGCGCCGAATAAGGAAGAGATCATGCGCCACTTCGGTGACTTTGCCGAGTTGCAGGATCTCATGGTCGCGCGCGGCAAGGAAGAGCAGGCTGAAAAGGTTGCTCGTGCTGGCGAGCTGATTCAGGCTGTTGCGGTTGAGCAGGATCAGCCCCTCGGCCTGGGTCATGCTGTGGGGTGTGCGGAGCAGGCGCTTGACGACGACGAAGATGCCGTGGCCGTCATGTTGCCGGATGATCTTGTGCTGCCGATGGGGGTGATGGACAAGATGGTCGAAGTGCGCAATCGCCTCGGTGGGTCTGTGCTGTGCGCGTTTAACGTCTCGCGTGAAGAGGTGTTTAACTACGGCGTGTTTGATGTTGAGGATGCGGGGGAGTCCTTTGATGGCATCGAGGTGTTGAAGGTGCGTGGCATGGTGGAAAAGCCTGCTGTGGAGGATGCGCCGTCGACGCTTGTGGCTACTGGCCGGTATTTGTTGGATCGTGGCATTTTTGATGCGCTGCGTCGTATTACCCCGGGTAAGGGCGGCGAGCTGCAGTTAACTGATGCCATTGAGTTGATGATCTCTGAAGGCCACCCGGTGCATGTGGTGGTTCATGAGGGCAAGCGCCATGACCTGGGCAACCCGGGTGGTTATATTCCGGCGAATGTGGACTTTGGTCTGCACGACGAAAAGTACGGGCCGGCGTTGTACACGGCGTTGAAGAAGATCATCACCGAATACGAAGCAGAACACCCCGAACTGACAAACTAAGGCGAAAGTAAGGCGGGTACATCCATGCGCAGCGTTGAGGAGCAGCTTGCAGCGGTGATTGATGCTGCCGTTGCGCCGGAGCCCATCCGCGTCGCACTCACTGATGCCCTCGGGCTGCGGTGCGCGGAGGAAATCGCCGCCACCCGCCAGGTTCCCGGTTTTGCTCAGGCTGCCATCGACGGGTTTGCGGTTCGCGCCGTCGACGTCGGCGGTACCGCAGGTCTGCGCAGGCGACCAGCAGCTGGCGCCGAGGATGAGTCCGAAGCGGACGCCGAAGAGCAGAAGGCCCCGCGCCCGGCGCCCGATCGTGCGCTGCCGGTCGTCGGTGAGGTGCCCGCCGGATCTCAGAAGCCGCTGCGCCTCCAACCGCGCCAGGCGGTGCGTGTGGCCACGGGCGCACCACTGCCCACCCTGGCTGATGCTGTGTTGCCGCTGGAGTGGACCGACCGCGGCCGCAAGCGCGTGACTCCGCTGCGCCCCGTGCGCACCGGTGACTTTGTGCGCAAGGCCGGCGACGATATCCAGCCCGGCGACGTTGCCGTGCGCCAGGGCACCATCTTCGGTCCCGCGCAGGTGGGGCTGGCTGCTGCGGCCGGTCGCGACAAGGTGCTCGTTTACCCGCGCCCGCGAGTGACGGTGATGAGCTACGGTCTGGAACTCGTCGATTTGGAGCGCGACCCCGGTTTGGGTCAAGTCTTCGACATCGCTTCCTACGCTGTGGCTGCCGCTGCTGAAGAGGCTGGCGCTGAGGTGCAACGCGCGGGCATCATCAACGCGGAGCCGCGCCGCATGCGCGAGACCATCGCCGGTTACGTGGATAAGAGCGAGTGCATCATCATCACCGGCGCCGTCGGTGGCTCCGGTGCTGCGGCGATCCAGGAGATCCTGCGCGAGATGGGGCAGATCGACACCACCCGCGTTGCCATGCACCCTGGCTCCGTTCAGGGCTTCGGCGTGCTGGGGGAGGAGAGGATCCCAGTGTTCCTCTTGCCCTCGAATCCGGTGAGCGCTCTGGTGATTACGGAGACCATCGTCCGGCCACTCATCCGCCGTGCCCTCGGGGCGCCGACGATCACGCGTCAGACGGTGCGTGCGCGTTCGTTGCGTCCGATGGAGTCCATCGACGGTCGTCGGGGCTACATTCGCGCCCGCCTCATGCGAGACAGCGAGACCGGCGAGTACCTCGTGGAGCCGCTGAGCGTGCTCGACGCCGGCCCGACCCACTTGCTGGCTGGGTTTGCGGAGGCCAACGCCATGATCCACTTGCCAGAGGGTGCCACCCACGTGCGCCCGGGCGACGAGGTGGACGTCGAGTTCATCCGGCAGCGCAGCTAGCGTGTTTGCCATGTTTCGCCCGCCCACACCGGGCTGGCCAGAACTGACCCCTGCCGTCGGGCTGCCGGACGGTGCGCGTGTGCAGTTGCGTCCGCTGCGCGGTAGTGATGGGGCGGATTGGTGTGAGACGCGCGTCGTCGATAGGCAATGGCTCGCGCCTGTCGAGCCCACAGTGGACGGCACCTGGGAGGACGCCCACTCGCATGCAGCGTGGCGCAACTCGTGGCTCAACCTCAAACGCATGGCGCAGCAGGGCACGGTGGTGCCGATGGTCATCGAGGTCGACGGCGCGTTTGCCGGCCAAGTGACGTTGGGCAACATCCAGCACGGGATCGTCTCCGAATGTTGGATCGGCTACTGGGTGCATTCGCCGTATATGGGTCGCGGGGTCGCGTCGGCGGCGTGTGCACTCGGCGTGGATCACGCCTTCGGGCGCGTGGGTCTGCACCGTGTGACGGCGACGTATCTGCCGGGCAATCCTGCCTCTGGCAAGGTGCTGCGCACCAACGGCTTTGTGGAGGAAGGCTATTTGCGACGCAACCTGCACATCGACGGGCAGTGGCGTGACCATCACTTCGTCGCCATCAATATCGACGACTATCCCACGACCGCGGTGCAACGGCTCCGCCGCGCGGGTCGGCTTGTCTAGGTTGTCTGGTTTTTGAATTCCTTTCTGTGACCACGGCGCGCCAACCCGCCGAGTGTCGGTTGTGCCGATACCGTGGCGTGAAGTGTCTATTGGGTGCATGTAGTTGCGGAAAGGTCTGTGATGGGCAGCTCGAGCTTATTGATCGTTTTGATCCTCATCGTGTGGGTGATCGTGCTCGCGCCGTTGGCGGTGGGGAATAACAAGCCGATTCGCCGCTCCGGTGAGGGCTACGAAGAGACGCGCGTGCTGCACAAAGGTGGCGACGCCCCCATGGCAACCCGCCGTCGCCCGAAGCTGACCCAGGCTGACATCCACCGCCACGACGACGCAGATGACGATTACGAGGTTGTCGAGGCTGTCGCCGAGGAGGAGCAGGTGCTTATCGACGACGCCCCGAACCTGCGCCTCTTCAAATCCGCACAGGCCGAAGACGCTGCCCAGGACGACAACACCGTCGATGGCGAAGTTATCGAGCACGTCGCCGACGAGGCTGACGCTGAATCCCAGGACGAGGCTGCACCCGCCGAGTCTGAGGAATCTGTCGAGACCGCTGAATCTGCTGAGACCGCCAGTGTTGTCGCCGCAGAGGCTGGCGGCTCGACCGCAATCTCTGTGCTCGTCCAGAACGAAGAAGGCGCTGAACACACCGCTGAAGAAGCTGTCGAGGAAGACCTCTACGAGCTCGACGAGACGTACACCTCGCCGGCGGACCTGGGCTACGCCACCGCAGACACCGTCACAGATGCAGACACAGGCGCTGAGGCTGAGGTCGCTGACGCTGAAGGTGCGGAGGACGCAGAGGACAACCCGGACGCTGTCGAGGCCGTCGACGCTGAGGATGCTGTGGACGCAGACACAGACGCTGAAGACGCGGCCGAAAACGATGTCGTCGACGAGGCAGACATCGCATTTGCGGCGTCGCGTCGTGGCCGCGGTGGCTACGACCCACAGCGCGAGCAGGCAGCCAAGGCCACGCGCCAGCAGCGCCGCCAGCGCACGCTGCTCGGTCTGCTTGCAGCGTGTGTGATCACGTTTGTGGCCGCGTTCGTCGCCGGTGGCTGGGTGTGGGCGCTCAACATCGTCGCGCTTGGCCTGACCGCGTGGTACATGATCGCACTGCGCCACACCGTGCTGCAGGAGCGCGCACTGCACCAGCGTCGTCTCCGCCAGCTGCGTCGCGCGCGCCTGGGTGTCGCTCTGGGTGATGAGGCCAACTCGCGCGAGCGCGTTGCTCGTCGCTACTCGGGCTCGGTGATCCTGGATCTTGATGACGACAGCCCCGACTTCGACGCACTGCCCGTTTCTCGCTTCACTCCGCCAGAAGACGACCACGACCGGGCCGACTACCGCGATATCCGCGACCGCTTCGCTGCACGCGCCAGCTAGGGCTTATAACCAGGCGATTTAACCACATCGGGTTGCAGGAGTAACGTGGCAATCGCCTTCAAGAGGCGCCCTTGAGGGGCTATAGCTCAGTTGGTAGAGCGTCGCGTTCGCAATGCGAAGGTCAGGGGTTCGATTCCCCTTAGCTCCACTTTCCGCCCCGCACGATAGAACGATCGTGCGGGGCTTTCGCTATGGAAAGGATTGGTCACAGTGTCCGCGCAGTGCTCATCGTTGCGCTGCTGAACCTCGCGTACTTCTTCGTTGAGTTCGTCGCTGCGATATCGATTGGTTCCGCATCATTGTTTGCGGACTCGGCCGACTTCCTCGAAGACACCGCTATCAACCTGCTCGTGTTTGTTGCGGTTGCATGGCCTGCTTCGAGGCGACGCGCTGCCGGCAGTGTCCTTGCCACCCTGATTCTGATCCCGGCGGTGGCAGCCGTGGTGACTGTGGTGGTCAAGATTTTGAACCCAGAGCCACCCTCACCGGAAGGGCTGACCGGTGTTGCGCTCGGCGCGCTGGCGGTCAACCTGATCTGTGCCGTGATCCTGCTGCGGCTGCGCGACGAAGGCTCGTCGCTTGCCACCGGCGCGTGGCTCGCGGCACGCAACGACGCGTTGGCCAACGTGCTCATCATCGTCGCGGGATTGCTGACCTTCGTGTGGCACACCGCGTGGTTCGACATCATCGTCGGCGCGATCATCGCCGCGGTGAACTTTTCGGCGGCGAAGGAAGTGTGGGAGGCCTCCCGCGAGGAGTACGACTCGGTCGAGGACGCCTTCGCCGAAATGGACGACGACTAGTCCCACACTCCGGATCTGCCACGCTTCCACGTGCCGATGAGGTTCGTGTCCAAGATGCCGGTGGACTCCATCAGCGCGTACATGGTCACCGGTCCGACGAAGGTGAACCCCCGCTTCTTCAGATCCTTGGCTAACTGTGCAGACTCGTCGGATTGTGTCGGGACTTCCGCCATCGTGCGCGGGGCAGGGGTTGTTTCCGGCTTGTAGGACCAGATGAACTCGCCCAGGTGCGTGCCCTCCTCGCGCAGGGCAAGTGTTGCCTTGGCGTTGGTCACGGCGGCTTGGAGTTTGCGGCGGTTGCGGATCAAGGTGTCGTCGTCAAGCAAATGCTCAATGCTCATGCCCGCGACCACCTCCGGGTCGAAGTTTGCAAAGGCGTCGCGGAACGCATCGCGCTTTTGCAGGATCAACCGCCACGACAAGCCCACCTGGAAGCCCTCGAGGCAGACGCGTTCAAACATGCCCCGCTCGTCGCGTACGGGGTCGCCCCACTCTGCGTCGTAGTAGTCGCGCAGCAGGGGATCGGTTGCGGCCCATGGCGGGCGCGCACGGCCGTCTTCGCCGACGACGGGCCATCCTGCGGCGTCTGGAAGTTGGTCAGTTTCGTTCATCTTGTTTTCACTCATAACTATTGGACTCGTTTCTACCCCATTCGGTTCCACGGGTACGCTCATTGGCATGAATAGGCCTGCCGTACGTGACTTTGCGCTGCTCCTTTTGCGTCTTGTCCTCGGCACCGTATTTGTCGCCCGCGGGTTTCAACACTGGTTTGACACCGGCATGGCGCAAACCGGGCGCGATTTCGCGGCACTCGGGGTGCCGCAGCCACAACTGTCCGCATACCTGACTGGTACCGCTGAACTTATCGGTGGGGCGTTTTTGGCAGTGGGGCTGCTCACTACGATCGTCGCGTCGGTGCTGACGCTGCTCGTGCTCGCCGCGGGGTATTTCGTGCACCTGGATAACGGGTTCTTCGTGGAAAACGCCGGGATCGAGTACCCGCTGGTGCTAGCTGCGGCGTTGTTTATCATCATCGTGTTCGGCACCGGTCGTGCGAGTTTGGATGGGGTGTTAACGCGTGCTTAGCCACGAGGAAGTTCAGACAGCGCTGTCTGCGCGTATCGACGGCGAACCGGCCGGTCTCGACGACGCCGTCGTCGACGCACACCTGGCGAGCTGTGATGAGTGCCAGGCCTTCCTCGACCAGGCCCTGGTGCTCTCCCATGAGTTCGTGCCGCAGGAGCGTCCCGCGATGGCCCCGCCGCAGGATCTGTCAGAGGTGATCCTGGCAAGCGTGGACGACGAATGGCGCAAGCTCTCGCAACGGCGCGCTTTCGGCCTTGCCATCGGGCGCACCCTGCTTTTCGCTATGGCGGTGGCGTGGGTGCTGTGGGCCATCAGCCTTATCGTTGCCGGTGGGGAAGAACCGGTGGTGGCGTCTAGCGCGTCTGTACGCCTCGGTGTGGCGCTCGCGCTGGCGTTTACGGCGTGGAAGCCGCGTCAGATCCCGGGCGTGCTGTTGATCGTGGGGTCGATGTTCACCTTCACGGTCGGCTTCGCGGTGCGCGACGCGGTCCTTGGCGCGGGTGAGTTTGAACCTGCCGCGGTATTCATCCCGTTTGTCAGCGTGATCGCGCTGGTGTGGACGTGGTTCGCGGATCGCGGCGGGGAAGTGCGCCGGGCGTGGCGCATTCTCGGCGCCAACCCGTTGTAGTTACTTCCAGCTCGGCAGCCACATGAGGGATTCGTAGTAGGAATCCGGGATGCGCATGCCGTAGAAGATCGGGGACCAGTAGAAGAAGCTTGCCGCGACCAAGGCGATGTAGACCACGGCAGCGAGTTGGCCCCAGCGCATCTCAAAGCCTGCGACCTTGTTGACCCACCCCCACGTCACGGGTCTGCCCTTCTTCGCAAGGTTGCCCACCGCCAGCGCAAGCAGCACCGCCGTAAACGGCACCAGTGCGGTGGCGTAGAAGAAGTACATCTGGCGGTCGAATGCAGCCAGCCACGGGAGGAAACCGGCGGCGAAGGCGATCACCGGAACGATGACGCGGAAGTCCTTGCGGGTCAGCCAGACCCAGCACGCCCAGAGCAGGACTGGCACGGTGAGCCACCAGATGGCAGGGGTGCCGAACATGTAGATCATCTCGCGGCAGGTGCCATCGCCCGGGGCGACCTTGCACTCCAAGTCAGTGGCGGAGTAGTAGAGGATCGGGCGCGCAGAGACGAGCCATGCCCACGGCTTGGAGTCCCACGGGTGAGAGTGCCCACTCGAGGAGGTCAGGGATGCGTGGAAGTTCAGGACGGAGAAGTGGTAGTACAGCCAGCCAGCGACGGAATCGGGCAGGTTTGTCAGCCAGGGCCAGTCGGAGCCGGCGATGGTGCCGTCGGCAAGCGAGTGGCGGTACACAGAGGTCTCGGATGCGAACCAGGCGCGCCAGGACCAGATGTAGAGCAGTGCCGGGATGAGCACGATCGAGGCGAGTGCGGCTGGGACGTCGCGAAGCAAGGTGCCAGCGACCGGCTTTTCCACGCCGTAGCGGCGGCGCAGGTAGAGGTCCCAGAACGACGACAGCAGGCCGAAGAACATGATGTAGTACAGGCCTGACCACTTCACCGACAGCGCAAGACCAAGGGCGACACCGGTGGCGAAGCGCCACCAGCGAAAGCCCATCCGCGGGCCGAACGGGCCAGTGCCATCCAACTTGCCTGCCAGCCAGGCGTCGTGCCAGCGGTGGTGCACCTCGCGCATATCGCCGGCGAGCGTCCAGGCAGCAATGACGATGAACAACACCTGGAAGATATCCAGCATGCCGAATTTGGCGGCGACGAGCAGGACGCCGTCGAAAAGCGCGATGATGCCCGCGATCACACCGATGGAGGTGGACTGGCTTATGCGCCGTGCGAGGAGGAATACGAACACGACCACTGCGGTGCCGAACAGGGCAGTCATGATGCGCCAACCCAAAGGCGTGTAGCCGAAGATGGTTTCGCCGAGCGCCAGCAGCTGCTTGCCCAGCGGCGGGTGCACGACAAGACCGTAGCCCGGGTTCGACTCAATGCCGCCGAGTACCGGGTTGAAGGAGCTGCGCACCATGTCCCAACCCTGCGGTACGTAGTGCTTCTCGTCGAAGACCGGGGTGCCGGAACTGGTCGGCTGGGTCAGCCCCAGGAACCTGGTAAACAGCGCGAGGACACCGATCACGCTGGCGGCGATGGTGTCGCGGCGTGTCCACGGCACCGATACGGGTGCCGTGGGGGCCGGTCGGCTCGGGCGGACTTTGCGCGCCGCGCCTGGTTCGTCTGACGCCGGGGTGGCGTTGGAAGTGCTCGCGATAGTGGTCACGGACGAAGATACTAGCGCCTGACGCGTATGCTTCAGGCTTATGTCCGCCGAGCATGATCGTGAAACCCAGTTCCCAGCTACCGGAGTGGTGCTCGCCGCCACACCGCTGGGCAACATCGGGGACGCCTCTCCACGGCTCGTGCAGGCCCTTGGTCGGGCCGATATCGTCGCTGCGGAGGACACGCGTCGCACCCGCGCGCTGGCTGCGGCACTCGGTGTGGAGATCACCGGGCGTGTGGTGTCCAACTTCGACCACAACGAGGACGCGCGTTCGCGTGAGCTTCTCGACGCCGCCCGCACCGGTACCGTCCTCGTCGTCACGGATGCCGGCATGCCGATTGTTTCCGACCCAGGGCATTCGATCGTCGCCGCCGCCCACGACGCCGGCATCCCCGTGACCTGTATCCCGGGCCCGTCTGCGGTAACCACGGCACTCGCGCTGTCCGGGCTCAACGTCGGCCACTTCATCTTCGACGGCTTCGTGCCCCGCAAGGCCGGTGCGCGCCGGGCCTGGCTGGAAACTCTTATCGACGAGCGCCGCGCCGTCTGCTGTTTCGAATCCCCGCACCGCATCGCGCAGTTGCTTGACGACGCCGCCGACGTCCTCGGCGGTACACGCCGCGCCGCGGTGTGCCGGGAGCTGACCAAAACCTACGAAGAGGTCAAGCGCGGCACCCTAGCGGAACTTGCCGAGTGGGCCGCGGACGGCGTGCGCGGGGAGATCACGCTTGTGATCGAAGGCGGGGAGCCGAAGCAGCCGGAAGCGGAAGATTTGGTGGGGAAGGTGCTTGAGCTCGTCGAAAAGGGCGAGCGTATGAAGGACGCTGCGAAACAGGTCGCCAAAGCGCACGGCGTGAAAGTAGGGGACCTGTATGATGCTGCGCTCGCTGCGCGCGGTTGAGTAAGTTCTCGCGACAACTCGGTTAGCACAAAGGTGTTATTTACGTTAGCCTGCTTGGGCACTTTTAAACACCTGAAAACTTCAAAGGAGTAACCGTATGTCTCAGCGAGACTCACAAAGGGATCCACACGATCCCGATGCGGAGACGCAGAGCACTGATCAATACGCACCCCAAGAAACTTCTGCAGCCAGCGAACTTGCTGCGCTGCTCGACGCCGACCGCGACGGCGTTGCGACGGACTACGTCGACCCGGAAGAGCGCATGGAGCGTGCCGCGGATGCAGAAGATGCCCCAGTGAACTGGGGCATTGTCATTCCGTTGGCCATTATTGTCGCGGCAATTGTCGGCTGGGGCCTGGCTGCCCCCGACAGCTTTTCCAACTTCGCCGATGCCGCCTTCACCTGGGTGATTGACAACCTGGGCTGGGCATTCGTCCTCGGCGGCACCATTTTTGTCATTTTTGTCATCGTGATTGCGGCGTCGAACTTCGGCACCATTCGCCTCGGCACCGCAGACGAGCGACCAGAATTTAAGACCACTTCATGGATCGCCATGATGTTCGCCGCCGGCATGGGCATCGGCCTGATGTTCTACGGCGCCGCAGAACCACTGGCGATGTACCTCGACGGCGTACCCGGCCACAACGAACGTGAAGTAGGCGCTGCCATGGCACAGACCATGTTCCACTGGACGCTGCACCCGTGGGCTGTGTACGCCATTCTCGGCCTGGCCATTGCGTATTCGACGTTCCGCCTTGGCCGCAAGCAGCTGCTGTCGAGCGCTTTCATCCCGCTGATCGGACAGAAGGGTGCTGACGGCTGGCTCGGTCGTCTCATTGATGCGTTCGCTGTGTTCGCCACCATCTTCGGCACCGCCTGCTCCCTGGGCCTTGGCGCGCTGCAGATCAGCTCCGGCCTGGAGGCGTCCGGCTTCGTGGACAACCCATCCACCAAGCTGACTATCGGTATTGTCTCCGTGTTGACCCTGGCGTTCCTGCTGTCCGCAATGTCAGGCGTGTCCAAGGGCATCCAGTGGCTGTCCAACGCCAACATGGTCATCGCCGCGATCCTGGCGATCTTCGTCTTTGTCTTCGGCCCGACCGTTGCGCAGCTGAACATGCTGCCGACCGCATTTGGTAACTACCTGCAGAACTTCTTCGAAATGGCAGCCCGCACCGCAGAGAGCTCCGACGGCCAGGCTGGTGACTTCCTCTCCGGCTGGACCATCTTCTACTGGGCGTGGTGGATCTCCTGGTCGCCGTTCGTCGGTACGTTCCTGGCTCGCATCTCCCGCGGCCGCACCGTGCGCGAGTTCTGCCTCGGCGTCCTGCTCGTCCCGGCTGGCCTGTCCACCGTATGGTTCGCCATCTTCGGCGGCACCGCCATCAAGATGGAGCAGGATGGCCAGTCCATCGTCGGCGGCGGCTCCAACGAGGAACAGCTGTTCAACCTGCTGCACGCCCTGCCGGGCGGCTACGTTGTCGGCGTGTTCGCCCTGTTGCTGCTGGGTACCTTCTTTATTACCTCCGCAGACTCGGCCTCGACCGTGATGGCGTCCATGACCCAGTCCGGCAAGACCGAAGCCAAGCCGTGGCTGGCCGCTATGTGGGGCGTGGCTACCGCATTCGTCGGTCTGACCCTGCTGATCTCCGGTGGTGCTGACGCGCTGAACTCTCTGCAGTCCGTCACCATCGTGGCCGCAACACCGTTCCTGTTCATCCTTATCGCGCTCATGTTCGCGATTGTGAAGGACATGTCCAACGACACCATTTACCTGGATAAGAAGGAACACGAGCGCTTCGCCCGCCAGCTGGCTATCGAGCGCCGCATGCACCGCGACCAAGCGCAACTCGACGCACGTCGCGAGCAAATGAAGAAGATGCTGAAGCCGCGCGCGAAGAACTAACGCGTAGCGTTTCGCACCTTCGTTGCTGGCCCCGCGGAGCAGTTTCATTGCTTAGCGGGGCCATAACTTATGCTGGGAGCCATGACTGCTGCTGATTCCACCCAGAACGTTCTTGTGTGTGTGGCCTGGCCGTACGCAAACGGCCCGCGCCACATCGGACACGTCGCCGGCTTCGGCGTCCCCTCCGATGTCTTCGCCCGCTACCAGCGAATGTCCGGCAAGAACGTGCTTATGGTCTCCGGCACCGACGAACACGGCACCCCGCTGTTGGTCCAGGCGGATAAGGAAGGCGTCAGCGTCAAGGAATTAGCGGACCGCTACAACAAGCAGATCGTCGAAGACCTCGCAGGCCTTGGCCTATCCTACGACCTGTTTACCCGCACCACCACCCGCAACCACTACGCGGTGGTCCAAGAACTGTTCCGCGGGTTGGACGCTAACGGCTACATGGTGAAGGAAACCACCAAGGGGGCGATCTCCCCGTCGACGGGCCGCACACTGCCGGACCGCTACATCGAGGGCACCTGCCCAATCTGTGGCGCAACCGATGCCCGCGGTGACCAATGCGACACCTGCGGCAACCAGCTGGACCCGGCAGACCTGATCAACCCGGTATCCAAGATCAATGGCGAGACCCCGGAGTTCGTCGAGACTGAGCACTACATGCTCGACCTGCCGTCGCTCCACGACGCACTCGAGGCGTGGCTGTCCACCCGCGAGGACTGGCGCCCGAACGTGCTGAAATTCTCCCTGAACCTGCTCGAGGACATGCGTCCGCGCGCCATGACCCGCGACATCGACTGGGGCATCCCGATCCCAGTAGAGGGCTGGCAGGACAACCCGTCGAAGAAGCTCTACGTCTGGTTCGACGCCGTCGTCGGTTACTTGTCTGCCTCCATCGAGTGGGCTCACAACATTGGCAAGCCGGAGGCCTGGAAGGACTTCTGGCAGGACCCAGCCACCGAGGGCTACTACTTCATGGGCAAGGACAACATCACCTTCCACTCCCAGATCTGGCCGGCGGAGCTGCTTGGCTACGCGGGCAAGGGCTCCAAGGGCGGCGAGGTACACAGTCTTGGCGAGCTCAACCTGCCCACCGAGGTTGTCTCTTCTGAGTTCCTCACCATGTCGGGCTCGAAGTTCTCCTCGTCGAAGGGCGTGGTCATTTACGTCAAGGACTTCCTCAAGGAGTTCGGCCCGGACCCGCTGCGCTACTTCATCGCAGTCGCAGGCCCGGAGAACAACGACACCGACTTCACCTGGGACGAGTTCGTCCGTCGCGTGAACAACGAGCTGGCCAACGGCTGGGGCAACCTGGTCAACCGCACCGTGTCCATGGCGCACAAGAACTTCGGCCAGGTGCCCGCGCCGGGCCCGCTGGAGGCGTCCGACGAGCGCATCCTGAACCTTGCGGAAGAAACCTTTGCTACCGCCGGTGCGGACCTGAGCGAGGCTCGGTTCAAGAACGCGATCACCAAGATCATGCACGTCGTTGGTGAAGCGAACGCCTACATCGCCGAGCAGGAGCCGTGGAAGCTGGCTAAGGACGAGTCCCAGCGTGAGCGTCTGGCCACCGTGCTGTGGACCGCGCTGCAGGTGGTGTCGGACTGCAACGCCATGCTCACCCCGTTCCTGCCGCACACCGCCCAGAAGGTCCACGAGACTCTCGGTCGCAGTGGTGTGTGGGCTGCTGAGCCGCGCATCGAGGAGATTGTCGACGACGCCGACTTCGACCTCGTCGGCGTCGGCCTTCCGGAGAAGGGCCAGAAGTACCTGACCATCACCGGTGACTACACCCAGCAGCAAGCCGTGTGGCAGCGCGTGGAGGTCACCCCGGGCACCGAATTGGCTAAGCCGCAGCCGCTGATCGCCAAGCTCGATCCTGAACTCGGCGAGACCGGCCCAGAGTGGGCGCCGGTGCAGAAGTAGTCCTAGAGAAACTGGTTGAGGAACCCGGTGAGTTTGCCGGGTTCTTCGTCTTCAAAGCGCTGGTCTACAACGACGAGCGGGGCGGTGTATTTCTCGTCCGCGCCGCCGGGATTTTTGACGACGACAAGATCGGTGCCGTAGTCGTCGATAAGCAATTGCCACGAAAAGCCCTCCCGCACGAGCGCCTCGCCGAGTGCGGTGCCGTAGATGCGGGCGGTGTCGCCGCGAGGAAATGCACGCTGCACATCGCGGGGAAGCGCCAGGTAATCGGCAAGTTCCTCCTCGAACGAGGCGACGATATCCGCCGGGGAACCGTTGATGCCACGCCCGGCGGCTTCCGCCAGGTCGGCCTCAATTTGGGTGCGGGTGGCTGAGTCAATGTCTTCAAATGCCATAGGGTGCATCGTATGAGCAAAAAGAAGCCACGTCCCACTCCCGTGCCCGCCGAACCGATCGAAGGTCTTGTCGATGCACACACGCACCTCGCGTCCTGCGGGGCGCGCACCGCGGAAGAGATCGACGCGTTTGTCCAGCGTGCCGTAGCTGCCGGGGTCAAGCGCATCTGCACCGTCGGCGACGGCCTCGACGAAGCCGAACTGGCGCTTCAGGCCGCACATCTCAACGAGCGCGTGTTTGCTGCGTGCGCGATCCACCCGACCAGGGCGCATGAACTTGACGACGACGCCCGCGCCCGCCTACAGACCATGGCCGCCGACGCGCGCTGCGTGGCAGTGGGGGAGACCGGCATCGACACGTACTGGCTCAAACACGACGCGGAGCGCACCGCGCCCCTGGAGGTGCAGGAGGAAGCGTTTCGCTGGCACATCGACCTGGCCTGCGAGTCGGGCAAGGCGCTGATGATCCACAACCGCGAAGGCGACGAGGAGATGATGCGGATCCTCGACGACGCCCCGCGCCCCGAACACGTCATTTTGCACTGCTTCTCCTCGCAACTGGACGTTGCACGCGAGGCGATCGAGCGTGGCTACGTGCTGAGCTTCGCCGGCAACGTCACGTTCAAGCGCAACGAGGAACTGCGCGAAGCCGCCCGCTTGGCACCTGCCGGCCAGTTGTTGGTGGAGACCGACGCGCCGTACATGACGCCGGAGCCGTTCCGCGGTGCGCGCAACGAGCCATCGCTTATCGGCCACACCGCGAAGGTATTGGCTGAAGTTCGCGACATGGATGTGGCCGATGTGGCACGTGATATCAGTGAGACGTTTTCGCGAGTCTACGGGGTGTGACCTGGAACATTAGTGCGCGTCGGTCCTTGTGTCCCGGCGGGCGTTACCGTATTGTTACCGAAGTTGCTTTACGTTAACCCCTCGGAGGAAGCGCGAATGTCTCGTCAGATCAAGCGGATCAACCCGAAGAACTCCGCCGCGAAACGCGTCGCGGTTGGCACTGTCGCCGGCGCCGTGCTCGTCGGTGGCGCGGGCACCGCGCTGGCGTCCCAGAAGCAGATCACCGTGGATGTCAACGGTGAGGAGACCAACGTCCGCACCTACGCCGCCGACGTCGCAGGCGTGCTGCAGTCCGCAGGCGTTGACGTTGACCCGCAGGACCTCGTCTACCCGGCGCCGGGGGAGAAGATCTCGCGTGGCGATACCGTCACCGTGCGCACCGCCAAGCCGGTCGCCGTCGTCGTCGACGGTGTTGCCCAGCAGATCACCTCGACCGCCAGCACCGTCGGCGAACTGCTTGAGGAAGCCGGCGTTACCTCCGCCGCGGGCGTGGACATCGACCGCGACGAGACGGTCACCGAAGGCCTCAACGTGGACGTGACCACACCGAAGATCGTGGCACTTCGCGACGGCGGCAACCTCACCTACGTTTCCGCCGCAGCCAAAACCGTCGGCGACCTGCTCTCCGCGCGTGGCGTCACCTTCGATAGCGACGACCGTTTGAACCATGCGCTCGCCGACGCGATCGTGCCGGGCATGGAAATCGTCCTCGACCGCGTCAACACCATCGACCGCCCAGAGACCGTCGCGGTGGAAGAACCCGCCGAATACATTGACGACGACACCCTCGACGAAGGCACCGAAGAAGTCCGCGAAGAAGGCGTGCAGGGCGAAAAGCAGATCATCCACCGCACCGTGACCGTCAACGGTGTTGTCGAATCCGAAGGCGTTGCCGAGGAGAAGGAAACCAAGAAGGGCAAGCCCGCCGTCATCGCGCGTGGCACCAAACAGACGGGCAACACTGGCGCGGCAGCCCCTGCCGTGGCTAACGGTTCCGTCTGGGACGCGATCGCAGCCTGCGAATCCGGCGGCAACTGGTCCATCAACACCGGCAACGGCTACCACGGTGGCCTGCAGTTCAACCCAGGCACCTGGGCCGCCTACGGCGGCACCGCCTTCGCGCCGACCGCCGACCTGGCCACCCGCGAACAGCAGATCGCCATCGCCGAGCGCACCCAGGCCGCCCAAGGTTGGGGCGCGTGGCCTGCCTGCACCGCCCGTCTGGGCCTGCGCTAAATGGCCGGCGCGCAACTGCTCGGCCCGGCCGAGATCCGCGAACTCGCGGCAGAACTCGACGTCACCCCCACGAAGAAACTGGGGCAGAACTTCCTGCACGACCCAAACACCGTGCGCATGATCGTCGGCGCCGCAGAACTCTCACCCGACGACGTCGTCGTCGAGGTCGGCCCTGGCCTGGGCTCGCTCACCCTCGGGCTTGTGGATACGGTCTCGCAGGTCGTCGCGCTTGAGATCGACCCACGTCTGGCGGGACGTCTACCGGCAACCGTTCAGGCGCGTGCGCCCGAGTACGCAGAGCGCCTCACCGTCATCAATACCGACGCGTTGAAGGTGCGCCGCGAAGACCTCAACGTCGCACCAACCGCGCTGGTGGCCAACCTGCCGTACAACGTCTCCGTGCCAGTGCTGTTGCACCTGCTGGAGGAGTTCCCCACGATCAGGCGCGTGCTGGTCATGGTGCAAAAGGAAGTCGCCGACCGCCTCGCCGCGGTGCCCGGCTCCAAGATCTACGGCGTGCCGAGTGTCAAAGCTGCGTTCTACGGGGACGTCTCGCGCGCCGGCACGATTGGCAAGCACGTCTTCTGGCCCGCGCCGAACATCGAATCGGGGCTCGTGCGCATCGACGTCAACGACGACAACCCGCGCGAACTCCGCGAGCGCGTCTTCCCGATCGTGGACGCCGCCTTCGCGCAACGCCGCAAGACGCTTCGCTCCACACTTGCGGGCATCTACGGCTCGCCCACAAACGCCGAAGTAGCACTGCGCGCAGCGGGAATCGACCCAGGCCTGCGTGGTGAAAAACTTACCGTGGCCGACTTTGTACAGTTAGGCCATGCGTAAGTACGTCGCCTCCGCACCAGGCAAGGTCAACCTCCACCTCGGAGTAGGGGAGGCCCGCGCCGACGGCTATCACGACCTGGTCAGCGTCTTCCACGCCGTGGACCGCCGCGAAGTGGTCACGATTATCGCCTCCGACACGCTCACCGAGGGCCCCATCGTGCGCTCCATGCAGACCACGTTTTACGTCGACGAGCCGGAAGAGAGCATCGACGGGCCAACCAACCTGGCGTGGCGCGCGGTCAACGCAGTTGCTGAGCGTGCCGGGGTCGCCCTTCCGGAGGTCCACATCGAAGTGGCCAAGCACGTCTTCGTTGCCGGCGGGATGGCGGGCGGTTCCGCAGATGCTGCCGCAGCGCTTGTCGCCGCGAACGCGCTGCTGGCCGACCATGGCGAGCCGCTCCCGCCCGAGACGTTGCACGAGTTGGCAGCGTCGCTCGGTGCCGACGTGCCGTTTTCGCTCATGGGCGGCACAGCACTCGGTACCGGCCGGGGTGATGAACTCGTCGAAATGCTGTCGCGCGGCCGTTTGAACTGGGTGTTCGTCAACCCCAAGGTGGGTATTTCCACCGGCGGAGCATTTTCGCTTCTCGACGACCTCCGCCACGGCAACCCAGCCCTCGTCCCACACCTCAACACCGCGGGCCTGTCCCAGGCGTTGACCTCGGGTAACGCCACGCGGGTGGCGGAGGCGCTGCACAACGACCTCGACGCTGCAGCGCTGACGATGCGCCCGCAACTTAAGCGGCTTATCGACGTCGCAAGCGAAGCAGGCCTGCGTGCAATGGTGTCCGGCTCGGGACCTACGGTCGCGGTGCTGTGCGAAAGCCTCGAGCACGCCCAATGGGTCGCCGAACACTTGGCGGAGCGATTCGAGGGCTACGAGATCTTCGTCGCCGAAGGACCCGACCGCGGCGCGGTGCTCGAGACCGCCGATTAGGCAGGGTGCGTAGACTATGCACCCGATATGGCTAACCTGATCAACCTTGAAAACGTCTCCAAAACGTGGGGGCTGAAAACCCTGCTCGACGGTGTCTCCCTCGGCGTGCAAACCAACGACCGGATCGGCATCGTCGGCGTCAACGGCGGCGGCAAAACCACCCTGCTTGAAGTGCTCACCGGCATCGAGAAGCCGGACGCGGGCCGCGTCTCCCACAACTCGGGCCTGCGCATGGCAGTGGTCACCCAGCGTTTCGACCTCGACGAGACCCTCACCGTCGGCCAAGCCGTCGTCGAACCGCTCGGACTGCAAACCTTCGAGTGGGCTTCTAACGCCAAGGTGCGCGAGGTCCTCCAGGGCACCGGTGTGGCCGAGCTCGGCCTGGACACCCCGGTAGGCAACCTCTCTGGTGGCGAGCGTCGCCGCGTGAACCTCGCCGCGGCACTCGTGCAGGACCTCGACCTGGTCGTGCTCGACGAGCCGACCAACCACCTCGACGTCGAAGGCGTGCAGTGGCTCGCTGACCATTTGTTGTCGCGCAAGGTGGCGGTGGTCGTCGTCACGCACGATCGCTGGTTCCTCGACACCGTGGCCACCCTGACCTGGGAAGTCCACGACGGCACCGTCGATGTCTACGAAGGTGGCTACAACGACTGGACCTTCGCGCGCGCCGAACGTGCCCGCCAGGCCGACGCCATCGAGCAGCGCCGCCAAAACCTCGCCCGCAAGGAACTCGCGTGGCTACGCCGCGGCGCACCCGCACGCACATCGAAGCCGCGCTACCGCATCGAAGCCGCAGAAGCCCTGATCAAAGACGTCCCGCCGCCGCGCGACACCGTCGAACTCATGGCGTTTTCCAAGCAACGCCAAGGCCGTGTCGTCATCGAACTCGAAGACGCACGCATCGACGCCCCCGACGGCCGCACACTCGTCGACCACCTCACCTGGCGCCTCGCACCCGGAGAGCGCATCGGACTTGTCGGCGTCAACGGCTCCGGCAAAACCACCTTGCTGCGCACGCTTGCCGGCGAATACCCACTCGCCGCGGGTAAACGCATCGAAGGCCAAACCGCACGCATCGGCTGGCTGCGCCAGGAACTCGACGACCTCGACCCTGAGCGCCGCGTCATCGACGCCGTCGAGGACGTCGCCACCTACATCTCCTTCGGCAAAGGCGAAATGTCCGCCTCCCAACTCGCCGAACGTCTCGGCTTCTCCCCGAAACGCCAACGCACCCCCGTGCGCGACCTCTCCGGCGGCGAACGCCGTCGCCTCCAACTCACACGCGTGCTCATGGCCGAGCCGAACATCTTGCTTCTCGACGAGCCCACCAACGACCTCGACATCGACACCCTCCAAGAGCTGGAAAACCTCCTCGACTCCTGGCCAGGCACACTCGTGGTGATCTCCCACGACCGCTACCTCATCGAACGCATCGCGGACACCACCTACGCCCTGTTCGGCGACGGCACCTTAACCAATCTGCCCGGCGGCATCCAGCAGTACCTGGACCGCAGGGCAGCCGAGGACACCGCGACCGGACCGTTGGATTTGGGGGAGCGGGGGCAGGAGGTCGTCGACAAGCAAAAGGGTCTCAGTTCGCAGGAAGAGCGCGAGATCCAAAAGCAGATGAAGTCTCTGGAGCGCAAGATCGCCAAGGAAAGCGAGCGGGCAGAAGCACTCGAGGCCGACATCACCGCCCTGTCCGAGGCCGGCGACTTCGACGCCATCGGGGCCAAAACCAAAGAGCTCACCGCAGCGAAAGACACCCGCGAGGAACTCGAGATGGAGTGGCTCGAGTTGGGCGAAACGCTTGAAGGCTAGGGTGGGGCGCATGATTCTGATCAACGTACGATTCAAGCCCCTGCCCGAACACGTCGACAACTTCCGCGAACTGGTCAAAGACTTCACCGACGCCTCCCGCGCCGAAGAAGGCAACATCTTCTTCGACTGGTACCGCAACGAAGACAACCCCGACGAATACCTGCTCATCGAAGCATTCCACGACGACGCCGCCGAAGCCCACGTCAACTCCGACCACTTCAAGGCCGCGCAGGAATTCTTCCCGACGATCCTGAAGGAAACCCCGACCATCATCAACACCCTCATCGAAGGCAAGACCGAATGGGACACCATGGCGGAGTTCAAGGTCAATTAGGGGTAATCCGGGTGTGACGATGTGTGACGAGGTGTCACCCAGGGCGCTTTTATGCCCTAATATCACCCACGTCACATTCCCCGTCATTGAAAGGAGTGCCCCCGTGACCGCTCCAAACCCCAACACCGGCGGCTCAACCGCAGCCGACGTACCCACCAAGCCGCCAGCAGCGGCACGAGGCATCGGCCCCATGGTCGGCGCCATCTTCCTGATGGCCACCTCCGCCATCGGGCCGGGCTTCCTCACCCAAACCTCCGTCTTCACGGTCCAGATGGGCGCGGCGTTCGCGTTCGCCATCCTGCTGTCCATCATCGTGGACATCGTCATCCAATTGAACGTCTGGCGCATCCTCGGCGTTTCCGGCCTGCGCGCCAGCGAACTTGCCAACGCGGTGCTGCCGGGCCTCGGCTGGTTCCTGGCCATCCTCGTCGGCATCGGCGGACTCGTCTTTAACATCGGCAACATTGCCGGCACCGGCCTCGGCGTCCAAGCGCTTACCGGCGACACCGTCGACCCGAAGATCGGTGGCGCCATCTCCGCCATCATCGCCATCTGCGTGTTCCTCTGGAAGCGCGCCGGCGCCGCCCTCGACGTCCTCGTCGGCATCCTCGGCGCACTGATGATCCTGCTCATGCTCTACGTCGCCATCTCCTCAAACCCGCCAGTAGCGGAGGCGATGCGCCAATCCGTCGCCCCGGACGCCGTGGACTTCAAGGTCATCACCACACTCATCGGCGGTTCCGTCGGCGGCTACATCGTGTTCGCCGGCGTGCACAGGATTATCGACGCCGGCCACACCGGCCCCGAAAACCTCGACTACATCTCCCGCTCCTCGGTCACCGGCATCATCGTCACCGGCATCATGCGCGTGCTGTTGTTCCTCGCGGTGCTGGGTGTCGTCGCTACGGGCGTTGCTCTGTCCAAAGACAACACCGCGGCAGACGTCTTCTACCAAGCCGCAGGCGACATGGGACGCCGCATGTTCGGCCTCGTCCTGTGGGCCGCGGGCCTGTCCTCGGTCATCGGCGCATCGTTTACCTCGATCTCGTTTTTGACCAAGCAGGGCTTCGACCCGAAGAAGCGCGGCTGGCTCACCGTCGGCTTCATCGTCATCTCCACCGTTATCTACCTGTTCGTTGGCTCTGCACCGCAGAAGCTCCTCATCTTCGCAGGCGCCTTCAACGGTCTGATCCTGCCGATCGGTTTCGCCGTCGTCCTCTACGTCGGTTTCTTCCGCAAGGACCTGCTGCGTGGCTACAAGCCGCCGATGTGGATGCTGGTCCTTGGCGCCATCACGCTTGTCGGTTGCGCTTGGATGGGTTGGAGCTCCATCAGCACCTTGCCCACACTGTGGGCGTAGTCTGAAGGGCATGCAGCCTGCCTCTATGACCCCAGCGCAAGCCCGCGCGTTGTTCCGCACCACCGATGTGCCGACGACGGCGGGCTTTTCCGCTGGTTACGCCCAAGCCAACCTGATCGCGCTGGATAAGAAGTACGCATTCGATTTCTTGCTGTTCGCGCAGCGCAACCCGAAGCCGTGTCCGATCCTGGGGGTGTTGGAGCCGGGGCAGGTGGAGTCGTCGCTACTCGCGGGTGGCGATATTCGCACCGACATTCCCGCCTACCGAGTGTTCAAGGACGGCTCGCTTATCGACGAGCCCCTCAACGCCACCGAATACTGGACCGACAACACCGTCGCATTCCTTATCGGCTGTTCCTTCACCTTCGAGGCGGCCCTGCTGGACAACGGGGTGCCCGTGGCGCACATCGAGCAGGGGCGCAACGTGCCGATGTATATGACCAACATCGACTGCGAGCCAGCCGGCGTGTTCTCCGGCAAGATGGTCGTCTCCATGCGGCCGATTCCGGCGTCGCAGGTTTCCGATGCGGTACGGATCACGTCGCGCTACCCAGCCGTGCACGGTGCCCCCGTGCACGTGGGGGATCCGGCCGCGATCGGTATCGACGACCTTGATACGCCCGACTTCGGCTCCGCCGTGGACATCCCCGCGGGCACCGTGCCGGTGTTCTGGGCGTGTGGGGTCACGCCGCAGTCGATTGTGATGTCGTCGAAGCCCGATCTGGCAATCTGTCACGCGCCGGGCAAGATGCTCGTCACCGACGCCCGCGACCTCGCCTACCAGGTGCCTTAGGGGTTATCCACAGGGGCGTTTTTGTAAATTTCACAGGCTCGCAGAGGTGGGTTGCGAGTTTGGTCTAGCGTCTTGGGCATGAATTCGTTCGAGGTGTTAGTGCAGGCGATGTCGGCCGCAGCGTTGGAGACGCTGGCTGACTTCGACCTTGAGGTTGCACTCGCCTCGGGCTTTGCACCCGATCGTGCGCGAGCCTGGGCGCGGCTGCGCGACGTGTACTTCGGGCGCACCAAGTTCACCCGCAAGCAAAAGACAGCCAGTTCTTTAGCGCGGGGTTTCTCCCTCGACGAGCTGGTGTTGATCGAGCGTCGCATCGCACCGGTCAAGGATGCGTCCCAGCGGTGGGCGCTGCGCCTTGCCCTGCTTGAGGTCGAAGGTGGCTACCGGGCGATTGAGGCTGCAGCCCGCACGTTGGTGCCGGCGGATAAGACACCGGCGGTGGATGCGGCGAAGTTCGGCCCGTCGCGAAACGGCAAGCGCACACTGCATTTGACCTATGACGAGCGTGAGATCTCCGACATGGAGCATGCCGGGCGTTTAGGGATTGATCAGGAGCGTCCGGCTGCACCCCAGATTGCCGAGAATTTGATTGGGATCTTCTTCGGCGAGGGCAAGGTCGCAACCGCAGCGCCACGTCCCACTGTGTTGGTGCCGCTGCCGGATTACCTGTGCATCCTGGATGGCAATGGTGATGATGTGCTCTTGGCCATGACCGATGGCACCACCATGACCGGTGCGGAGTTTCTCGCCGCCCAGTTCGGTGATGCGTTGGAAGTAGCGGCGTTTCATCCGCAGGCCGGTGCGGTG
>NZ_KV787932.1:97260-128617 GCF_001807155.1 Corynebacterium sp. HMSC05C01 | reverse complement strand
TCAAACGGAACAAAACCTGGGACACTTCACAGCAAGCACGGTCGCATCAGCTCGCAACTGCCTATCGACGACCAAAGGTTCCCCGCAGAAGTCGCCACCACAACCAACCCGGCACGCACCAACACCTCGTCGGCCTCGGCACTCCCAGACTCCACTCACGGGTACGGCAGATCCGCCGGCTTGCTTCTCGTCACAAACGTCACCAAAACCTCCCGCACCCCCTCCAGCACGTCCACCACCGTGCGCGCATGCGCCCGCCCGCGCCAACGCACCAGCATGAATACTCGCTCTAACAAGCCGTTCATCGTCGACCATCTTTGGAGTGAAACAAAGCGTCCGCGGTTAATTTGTAACGTTGCAATGCCCCTTGCATTGCAGCGTGGCTCCCAAGCAAGTGTTGGTCGGCCGCTTCCTTTCCAAAATCAGCGATTCGGTCTGCCAGCTTTTCAAATGCCTCTTTATCTACTACTCGCGTATTTGTGGAAAGATTTGCCATTTGATGCATCTCTTTGGCGGGATGTATCAGTACGGGAGTTGGTTCCGGAAAACCGGGAAACCTATTTCTAAACCACTGTATTGATGACAGAAGTTGCCCCGCCTCAGTTTTAATGATTTGAGGCGATTCTCTCTCGACTGCAGTCTTTAGCTCTATAACGAAGGCACGTCCATCCGTGATCCATAGATTATCCGGCCTCCGTCTCGGTCATCCCGCTCCGGACGTCTTGAATCAAACCCTAGAAAGAATCCGACTTCTTCGACCAAATTCTCACTTGCATCGGCGGTTTCAGGAACTCCCCACTTGATTCCGCCCTTGAAGCTAGCTGCCTGGATTTCTAGATCCTTGGAGTCAGGGAACTCCATTCGGAGATACTCAGACGCTTTTGCCACCTGACCGCTGACCGAAGGTGCGTCTGCGATTCTCGAATTCGCAAGTCTCGGCTTCACACACGCCCTGTTTCGTTTGAAAGCTCCGAGAAGAGTGTTATCAGCAACGATCTCATCAACCGTCTCTTGGTAGGTCGCTTTCTCCTCCAAAAGCTACCCTTTGAGCTGCGGGTCGACATCAAGATCAACTGCCGATTGGATGCGTTCAGCCGCTTTGCCAGGCCCCCATTCAAGGCGAGCTCAAATGCTTGCCGACGTTTTCTATCCACTTGGGAGATTTCCCTATCGAGTTCATATTTGACGCCAGCTACCGACTGACGACTTCGCTGCATGAACTCGGTGTCTCCATCAGTTTGCCCATCAGCTAGTATCACCCAAAGATACCTGTTATCTCCAGTGCTTAGATAAGGACTATCTGAAATGTCGCAACACGTAGCATTCGTTGGACTCGGCTACATTGGCCTTCCCACTGCTGTTGTCATGGCTAACAGCGGCCTCACCGTCACAGGTGTAGACGTCATGCAAGACAAGGTAGATGCCGTTAACCACGGACAGGTGCCCATCGTCGAGCCCGGTCTTGAAGAAGCCCTCCATGAAGCCTTAGAAAGCGGTCGCTTCAAGGCTACGACACAGATGCCTGAAGCAGATGCCTATATCGTCGCGGTTCCTACACCGTTTACTGACGAACACGATGTCGATATGAAGTTTATTTACTCGGCAGTCGAATCCATCGCGCCTAAGCTGAAGGGCAACGAGCTCATTGTGCTCGAGTCCACTTCTCCCCCGCGCACCACAGAGAAGATGGCGCACCGCTTGCTCGAGCTCCGTCCAGATTTGGGGTTAGGCACCGATGAGATTGAGGAGTCACGACCGGTAGTTCACTTCGCTCACTGCCCGGAGCGCATTCTCCCAGGGAAAGCCATGGAAGAGCTTCGGACAAATGATCGTATTGTCGGCGGAATGTCACGAGAGGCAACCCGACGCGCGATTCAGATCTATTCCTCTTTCTGCGATGGTGAGTTGCTCCAGACAAATGATCGGACAGCCGAAATGGCAAAACTCACCGAGAACTCGTTCCGCGATGTCAACATCGCATTTGCTAACGAGCTGTCACTGATCTGTGACGATCTTGGAATCAGCGTTTGGGAACTCATTGACCTAGCAAACCATCATCCGCGTGTAAACATTCTCCAGCCAGGGCCAGGAGTGGGAGGACACTGCATCGCCGTCGACCCATGGTTCATTGTGTCCACCGCTCCGCAGACTTCAAACCTTATTCGGACAGCTCGCGAGGTCAATGACGGCAAACCCACATGGGTTCTGCAGAAGATTGACACCGCTGTAGAGGGACTCCGTGACGACCCTAAGATCGCGCTTTTTGGCCTAGCGTTCAAGCCGGACATTGACGATCTTCGAGAGTCGCCGGCGCTCGACATTGCGATCCGAGTTGCTGACAAATACCCGGATGCGAGAATCAACGTTGTGGAACCAAACATTCGCCACCTCCCGGATTCCTTGAACCGCTCGAATGTAGACCTAGTGGACACTAGTTTCGCCCTCGAGAACTCCAACGTTCTGGTGCTTCTTGTTGACCATGCCGAATTCCGCGACCACACGCCTCTTCAGCTAGGTGAGAGTGACCGCGAGGCAGTCATCGACACCCGGGGCATCTGGGTGGATGGAGCTGCGGACTAACAGTGCACCGTCTGACCCCGAGCGCTGGCGCGGTTTCATTCCAGCCAGTAAGGAAACGAGGGTTGATTCCGATTTCGGATCGTGGCCGGTCCTTTAAGTCGTGATTAGATGCGCTCGATGTTGGACCCCCTCGATCTACTCATCTATTGCCTAGTTCAAGCTCTATGACAGAGTCGAAGAATCACCGTGATGCATCTCGCGTTTTCAATCTCGACCAGGATGCTTCACTGGTATTCACTATCTGCCCAAATCCGAGCGCGAAGCAATATTGCCATGATCAACTAAACAGGTGGCAAACTGGTGAACGGTGACGCGGCCGCAGTCCACGTGGGAGTTTGACGGGCGAGCAGGGCCTCACTGGTGACTATTGCGGGGCCACATCTAGTAGCATCGCGGCAACTGTCGAGCGTCGTGTTGGCAAGAGCTCATTACAATCCGGGGAGGACTCTGGTGGTGAGATCGCAGGGCACCGGCATCTTTGAAGAGCCCGTTGTGATTGACTACCGGCATCTTTGCTTTTTAGAGGAGAGATACTGGGGTGTCCGCCAAATCTGCTCGAGCCGGCAATGTCCGCGTTTCACCATTTGATAGACCTACGAACCTGTGGACCTTCGAGCGACACAGTGATGCTTATAGGCATGTCGTTACGCTGGATTTGGGGGTGCGGCCAATACCAGCGCCGGACCCGACAAGCTAACCCTGCAGGTGCCGAATCTGTACCCATTGTTCCAAAGAACTCACTCATCCAATTTGTTGGACGGGCTACTTTTCGAGAAGCGTTTTGGGCTACTTTTCAAAGAGCGCTGACACTGGGCGACCAGGCAGCGAAATACCCCTTACACACGTTTAAGGCGGACTGACCCGGGCGCTACCGGAAACCCACAACGCTTATACTAAATATAGGTCTGAACAGGTGCCGTCGCTGACAAACAATGTCTTTGCTTGGTTCAGGGGAAGTTGCGGCTAAGGTTACTGTCAATGACGTGGCTGATACGTGTGCGTAGGAATCAATGGGCCTGCGCTGGCGGACCTTGGCACTCAGACCCATCACGCATGAGCTTGAGGACGAAAATTGAATGGCCAACTAGGCTCGGCTGTGCAGGAAGAACAGAACTCGCCAAAGGCTGGGTCTAGGCTGCGCTCGACGCTCTTCCGAGTTGCTGAACAGCAGCATGATTCTCCGGCCCGCCGAGTCGTCTCTGGTGGTAGGAGCATGTGAATGCGCCATACCTACGGCTTCCGGGGGAACTTGACCCTTTTAGCACTTGAAGATGATAAATGGCTGGACTCCCAGAGGTGTACTAAAAGTACGCGCCCCTCAGAATGTCGGCGATAGGCTTTGCAATATTCGCACCAAAGGCTTCCTGACCAGTGGTGTTAAAATGCACGTGGTCGTAAAAATAACTCTCGTTGTCTAATCGAGCGAAGTTTTCTATCTCAGCGATCGCTGGAACGCGAGCCTTGTCGGCTGCAGACAAGGCTGCGTCCCACACTCGACCATACCTACGCAATTGCTCCTCGTAAGCATTCGCCGACTCAAACTTGTTGCGAAGATAGCCACTCTTTTCCCAAGCGCCGTGGCGAATCGGGGCGGTCACCAGAGCAACTGGTACGTCGTATGCGCGCAGCGTTTCGAAAAGCAGGTGCCACAACAACTCCCTGTCTCGGTCAATACTAGGCGTTTCAAATGGAACTGATGGAGACGGAGGCTCAAGCGGAGCGACATACTTGTGGTCGGACCAATATGTTGCCGGATCCCTTTCCAACTTGGCGTCCGCGCCCGGCGCAACAATCACGACCAGCGCAGCTTGATCAGCCAACGGCGGCAACGTATTCAAAACGCTTGTGACAATATGCAGAAGTGTTGCCCCTGATTTGCCGCCATTCAAGACTCGAAACTCTCCGGGAAATTGCAAATCCAATTCGTCCGAAAGAAAATCAGTCCAACGAAAACCAGTGTTTTCGTACAGAGATTCCGCAACACTATCCCCTAGGACAATTACTGAACGTCGATTAGAGTCATTTCTCTTACCAGTGAGGATGAAACCGTGTTCATCGGTGGCCACAGTAACTACACCAGGCTGAAGCGATCCATCGCAAGCACGCGTGTACTTTTCCGGAATTGTAACCTGCCGCTCAACTAACGCTGGCCATCGTTTCAAACGAATTTGGCGCCGCACAGGTTTCACGCTAGAACGATCGACAGAAATTCTCGTGCTCGATGCGCCTTGGGTCGGTGAGTTGGCACCGGCAATATTCTCTTGGGTGGGATCTACCACCCCGTCCTTCGGAAGGGAAAAACCCGCTAGCTGGATCGCTTGAGACGCGTTAACATCAGTGCGTTTGAGCTGATCGAGAATGTCAATCAATCTGCTTTTCGGAATTGGTACGTGGCCATCACCGTCAAATTGAATCCGCTCAAATATCGCTAAATCCTGGCTTCGCGAATCAACAAAGCGTCTATGGTTAGCTTCAAGATATGCAGTATCACCACTGTTGTGATACATGGCGGCATAGAATGGCGCACTATGTTCTACCGTGTCCCATAAATTGCGTGCGTACTGATCACGTACCCTCTTGTATGGCGTACGCCCCTGAGGCGAGTGAGCGAGGTTAATGTACTTAACCAAATCTGGATTCGGTTCGTCAGCGAACCCCAATCTCGGGTTGACCGTTAGAGCAATAGACCCACCGAAATGCTGTGCATAATTAATAGATGCATATCCCCCGCCGGAATTACCAAAAAAGACCAGGCGCTCTCCGCCAAAATACTCGACCGAACGCCGGATTACCGGTAACAAATGTTGCTTAAGTGGACCCGTCCCTCTGCTGCCTAGATACCAACCGAGGCGCAAATCAATGTTTCGAATTACGCTCGGGTCTGATACAGCAATTAGGTTCATACCTGCAGTTTCGGAAACTCCATTACCAACAAACGTAGGGTAAGTACTTCTTTCCGAAATGCGGTGTTGGAAGGTAACCAACGTGGCCGATGCTCCGCGGTTGACAAGAAGCAAATCAAGCTGTTCACCGCCAATTTGAATGCTATGAAGACCATCTCGGCCCAAAGCGGCCATAAATTCGCCGACGCTCGCATACTGCATCCCTGGGGACCATCTAGATATGTCTCGTCTTCGCATATCCACAGACTACTACGCTCCAGTGCTAGAGAGCATCCACCTACGATTGGTGCTCGGCCACAGACTCCATCGTCTAAACTTGGATCATCGAATGTAAGGAGCAATGGATGTCAACGGCGTCATTAACCAACAACCCCAAAGTCAAAGTCCTAGTGGTTTGCAACGCATACCCAAGCGAAAAGGCTCTATACCGGAACGGTTTCATCCATCGCCGGACAAAAGCCTACGTAGCGGCGGGCATCGAGGTGGAAGTCTTTTATCATCACGAACCAATCTCCCAGGCATATTCTTACGAGTATGATGGCGTGTTCGTTACCGTCGGCAACTCCGCGGCACTTGAAGCGCAAGCGGGCAACCACGAATACGACGCGTTCCTAGTACATTTCGCAGAGGAACACCGGGTAGAACCGCTCTTAAAACAATCCAATCATCGTCCGATAATTATCTGGATTCATGGGTTTGAAGCAGAGGCGTGGCACCGCAGATGGTTCAACTTCTTTGATTCATCCGAAGCGATCAGGTCGGCCATCTCCAAGAAAGACACCTATTATCGACCACAACTGGCCTATTTCCATGACTTGGTCGAGAAAAACGACCCTAGGGTCAGCTTTGTTAACGTCTCGAAGTGGTTTGAACAACACGTAGTACAGCCTGACTTGGGCGTAGTTTTTGAAAATTCCCGAGTTATTCACAATCTAGTGGACGAAGAGGTTTTCCCCTACGTTGAAAAAACCGCAGACCAGAGAAAGAAGATACTATCAATCCGCCCCTACGCTTCGCGTAAGTACGCAAACGATCAGACAGTCAAAGCGATTCTCGAGCTGTCAAGGCGCCCATTCTTTAGCGATCTCAGTTTTACAATTGCTGGGCAGGGCAAGATGTTCGAAGATACAACAGCTCCCATAGCAAGTTTTAGTAACGTTAAACTACTAAACCGGTTCTTTGACCAAGAGGAGATCGCAACCCTCCACAGCGAGCACGGTGTTTTTCTGAGCCCAACTCGATTCGACTCTCAGGGAGTTTCGATGTGCGAAGCCGCATCCTCTGGACTTGTAAATTTGTCAACACATGTGGCTGCCGTTCCAGAATTCTTCACAGACCATGTCGATTCTCTTTTGGCAGCCCCTGAGTCGCATGAAGATCTTGCTGACAACATTGAGGAACTCTATTTTAATCCCGCTCTCTTTAATCGTCTATCGAAGGCCGGGTCTGAACGAATGAGGAGACAATGTGGCGTAGACGCCACCGTCAATAAGGAAATCGACTTAATTAAGGAAAAGGTTGAGGGATAATGACCGACCCCAACAAAACCCCGGACTGGGAGCAGCTTTACAGGGAACTAGAGGCCTCACTCCTGCCAATCTTCCAATCATTTGCCGACGTCCTAGATGAACAGGAAGGTTCACACTCTGAAGACACGGCCCCCATCATTCGTACGGTCGGAAAATATGAACTAGATGGGAATCCACTACTTGTTTGCGTAGCCGACGGAAGAAACTTGGAGTACCGCTTTACATTCACCGCTGGAGGCAAAACGATCTGGCAGACCAAATTCCAACGAAGCAATTCCTTCCCTCTTGAACGTCAGTTCTTCGAGGCGAACTGCTCCGCCACTGTTGAAGTTCGAAGCAACACCAACAAATCTGGAGCCAAAACCATTGCAAGAAAGGTTGGAATCTAATGCATCACGAGTTCCTCGAAAAGTCGCGTAACCTCCGCGTTGTTGTCGCAGGTTACATTAATTTGAATGTTATTGACGGATCAGCATTTTTTATATCGGGCCTTTCTGCAATGCTTGCGGAGAATCCGTTTATCGATGTCTTTGTCGTTACCGCAAATCCCATCGAACGGACCGAGGTATTGGACGAGCTGACTTGCTATCCAAACCTAAAAATTATTGACCCTTTTAGACCGAACCCGTTCTGCTTCCTCTCAGAAAAGGCAGGCTCCCGGAGTCTTTCTCGGAATGAGTACGCAGAGGCTGTCTTTTCTGTTTACCGGCACGCCGGTGCGGATGCTTTAGTTTTGCGAGATACCCTTACGGCTCGTGAATACGTAAGCCTTACAGGCTCAGAGGACCATAACCTAGTTACCTACGTTACTGGGTTAACTACTCTCGATACCGAACCAGAACCTGAAATTGTAAATGCACTTCGCTATCTCCAAAGCTCCGGTTCTCGTTTCCTCTGCCAGACCTCTCACATCCAAGAGCATTTGAAACGACTCCTGGGAGGCGCGGCTGACACATCGATCCTCCCGCCTCACGTGCCCGACCCTGCCTTCGCTTGCGATGAACTCTTACACATTCCGTTTCGAGCTAAGCGATATGTGTATACTGGGAAGTTTTTCGCCGCGTGGAATGTTGTCGAAATATTCTCCGCATTTAAAGCAGTTAATCGTCGTGGATTGAAACTCCATCTCGATGTTGCTGGGGACCAATTCAGACCGGATCCTGCTGACAAATATTTCGTCAACAACGTTAAGTACTTGCTGTCCAATACGCCGGGGCTTACTTGGCACGGACGCGTACCTCGGTCAGAGAGCAGAAACCTCATTGCATCTTCGGATGTCGGCATTGGTTGGAGAGCATCAACTTTAGATGGCAGCAGCGAGTTTTCCACAAAAATCCTCGAGTACGGCGCAATGGGCAAACCTGCGATCTTAAACCCAACTCCCGTAAACGTTTCAATACTCGGCGCCGATTACCCTCTCTACGCAGATAGCCGCGAAGAATTTGAAGACCTTTTGGAAACTCTAGATGCAGAACCAGAAAAGCTACGTGAAGCTGCGATGCGGTGTCTTGAAGTTGCGGAAGAGCATTCTTATTCGCGGGTAAGGCCCCAGCTGGTTGAGTTTCTCACCGAGAAGCTACAAATTCGAAACAGTTTTGAAGAGTCCGAATCCCTTATTGACTCATTTAGACTAGCCGATATAGACATCGCTCCAATACCCCCCAATGATAGCCACGCTGTTGTCTTGGGTGAGACCGTATATCTTTTCCACGATCCATCTAGGAATGCTCAAGGCACAGTGGTTTTGCAAGACCTTAAAGAAAAGCAAGTCGTTCACAATAGAGTCGCTGAACTACTACGAAACCAGAAGCTGATTGGCTCCCCTTGGGGTGAAGACGGCATAGCGTCCCAAGTTGCTCCAACTTCGCCTTCCCCCAGCGGACCTTCAAACGGCACCCCCATCAGCACTGTCGAATTGGAAAAAAGGTTCAATGCTGAAACCCGCCAACTTAGAGCTAAGTTGAAGACAACAGAAGAGCGTCTTGACGCTTTGCGCTCTTCCCGCCTCGGATCGATCCAGGTTCGAATTTGGGAGAGTGAATCTATCGCATCACTTCCAAGCGATGCTAAAGAGTCAACTATAAACCGGATGGTCTCTAGTGCTATCTCTACCTTAAGGCCACTTATTCGACGTGCATCCAGACGATAGGCAGAACAGGTGAGTACCATTAATTTTTCGCAGTTCGACAGTGCCGAAGAACTCTTAAACCAATTCAATGCTTTGTTCGATGCAAAGCAGAGCGATGATCTGATTCTTGATTTGGACAATGTCTCGGCTGCGTTCCGTTCCACAGCTATTGAAATCGCATCGGCGGCTGGAATTCCCTGCAATACAGCACCCAAAAGACCGATCCGATTTGAGACAGGCGATACTCTAGTTCTCTCAGAGACTATTTTCGCCGACACTGAGACGGACCCAAGCGCGCTTAACCGTCTCGAACAAGCTCATTTTAGAAGTCTCGCTTCTTTGTCAGCGCTTCAGCCTGCCGCAAACTGTGTGCATATTCACGTCGTCTACTGTTCGATTGACAAGGCTGCGCAGTACATCTCCATCGCGAGGCGGGTAAACACGCTGAACGAGCTGCAGGACACAACCGAGTTCATCCTAATCCCCTACGCACACCCTAAGAATGGCTACCCGGCACCGCCAAACGGTCATATTGATGCAAAAATTTTACCAAATAAGTCTGTTGCGAAGAACTTCGCCAAGCTACATTCGCGGTTCTATCGATCACTCAATGACTTCTCTGAAGGTGGTCCTGGTCTATACGTAAGAGTGGGGCTTGACGATGATGACCTCTGGGCGAAGTGGGCGCTACGAGTGATTTCTGGCGTAGCCCGACAGGCTGTAAATCTTCCTGGCCGCACGCTGAAAGCAGTTGGTCTACCAAATAGTTTCGTCTATTATCCAACTGGGAATGGCGAGCTGCACGAGGCCGAGCTAGATGTTGCGCTAACTGGTACGAAGTTTCTGGTTTCAAGAGATTTGGGCGAAATTGAGAAGGTTTCCCCTTACGAACTACCCGAATTTTTTACCGCCAATGTGCGCCGTGCGTTTCGTGGGCGTGAGATAGATCTCTTTGTCGAACGCAATACTCCAGCTTTTTTTGTCTATATGCGTTCAGGTTCTAACCTCAGTTCGATGAGGAAGCAACAACACTACTTAGACGAGCCGAAACTGACCGCCTGCGTTGGCAACGCCGACACAGTGCTGGATGAAATCAATCGCAATCACGAGCCAGCATCAGTGGCTGGCCAGGCTGATTTCACAATCGACCCACCGAGTCTGAGGGCTTCAGCCCGACTGGACCACGCCACCAACAATCTAGCTATCCAAGGAAATTTCGAAGAGTATTTGGTCTCTCGTGGCATGGAATATCCCGGGGCCTATTCTCTCGTCATCAACTACGGAATAGACGGTAAACGATCAGAGGTAGCGATCCCACTATCAGAGCGGTTGGTTGTGGACGCTGCGGGTTGGACCGAGCGCGTGATAGTAAGAATTGAGGATCCAACGAACGAGAACGTAGGATCCTCTTGGTTACGCGGATCCGAGCCATTTCTCTCCTAGGAGATCCGGTTCTCCCGAGAGTCTATGAAAGTTGGTTTCCCATTATCCTCATCGACGATTCAGAACTTCGTTCTATATCCAAACGGCCAACACTTCGTAATTACTTAGCGGACATTTGGGCTACTCGTCACTTTATTTTTGAAGATGCCATAGCGCGTAACTCCGTTAAGAACGAGAGCTTTTACCTCGGACGCATTTGGAACGTGTTGGAACCGCTAATGAATGCGGCGATGTACGGCATCATCTTTGGATTGTTGCTTAAAACGTCACGTGGTATCGATAACTTCATTGGCTACATCGTTATCGGAATCATGTTCTTCGGCTTTTTGGCAGACGGATTGACACAAGGTACATCTGTCATCAGGTCGTCAAAAAACCTCGTTAGTGCGTTCCAATTTCCATTTGGTTCGCTAGTGGTTGCTCAAGGCATTAGGAGCTTTTTCGCTAATATCACTCCGGCCCTCGTGGGCGTAATGTTTGCTTTGTCCTTTCAAATCGAGCGTGGCTTGAGCTGGACGATCATTCTCGTGATCCCGCTGTATTTCCTGATCCACGTTTTCTCTACCGGATTGATGTTTTTCGTAGCCAGGACTACCGCGTTTATTCCAGATCTACGAGCACTAATCACTTTCATTCGCCGTGCTTGGTTCTACAGTTCGGGTGTATTTTTTTCCTTCGAGCGTTTTACCTCTAACCCGCTAATCCTCCAGCTCATCAAATTCAATCCCGCATACCAATTTTTGGAGGCTGTGAGAGGCTCGGTTTTATACTTCGAACCTCCTTCTTTGAAAGTTTGGGGATACCTCGTGGCCACCACTTTCTTAACCTTCTTTCTAGGTCTAATCTATTTCTGGCGGGCGGAACACCATTATGCAGATGCTAAGTAATCCAGCAGTGGTCGTAAGGAACCTCAAGAAGACTTTTTACGTTCCCCGTTCGCAAAATCCTTTCGACTTGATATTGCGATCCCGCCAGCACCCGGTAGAAGCTGTCAAAGGGGTGAGTTTCGCAGTTTCAAAGGGAGAGTCCATTGGAATTTTAGGAAAGAATGGCTCGGGAAAGTCGACCCTTCTACGGCTCATCGCCGGAATGGAAACACCAACGGAAGGCGAGGTTTTCGTGAGTGCAAAACCTTCTCTACTTGGTGTTTCGGCAGCTTTACAGCCCAAACTCACCGGCTATCAGAACATTAGGTTAGGTTTGTTAGCGACAGGCAACACTCCGAGCCAGGTGGATGAGCTTCTGCCGTCGATTGCAGATCTCACTGGCCTCGGAGAAGCACTTAGCCGCCCAATGCACACATATTCGTCTGGGATGCAAGCTAGGCTCGTTTTTGCTATCGCGACCTCTCGCGAACCAGAGATTCTGATGATTGACGAGGCTTTAGGCACCGGTGATGCCACCTTCAATGAAATTGCTAGTCAACGGATGGAGTCAATGCTCGAAAGCTCCGGCACGATCTTCGTAGTATCCCATAGTGCGAAGACCATCAGAAGGAACTGCAAGCGATGTATCTGGCTGCACGACGGAGTGGTAATCACCGACGGTCTCATCTCGGACATCTCTCCGGAATATGCGAAATGGGGAGAGGCAGTCACCCAGGGGAACCTGGACCGAGCAAACGAGATAATCGACTTTAATTTGCAGAACTCCAAAACGCCTCACCTTGTTTTGCGTGGCGAGACATTATAGCTTTCCGGTGACTTCACCTCTTTCTACCGGATATAAGACTTTCCTATAGATTTCTTCATATTTACGTACGATCAATTTCCATTCGTGGAGCCCTGCCCACTGCCTCCGTTTCGCAGGACAATCATCTCTTGCAATAGTTTCCATAATTGCGTTGGCAAGGGCGTCTACATCCCCGGCCGGAAAGTAGGTTTCGATATCACCAGTGATCTCTCGGATCGCGGGTAGATCACTGGCTACAACCGGAATGCCATATGCTTGAGCTTGTAAAGCCTTGATGGGTGTGACCCGACGAGTTACTGTCTTGTCATGTCTCGGAAGTACGAAGACATCCAACGCTGCATACCATTTCCATACTTGGTCGCGCGGAACTTGCCCGATGAAGTGTACGCGATCCGCCACACCGCACTCTATGGCCGTACGTTCGAGTTCCCCTCGCTGCTCCCCATCCCCGATGATCAGGAAAGCAAAATCAGAAGGAAGGAGTTTCGCAGCTTTAATCAGGATGTCGACGCCCTCATACGAAACTAAAGATGAGATTATTCCAATGGTAGTGCGGCGCATTGGGATCCCTAAAGACAATCGTACTTCTGACTTGTCAAAAGAATTTCCTCGGAAGACATCGTCGCTTGAGACACCGTTAGGGACGACGAAGACCTTTTCGCGATCTATCCCTCTCTCAACAAGTACCTCACGGTAAACATCACTCAGCACAACTACCGCGCTCGCGGACCGCGCCGCCAAAATCTCGCGATCTCTAGCAAACCTGTAGAAATCCGATTCGGATGCTACTTCGTGCAATCTCTCTGGCACTTTCGACAGCCAGGTAGACTCAGGTTCCCCCCTCACTTCGTAGATCCAAGGTACCCCAAGTTGTTCTGCAATAGAAGAGGTCATCGCTGCGTTCGAGTAGCTTGTCGTCGTGTGCAGCAAGTTTACTTCCATCCTTTTGCATAGCTTGCTGACGCGCTCTCGATATCTGTCGTCTCTTTCTGACCCTCCGGCGAAAATACGATAGTACTCAACCCCATCCACAATCTCACGTTCTCCGGAGCTGAGACGGCCAACGTTTAAAGGGTAGTTCAAGCGTGTAACGGCTCTCGCGTCGATTCCAATCTGTTTTTGCCCCTTAAGGATGTTATGTGAGCGCAATGTATAACCAGATTGGGTGTGTGGCAAACTATTCGTCAGTAAGTGAAGCACCGATGGTCGACCACAGAATTGGTTAGTCGTCGGAGACGGCAAAATTTGCGCGCCAGATGGATCAATCTTTCGAAGAGCACTTATAGTGGACCGCCGATCCAAACTTGTGTGTTGATCCGGCGCTGCAAGAATCTGTTTGGCGGCCGATTGAAACTGGCCAGAGCGAAGCAAATCGGCCGTCTCGTTTGATGGTTGAGTACGCAGTTGCTGTTCTAACGCAAAAATAATTGGACGTAGAGAACTGGGTAACGAACGCCGTAGTCGTTCGAGTACTTTTAAACTCGCTGTATCAGGGTTGATTCTGAATACCCGTAGAAATTCTACGGCTAGTATCGATATTTGTTTATACAGTCCTTTCAGTCCGACCATTTTTAATCACTCTCTCTAGAAACGCCGGGAAGTTCTCAAGTTCTTCTTTAGCTGTGCTGCTAACCCATTGTTGCGCTTTATCACTCACGCTTAGCTCGCCTGGATTCTCCAGTAGGCGCACCCAAAGATCCGCAAGTCCGCGGGAATCGCCAGGAGCAACGACGTGTCCTGCGCCAAGGGATCTGATCAAATCGGCCGTTTCCCCCGCAACTACACCGGTTATGTGAATCCTCTGCCTCATAAGTTCAAACGTCTTTGACGGGACTGCCTGTTGCAACGCAGGCCAATTTCGCAGATGCACTAGAGCGGTGTCTGCCCAATCAAAATCCTCTTGCAGTGCTTGACGCGCAACCACTTCGCCGAAATCAACTGACACGCCTAGACGATCGGCCAATTCTTGGGCCTCTTGCAGTCCAGCACCGGTTCCTCGAACCCTCAGTTGGATCGAATACCCACGTTTGGATGCCAAGCTGATCGCTTCAAGGACAGTATTCAGATCCTGCGCACGGCCTACTTTACCCGCGTAAATTACTCTCAGAGATTCCTTCGAAGCCTTTAAACTAGGGTCGTTTGCCTTGGGGCGCAGCGGCGTGGGGTAAACATTCCTCAAAATATACAGATTAGCCTCGTTCAGAACCCCATCGTCTACTAAGTTCTTTCCGAGGGTCTCGGCTGTAAGAACTACTCCCCCAGCCTCACGATAAATTCTATGCATTAGACGCTCAACGAGCCCACCTGCGATTCCGATCGTACGATGAAGAACTACACTCCTCGGCGTGGACGATTCTCCACGAGCTTCATCCCACCGAGACGCTTCTTCAAGAAGTTGGGGCCACGCATCTCGAAGATCAATTACGTACGGAGTATGCGTAATTCGGGAAGCCAACCAGGTGGCAACTGCGGTCGGCAGTGCTGGAACCGTACCCACAATTAGGTGAGGTTTTGTGCCGATGGAAGCGTTTCTCCAGATGACCAGCACCGTGACCAGTGAACTCAGCGCAACCATTCCTTGATTCGACGCTCGCTTGATCAAAGAGTGGGAGTGTTTCGATGCTGGCACTCGAAAAATCGATTCGCCATGAGGGCCAATCTCGGCAACCAAAATCCTTCGCATAAAAAGCTCGCGCAAAAATCTGCGTAGCCCCTTGCATCCACGCTCTCTACCTGCGACGGGGGTCACTACAGTCACCTCGTGACCGCTCTCCACTAAGGACTCGGTAATCCAGCTCCACCGTCGGTGAGGCACGCCATCATGAGGCCACCAATACTGCGTAATCAGTTGAACTCTCAATTGGAACCTCAGTTATCAGGATATGACGTTGAACCTAGACACCCCAGCGTATTACCTCGATCTGATTTAGTGGGGCCAGCGGGGCTCGAACCCGCGACCAGCGGATTATGAGTCCGCGGCTCTAACCGACTGAGCTATAGCCCCTTTAGAAAACTACGTGCAGATAACTATAGCCTGCAGTTCTTCGCTACCGAAATGCGAATCTCTACAACTAGCGGGCTAGGGTTCGAACTCTGCAACCCGCGCGCCTACACCGGTTAGCTCAGCAATCGCCGCAATTGCTCGAGCGGCAGCTTTACCGTCACCGTAAGGGTTAATCGCGTTAGCCATTGCGTCATAAGCCGCTTTTTGATCAAGCAGGTTTCTTGCCTCCGCCACAATTCGCTGACGATCAGTACCAACGAGCTTAACCGTACCGGCCACCACAGCCTCTGGGCGCTCGGTGTTTTCCCGCATCACGAGGACAGGCTTGCCAAGCGACGGAGCCTCCTCCTGCACTCCACCGGAATCGGTGAGCACCAGGTATGCACGGCTCATCAATGCTGTGAACTGGTCATACGGCAACGGGTCCGTGATGATGACGTTGGGAAGGTTCTCGACCTCTGGGAGAACCGCATCTCGCACCTTAGGGTTGAGGTGCAAAGGCAGCGCGAAAATGTGGTCTGGATAGGTCTTTGCAAGGTCCTGGACCGCTCCACCGATTTCCTTCATCGCGTCAAGGTTCTCGCGGCGATGGGTGGTAACCAGAACCAGTTTTTCGTCGGAATTCCTAAGCTTCTCCAGCCGCTGATCCTCAAATGCAACGTCCCATTCCGAGGCAGCCAACAGGGCGTCGATGACGGTGTTACCCGTAACAACGATGTCTTTGGAACGGAAGTTCTCTCGGCGAAGGTTCTCGCGCGACTCGTTTGTAGGAGCCAAGTGGAGGGAAGCAATCTGGCCGATGATCTTGCGGTTCGCTTCCTCCGGGAACGGCGAGAAGATGTTTCCTGTGCGCAGCCCAGCCTCGAGGTGAACAATCTTCACACCCTGGTGAAAACCAGCCAGTGCCGCGACCATCGCCGTCGAAGTGTCACCTTGTGAAATGATGACGTCAGGCTTTTCTTTCTCGATAATCGGATCAAGCCCTTGAATCGCGCGTGCCACCAACTCGTTAAGTGTTTGCCCCGGCTTCATCAGCGCCATGTCGTGATCCGGAGTAATGCCGAAGCGCCTGTTCACCTGCTCCAGCATCTCCTTATGCTGGCCTGTGGAGACCACGACCGATTCAAAGCGGTCGTCGTTCTGGAGCGCGCTAACTACTGGCGCAACCTTAATCGCCTCCGGACGGGTGCCGTAGACGGTCATAATTTTCGGCTTCACCGACATGGTTTCCTTAGGGTTGTCCGACACAGGGATACACTCTACAACTTAGTACAGCACCGTCATTGATGGGACCTGAGGGCAACCAACCTGCCCCACCTTTCCGCTGTACCCTGACCACCATGTACCAATACGTCGTCGGAGCCGCCGCCGGGTATGTGCTCGGCACGAAAGCGGCCGGAAGTGCTACCACCAGATCGTCAACGCCGCGCAGGCTGTCGCCAACTCACCGGTGACCAAACAGGTCACGTCCTCTGCCCGCCGGACCATTGCGAACAAGATCGATCCGGAGCCGCGCATGCGCGAAGTCAAGGACCTACGCAAGGGCAAGAAGCTGCGCGGCGGTTCGAACAAGCAGATCGAGGACACGATCTACGAGCCGGACCAGGACTAGCGACTGTCGTCGCTAGCGCTCAGCGAGACCGGCGACGATTCCGTCGAGGATGTCCTTTTCGCTGATGACGAAGCTGGTGGCGCCAGCTTCTCTTTCGAAGGCGTTCATGAGCTGCTCGACCACGGTGGATCCGGAGCCAATCACGTCGGCTCGGCCGGGGTGGACGACGGGATTCTCGCGGCGTTGCGCGGCGGTCTTGGAGCGCAGGTCTGCGGTTACCTCTCGGAGCCGGTCGAAGGAGATCTCCGACATGTGGATGCGCTCGGGGTCGTAGCTGTTCAGCCCCTGCGCTAACGCAGAGAGCGTGGTGAAGGTGCCGGCGCATCCCACAAACGTCTGCGCGGTAGCGAATGGCACGATGGCGGAGGCGGTGGTGACGTTGGCGTCGATAAGCTTTCTTGCCTCAAGTGTCTCCGCCGCTGTGGGCGGGTCGGCGCGCATGATGCGCTCGGTGATGCGCACACACCCCATTTGGGTGGAGATGGCGTGGCCCTCCATGACGAACTCCGTCGAGCCGCCGCCGAGATCGATCACGCAAAACGGGCCGCGGGCTGGGTCGATGTCCGCGGTGGCGCCGGCGAACGACAGTGCAGCTTCTTCCTCGCCGGTGATGACCTCGGCGACGGCGCCGGGCTGGATCTGGCCGAGCAGCTCGCGGGTCATGGCGAAGAACTCCTCGCGGTTGGCGGCGTCGCGGGTGGCGGAGGTGGCCACCATGCGCACGCGGGTGACGCCTTCGCGCTGCATCCCGCCGATGTAATCCGCGAGTGCTACGCGGGTGCGCTCGATGGCTTCCGGGGCGAACTTGCCGGTCTCGTCGACGCCTTGGCCGAGGCGGACGATGGTGTTGCGGCGGGTAATCTCGCCGGATTCCGTGTCGTGGATGAGCAGGCGGATGGAGTTAGTGCCGCAGTCCACGGCGGCTACGCGGGTCATGCCAGCCCCTCCCCTGCTTCCTCGAGCGTGATGCCGAGGTCGTCGAGTGTGGGCCAGTCGGCGGGGATGGCGGTGCCGCGCAGGTCGCCGTGCTCGGCGGCCAGGGCCACCGCTTCGGTGCCGAAGCGGACGCGCCCAGGGCCTTCGGCAAGTGCGTAGGCGATGAGCACGTGGAGGCACTTCACTCGCTCCGGCATGCCGCCGCCGGAGAAGTCGGTGCCCAGGTCCTCGATGGCGTTGCGCTCTTTCAAGAAGTGCTCGTGGGCAGCCTGGTAGTCGGCGCGGAGGCTCTCGCCATCGTCGCTATCTTCGTTGAGGCGGTTCTCCATCCACTTCATCACCTGCGCGACCTCGAGGCGGGAGGCCTCGGCAGTCAGACGTGGGTCGGTGAGGTAGTAGAGGGTGGGGAACGGGGGGCCGTCCTCAAGCTTGGGCGCGGTTTTCACCACGGCCGGCTGGTTGTCCGGGGTGGTGTACGCGATGGCAAGCACGCCGCGCGGGGTGCGGCCGAGCTGCTCAGCAACGATGACGAGTTGTTCGTCTGTGGGAGGAGTGTTCATGCGGGCATTATCTCATGGTGGTTAGCGGCAGAGGCGTCTACGGGAGAGCGCTAGAATTTTCAGTCAGTTAGAACCGCAATAGAAAGCATCGACTGTGCAACGCCAAAGAGATTTAGGCCGCTATGTGAGCAACGAAGTACCCCTCATTCACCATCGATCCGTGCAGTCATTTCTACAAATGGGTCTGGAATCCGGTGTCCATGAGATCGGCTACGGTGGCAACACGCTGGATTTGATGCTGGAGAAAGCTCCAAGCAAGAACCTATTGGTCATCTTCCATGCAGCGGCTGGACTCTCGCATACAACGCCTATTTTCACGGGGAGAAAAATCGCCCAGAGCGCAGATGCGTCCACCCTCTTCGTATCGGATCCTTCGCTTGACTTGGGGGTACGGATTGGATGGTTTGCGGGCGACGAAAGCCGACCGCTCCAGATCGATTTACCACGCGTGATTCAACACGTCGCGTCGAGCACCGACGCCGAGCGAATCATATTTTTCGGTCCTTCCGCAGGTGGGTTCGCCTCGCTCTACTACTCGCATATGTTTCCTAACTCACTAAGCGTGGCTGTTAACCCCCAGACTGCGATTTCCCGGTACTACGGTCATTTGGCAGAGTCTTATTACTCCGCAGCCTGGCCGCACGAAGAACGGCGGCTGGGGCTCGTAGACGACATTGTTCCGCTCTACCAAGATGAGTTCACGAACTATGTCTTCTACATGCAAAACTCGCAGGATGATTTTCACATAAAGCACCATTTACGCCCGTGGGAAGAAGCCACATCCAGCAGTTTCGGCAGCAGGTGGTTTCTCCTCAGCGATGACTGGGGCGATGGTCACACGCCGCCACCAGCATTTTTCCTGGAGTCCATTCTCCAATTTGCAACGACCTTCGAAGGTGGATGGGACGAACTGATTCAGTCGTTGAATGAAGAGTTCTAGGCGAATGCCTACTGGCCTGAGGCCGGCGCTTCGGCCTCGGCCGGAACCTCACCCGCTGCCGGCACCGCGCGGAGGGAATCCCACAGCACCTCGGACCACTCACGGTCGTCGGGGATCTCGTCGGCAGCGGTGGTGATGTTGTCAGGGGCGGACATGCGCGGGTCGAGGATGCGCCAGACGGTCTCTCCCTCTTCCACTACACCGAGGCGACGACGTGCTTCTTGGCGCATGAAGGCATCATCTTCATACATGGCGATGTCACTTTCAAGCGCCTGCTTGCGCGCCTCCAGGCGTTCGATAGATTCCTGGGCGCGGGCGATCTCGGCGCGGCCCTCGTAGTAGTTTCGCAGCGGCGCGGCAATGGCCAGCAACACCAGAAGGACGACGCTGATCAGGATGACCACGCTGGCCATGTCCTGCTTTGGAAACACGCGCGCCCGCCTCGTGCGGGAGCGTTGCGCGCGCTCTGCAGCGCGCTGGGCACGCTCCGCGTCGCGGCTCGCGACAGGCACGGAGGACGGGCGTTTCTTCATAGGAAGATAGTTTAGATGTGGTGCAAGGTTTTTCGCGGTTCGGCACGGCCCGCACAGACGATCCTGCTCCCCTAACCGTCAAACACGACCGGCACACCTTGGCCAATGGCTCCTTCGCCACTACAGGGGACTTGATCGAGGATCCGTGACTGACTCCAAGAGTGTGGCGAGAATCAGCAAATTATCCCGTATCGTTTTTTGCTTTTCATCGTCAGAGAGTCGATCTACCAGACCGTCGAGGCCATGTACGTAACGGTTTCTGCGTTCGATGATGTCCTCGACCGAGGAGGCCTCAGCACATAGTTCAGCTACGAGATTCTTGCCTGACGTCGCCCCATAAAAACGGGAAGACGGATTCAGTTGGGTAGCCAAGTCGTCGATACGCACACCCTCTTTTCGGAGGGCATCCGCAACTATGTCGGCTAGATACCTGCGTTCAATTTTTGCCTCGGCGAGGTCCACGACCGTTCGAGTTACATCAGTCACCGGAAGCCCGTCTATAGAAACGATCCGCGCATCAGGAATCTCGCGACCAGTACGAATACGAACACCTTCCTGCCGTGTCTGCTTCGTACCTGGTGTGGAAAAGGTGTACTGCGCGGGAATCAAACGCCCTGTGCCGTGAATGCGTGCCGCAGATTCATGTGACACAACCAAGGGGGCACGTTCATCCCAACGCTCATCAATAAAGCTCTTCGGTTCAAGCGAAAGCCACGCGGCCCGAATTCCGTCCTGCGGACCACCCTGGTGCGACGGAAGCAGATACACACCCTGGCGAGCGCGCTGGAGGTCCCCGCGTTGCGTCAATCTGGATAACTGCAACCGAGTGATTCCTTCGCGAGCCGCCTGCGCGGTCGTAACAATCCCCCATTGATCGGACGCGATCATTTCTAGCGTCGAAAGTGCGTCACCACGATCCATCTACACCACCTCAACTGATGTTTGTATCATCCTGAGTGATACAAACGTCAGATTTGCTGCGTCATTGTTGGAGAGATGACAGAAACGGCCCTCCCCGCAGCAGTAGCAAGGAAGGGCCGAATGAACGCCAGACGCTCGTGGCGTTAGCGCCTACTTCTTAAAGCGCGGGAAGGCGTCGCGGCCGGCGTACACGGCGGCGCTACCAAGCACCTGCTCGATGCGCAGCAACTGGTTGTACTTCGCCACACGCTCGGATCGAGCCGGGGCACCAGTCTTGATCTGGCCGCAGGACAGGGCGACGGCCAGATCGGCGATGGTGGTGTCCTCGGTCTCGCCGGAACGGTGCGACATCATGGTGCGGAAACCGTTGCGGTGCGCGAGCTCGACGGCGTCGAAGGTCTCGGTGAGGGTACCGATCTGGTTCACCTTTACTAGCAGGGCGTTCGCGGCGCCCTTCTCAATGCCTTCGGCGAGGCGCTTCGGGTTGGTGACAAAAAGGTCGTCGCCGACGATCTGGATCTTGTCGCCAAGCTTCTCGGTCAGGGTGACGTAGCCGTCCCAGTCGTTTTCATCCAGCGGGTCCTCGATGGAGACGATCGGGTACTGCTCCACCAGATCCGCGTACACCTGGATCATCTCCTCGGCGGAGTGCTGGCCACCCTCGAAGTTGTAGGTGCCGTTTTCGTAGAACTCGGAGGAGGCGACGTCGAGGGCGAGCGCGACATCGCTACCAAGCTTGTAGCCCGCCTTCTCAATAGCCTCGACGATCAGGTCGAGGGCGGCCTTGGTGGAGTCGACGGACGGGGCGAAACCGCCCTCGTCGCCAAGACCCGTGGACAGGCCCTTGGACTTAATCACGGACTTCAGCGCGTGGTAGACCTCAGTGCCCATACGCAGTGCCTCGGCGAAGGTCTCCGCGCCGATCGGGGCGATCATGAACTCCTGGACGTCCACACCGGAGTCGGCGTGTGCGCCACCGTTGAGGATGTTCATCATCGGCACCGGAAGGGTGTGTGCGTTCGGGCCGCCGATGTAGCGGAACAGCGGCAGCTCGGCAGCCTCAGCGGCAGCCTTCGCCACAGCCATGGACACACCCAGCAAGGCGTTCGCGCCCAGGTTCTTCTTGTTGTCGGTGCCGTCGAGCTCGATCATCGTGTTGTCGATCAGGCGCTGATCGTCCGCCTCAAACGCGATCAGGGCATCCGCGATGGTCTCGTTGACGTTCTCGACAGCCTTGAGGACACCCTTGCCGTCGTAGCGGTCGTCGCCATCACGAAGCTCGTGAGCCTCATGCTCACCCGTCGACGCACCCGACGGCACCGCAGCCTGGCCATGCGAGCCATCCGACAACAGCGCTTCCACCTCCACGGTCGGGTTACCGCGCGAATCCAGAATCTCGCGAGCAAAGATGTGCATGATGTCAGCCATGAGTTCTCCTTAACGTGGATATAGGCGTGGAAAATGACTTGGCGAAAAATTCCGACAACAAGTCTAGCCGTTGCCCTACCGGTGGGCAGGCTGGTTCATGGCATAGTTCGCGGCCGCGTCGCGCACACGGGCAAAATAGTCGCTGGACTGGTTATACGCATAGATGGCCTGAGTCCACCCCTCTTCGGTGGCCAGGTCGCGGGGTGTGCCGCCGGAATTGCACAGGAGGTTCGCAGCACCTAAGGCGGCGTCGTCGATCTGCTGAGGGTTCGGAGTGCCGTCGCCGTTGGCGTCGCGACCAAAGCGCGCCCATGACTCCGGAATGAACTGCATTGGGCCGACGGCGCGGTCGAACTCCGTGTCGCCGTCTAACTGACCGTGGTCGGTGTCCGGGACCTTGGCAAAGCCGTCCCCGTTCAGTTGCGGGCCGATGATCGCGGGCTGCGGGTAGCCGTTCTCGTCCAGTTTGGAATAGTCGAAACGGCCACCGTAGGTGCCGTGGCGGGTCTCCACCCAACCGATGCCGGCGAGCGTGTTCCAGGTCAGGTTGCAGGTGGGCCAAGCCTCCTCGGCGATCAGCGCGGCGTTGGCGTAGGCGCGCACGGCCTGGCCGGACATGTTCGTGGCCTCGCCGATGCTTTGCGACCAGTCAAAGAGTTGGTCAGAGGTTCTGCCCGGCGCGTGGACGTCGATACGCGGGGGCGCCTCCGCGGCCGCAGGTGGGACTGTGAGCGGGGCTTTTTGCTTCGGCTCTGTTGTGTCGAAGTTGAAGACAGACAGCAGCCACGCGATAAGCGCGACGACAAGAATAACGGCCATGGCCGCGCCAAGAATGCCCACGCAGCCACAGCCGCGAGCAATGCGTCGCGGTGTGATCATGGGCGCAAAGTGTACCGGGCGCGGTTGGGGCGTGATGCGAGGGTTGGGCGGTGCCGGAAGTAACAATCTTCACACAAACCACAACAATCACAGCTGTAACAGTTATGATGCTTTGCGACCTATCAAACTTCCCCGAAAGGACACCCCATGCGCCGCATCACCGCAGCACTCGCAGCAGGCCTCATCGCCGTCACCGGCTTCGCAGGCACCGCAACCCCCGCCAAGGCACAGACCCTCGAACTCGTCCGCCTGCTCAACGGCAACATCGCCACCACCAACTGCGACAGCCTCCGCACCGGCCTGACCGCCACCCGCATGGTGAACAAAGACACCACCCGCAGCCAGCTCGTCATGAACCTCAACACCGCCGTGGGCAACGACGCGGCCCTGCGCCTCGTCTCCGCAAGCACCGTCGGCGCGGTGGCGGACCGTGCGCTGGAGTGCGGCATCGTCAAGCCGGACCCAGTCACCCCGCTCGACCAGCTCTTCGCCGGTTCCTCCCAGATGTCCTCCAAGGCAGGCCTGCCGGACATCCGCACCCTCATCCCGGCACTGCCGGCTATTCGCTAGCCTTCCCCTCGACCCACAGACGGTCCTGCGTGGCCTTATCCACAGGCCCGTCTGACCCGTCGAACAAATACGGCGCACGGCGGCGCATCTTATCGACGAACGCCCCCGCCACATCCCCAAACCCAAAGGCACCCCGCTCATCGGCAATCTCCGCATGGAACAACACCTGCAGGAGCAAATCCGACAACTCCTTCTTCAGCTCCGCGTCGGGTGCCTTTGCACGAATCGCATCCGCGACCTCACCAGCCTCCTCCTTCAAGTAAGGCAGGAGGCTTTCGTGCGTCATCTCCTGCTCCCACTCACCCCGGCGCCGCGCCTCACGCATCGTCTCCACGGCCTGCAACACAGGATCCTCGAGGGAAGGGACTTTGATCAGGGCGGTGGCGTCGTCGTCAAGCACACGCTCCGCGAACCTGGGATCCGTGGTGATGATCCAATGCCCGTCGCCGTCTACGACATCCAACGCCCACCGCACCGACACCGGCACCTCCGGCGAAAACTCCACACGACCACGAATCTGGCCAGCAAGATTGAGTGGGATCATGTCGGGCCAACGGGCATCCAGAAGCAACACGGTCGCAGTCATGAAGGGAAGTCTAAGGCCTCTATGATGGAGCGCATGACTCAGATCGCCGAAGCACTCGAAGCCATCAAACCCAGCGCCCAAGACGCGCTACAAGACTCCGTCACCTTCTCCCCCATCCGCTGGAAAACCGGCTGGCCCCACCACCTCCGCCGCGTACCGCCCTTCCGCGACGACGCCACCGCCTCCATCACCCGCGCCGAAGTCTTCTCCTTCGCCTCGGATGTCCGCGCCTCCGACTTCGCGCGCGAGCAGATCATCGACTTCCTCGGCGCCTGCTTCGCCTACATCACCGGCCAGTCCAACCAGGTCATGCAAATGCAGGCGTTTCTGCGCAACAAGGGCAACGCTTCCAAGTTGCTGGGTGCGATCCGCAAGCTTGGCGGGCTGTCGCCTGTCGACGCCTACGCCTCTCTGGTCGCGACCGGCCTGGCACCGAAGTACGCGTCCGCCGTGGCGTACTTCCTGACGGGTGAGCAGGATGCTGCTGGTGCTGCTGTTTCGTCGGATGGCGCTGCTGCACCGGCGATCATTTGCTCCAACCGTGCGCGCCTGGCTGGCCTGGCGAAGGACGCCGACTGGACCGCCGACGAATACAAGGAATACCTCGACGCATTGACCGCCGCTCGGGACGCTTACGACTCTTCGCTGCCCCTGGATGCGGTTGAGTGGGCGTTGCGGGAGTTTGCTCGTCGCGAGGCAAAGTAGCGCTGAGTATTTGGGCTTGCCTGTCGAGCCCACGCAGGGGGTATATATGTCGCCCGGCGAGCTTAGGGGCAAACCCGAACTCGCCGGGCTTTGGTTTTGGTGGGGGTTGGGTTTAGATCTTGATGTTTAAACGCTGAAGGAACTCGAGTGCACTGATACAGGGCACACCGAACTGTATAGCCACGTCAGGGATCTTTACCTTCTTTATGCTGTTAGGTGCCGACGCCTCATTAGTAACAATGGTCGCACCGTAGCGATATGCCGACGCCACCAACCAGGAGTCTGCCACATTGAAGAACTCCGTAGCGGCAGCGTCGCGGTATTTCGGTTGTCTGCCGAACTCCACCCATTCCACGACTTCCTGGTAACAATCGACCTCTTTTTGATCAGGGAAAATTATTTGATTTTGGCGGACATTCTTCTGATACCAGCCGTACTCAGGAGCACCCCACGCAGCAAGCTCTTTATCCACCTCATCATGGAAGTACACACCGTCGGAGAACAACGCAACCTCAAGTTTCTCCCAAAGTGTCGGAAACACAGTATCCGGATAAACACTGGCCAAGGTGCCCAAGAAGTTGGTGTCCACCAAATACATCGGCTACACCGCTTCCCGGCCTCGCACCTGGCGTGCATTGACCAGATTCGCGAACGACTCGCTTGAATTGGTTCCTAGGTACCGCGCAGCCTCCCGTTGCGATATCTGGCCATTCACCGCCGCTTGCGTAACCGTGTCAAAGAATCTTCCGCCAACCCGGGAACGAACCAGCACGTGGTGCGGCGGCGCCCCCTCACCGGACTTCTCCACTCGCTCTCCGGTGTGCTTCACCAAAGGCAGTACGCGACGTGCTTCCTCTTGATCAATGAGCTCCAATTCGTCGAGGCGCCAGAGCATGGCTTCCCTACTCAGACCAAAGCGACGGGCGAGTCGTTCGACTTGGTCTTTGGTCGGCATGGTGTCGTCGAAAAGCTTCTGCACTGCAGATGCCGGAGCAATGAGCGCGGACGCAAACTGGTTGCACCATCGCTCCAACTGCACGCCGTCCGCATGATCCGAAACACCCGGTTTTCCGAGCACAACGTGGCCAAGCTCATGCGCGAGGCTGAACAACTGCGCGGTTTTTGCATCCCGAGTGTTGATAAAGACGAGGCAGAAACCATCGTCTTCAATGGTGAATCCACGAAACTCTTCGACGCTCAAACGACGCTTCGTCGAACTCTCCACGATCGAATTTCGAGCCACCAACACCCCTGCTTCTTCCATCGCCATCACCAAGGCGCGCACTTTATCCGACCCCGGAAATGGGGCTTCTGCGTCAAAACCGAGATGCTCGCGGATGGACAGCGCGACGTCTTGAGGGTGCTGAGCACTCGAAGCAGAAGCGAAAAAGACCGGAGCTTCGATCCCCTCATCCTTTGCGTAGTCCGAGTACCAAGCCAGACGCTGCTGCGACTTGAGAACAACCTCTTGGAGATCTGGACTCATCGACCCCAACGCAGAATTCCTGACGATCCGGAAATCTGCAACACCAGTGTCCTCTCCGGAAGGCTCCTTAAGCAGCAATCTCCCGAACGGAATCTTCGCCTGGTGAGCCAGCTTCTGCGCCTGACGCAGCGTGGGTTGTGCGTCCCCCTCTAACCAGGAATCGAATTTTGGAAAACGCTTGAGCAACTCATCATCATCCAAACCCGTACGACGAGCGGCCCACTGCAAAACGGAAGGCGTGACCGAAACACGCGGCGTGTTCATCGGCCCACCTCCTTTTCACTCTTTCTGCAAAAACCAAACTCTGCCCAAGACGATACTGCGTAGAGGTTCAGTATGTCACCAAGGGTTGACACGTGACCCAGTTTTAATGTGGCTGGTCGATACTGCCGTTGTACTGGGTGTTTAATGCGGCGCGATGAGTTCGGGTTTGCTCCTAAGCTCACTTTTCGGCCTATTGGTTGAGATACGATGTGCATTAATCGGGTTGGGACTCAAACAGATTGGTGCAGCAGCAATGAACCGTTTCACAGCGACCGTTGAGTACTCATCCGGCTGGTGGGTGGGGCAACTTGAAGAAGACGCTGGCGTCATAGTCCAGGCTCGATCTGTAGAGCAACTTAGAAATGAGTTCCGAGAAGCACTCCGACTCTTCCCCGAGCTCACCGCACACCCCGCCACTGCACACATTGAGATTACAGTCGTTGGTGAAGCAGGCGGTGCTGGATCGACCTCCTAGTGGCGCTTCGGGGCGATGCAAAATGTTGCAGGGCCGGGAGCTGCGACCTGCGCGGAGTGTAAAAACCTGCCGGCGAAGGTGCGGGGTTTTACACAAACGAAATAAGTAAAGCGGGGCGTCGGCGGCGGTGCGGGTCGGGGGACAGACCAGCGGCCGACGCAACCGGCAGGGGTGGTGGCTAACGCCCGCGGAAGGCGCGGTCGTTGAGGTCCCGGCGGGCCTGCTCCAGGGCAACCAGGTCAGAGAAGAGGGCGTTGTAGGCCTCTTCGTCGTCGGAGGGGCGCATGCGCTGCAGCTGCGCCTTGAGCTGGGCGATCTGCTCGCCGACGCGGGTCTCCTGCAGGCGGGAGAGGACGGAGTCGGCGTATTCGTCGAGGTCGTCGGCGTGAATGGGTTCGACGGCGAGTTCGGAAACAAAGTTGCGGCCGGAAAGGTCGCGCATCTCGCCGGCGACGGCAGCGATCCAGGAGGCACCGCCGTCGGGGGCGGAGTCGGCGGGGCTGTAACCGTTGGGCGCAGTGCCAGCGGGCCCTGCGACAGCAGCGGCACCAGCGGAGCTAGCGGCACCAGCGCCCACACCGTCACCAGCGCGGGCGCAGCCGCCGGCGGCGGTGATGGCCTCGCGGACCTGCTGGTAGGCGTCGTTGGTGAAGGCGTCCGGGTTGATGCCGTCGAAGTAATTGCCGGCCTTCGACGGGTGCTGCAGCGCAATCTTTAGGGCTTCGCGCTGGGGCCACAGCATTGGGTCGTCGGGGCGCGGCGGGATCAGCAATTCCGCCTGGCGGCCGGAGGAGTCGGGACCGGCAGCGGCCTGGCGGGCAGCGAGGGAAACGCGCTGGCGCTTCTCCTTTTTCGGCTTCTTCGCCTCGGCGCGGACCTGTTCCAGCACTTCGTCGGGGTTGGGCCAGCCCACCCAGCCGGCGAGGCGGCGGGCGTATTCCTGTTGGAGAACTTTGTCGTCGATGGAGGCGACGACGGGGACGGTGCGTCGTAAAGCTTGGACGCGCCCTTCGGCGGAGTCGAGGGAGAAGTTCTTCAGCAGGGACTCGATGACGAACTCGTAGACGGGGATGCGGGAGGCGACGAGGTCCCGAAGAGCACTGTCGCCCTTCTCCAGGCGCAGGTCACAAGGGTCCATGCCGTCCGGGGCGACGGCCACAAACGACTGGCCGCCGAACTCCGTGTCGGTGTTGTAGGCGCGCATCGCAGCCTTCTGGCCAGCCTCGTCGCCGTCGAAGGTGTAGATCAGTTCGCCGCGGAAGAAATTATCGTCGAGCATCAGGCGGCGGATCAGGCTCATGTGCTCGGAGCCGAACGCGGTGCCGCAGGTGGCCACGGCGGTGGTCACGCCAGCGGCATGCATCGCCATCACATCGGTGTAGCCCTCCACCACCACCGTTTGATGCTGGGTGGCAATGTTGCGCTTCGCCTTATCGATGCCGAACAGCACCTTCGACTTGTGATACAGCAGCGTGTCGGAGGTGTTCATGTACTTGCCCATGGGGTCGTCGTCGAAAAGTTTGCGCGCGCCGAAACCGATCGTGTTCGACGCGGCATCCTTAATCGGCCAAATCAGACGACGGCGAAACTTATCAATCGGCCCGCGTTTGCCCTGCGAGGAAATACCGGCGTCGATGAGTTCCTGGACCTCAAACCCCTTACGCAGCAGGTGCTTGGTCAGCGTGTCCCAACCGTCGGAGGCGTAACCGCACTCGAAATCCATGATCAACTCGCGCGAAAACCCACGGTTGAGCAAGAAATCGCGTGCGACCTTCGCCTCAGGCGTTTCCAACTGCTCGCGGTAAAACTCGTGCGCCGCCTTATTCGCCGCCAGCAGCCGCTGGCGCGTGCCCGGCTTCACATCACGCGCACCCGTAGAACCGCCCTGGTAATTAATGCGGTACCCAATCTGATCCGCAACCGCCTCCACGGCCTCCGGGAAGGTCAACTGCTCCATCTCCATCAAGAACGAGAACACATCCCCGCCCTTGCCCGTAGAGAAGCAGTGGTAATAACCGTGAGCAGGGCGAACGTGGAAACTCGGGGTCTTCTCGTCCTTAAACGGACTCAGGCCCTTCAGCGAATCGTGCCCGGCAGGCTTCAACTGCACATACTCGCCCACAATCTCGTCGAGCGGTGCGCGCTGACGGATAGCCTCAATGTCACTATCCGGAATTCTGCCCCTTGCCATGGCGCTCATCGTAGCGTGTGCAACGATATGAGCCTATGAAGCGCCCGATTATCCTGCTGACCTGCCTCGCGTTGAGCAGTTGCGTATCGACGACCCCCTCACCCACCCCGGCACCAACCACCACCGTGGCGTCGACCGCGACCTCCAGCGCGACCGCCTCGGGGCTGCCGGCGTGCGACTCGCTTCCCGACGAAGCCTGGGACACCGTCGACCTCATCGAAGCCGGCGGCCCCTTCCCCTACCCCGCCAACGACGACAAACGCTTCGGCAACTACGAACGCGTCCTGCCGCAGGAGTCCCGGAACTACTACCGCGAGTACACCGTGGACACGCCGGGGCTGCGCCACCGCGGGGCGCGGCGCATCGTCACCGGCGGCGACGCTTCCGGCGTCGAGGCCTGGTACTACACCGACGACCACTACGAATCCTTCTGCGAAATGGAGGTCAACTGATGAACCCGATCTTTATCGCCAACCCCGTCCACACGCTTGAGGACCTCGCCCGCGGCATCCTCACCGCCGCCTACGGCCCCAAAGACGCCGCCGACCGGCCCGTGCCCACAAACCTCGACGCGCTCGCCGACCTCCTGCGGGAAACCCAAGTGAAACGGGTGGTGGTGGCTTCCTGGAGGGTGGAGGGGTCGTCGACAAGCAAAATGCGCGCAGTGTTTGAGGATGAAGGGGTCGAATTGGCAGCTTAGGGGCAAACCCGAACTCGGAAATGTCCACTATATTGTGCACGCGAGGGGTTCCCAACGCAGCCGCCAGGCGCGATACTGGCTTGCATGGGGTATGCAGAAATGGCTCACCTTCGGGGGTTGAGAGAAGATTTTGACGAGCAAGCCAACGCGCCCAGCGCGAACCCGCGCTACGTAACGCGGACTACCACCGTCGAGGAAGAATGGTGGCAATCGCTCCCGCTGCGCGATCAAATGCTGGTCCGCGGTGCGGGAGTCTCGCGCGACAGCCGCAAAGCAATCCTTCTTGGCCGTTGGGCCGCAGTACAACACGGCATGTGGATCGGGCCACTCACAGACTGGACCGTCGACGTCGCACTACCATCCGGAAAACCGCCCGCCAAAAGCAAATGGCCCATCCGGACACGATTCCGCTCAGTGCCCGTGCGTGACGACGAAACCATCACCGCCCAAAACATCCGCTACACCGACCGACTCCGCACCTACATCGACCTATTCCGCTTCGGCACCATCACCGACCAACTCACAGCAACCGATTGGATTCTGGGGCACTACTCACGCCGCAAAGTGCACGATTACATCGACGGGTTCGAAAGCTGTCGGCCTGAGATTCTCAAACGGGCGCACAATATCGTCGCCACCGTGACGCCTCTTCCCGAGTACCGGTACAGCCTCGCCCGCGCCGTCCTCTCCTCACACCGGATTGACTGTTACCCGGTGTTCCTAAAACCATGGGTCACATCCGGGCCTCTAATTGTCGACTGCGGCGGGATGCGCAACATCGCCATCATCATCGACGACGCCACCGGTTCCGACTTCGACTTCGGTTTCCCCGAAGACACACGCGCCTACTGGACTTCGCACCACAACTTCCCGACAGTGCGCTGGGACTTCTCAGATCTGTTCTTAAGGCCGGACCTTTTCATGAATGAAGTAGGCCGGGCGCGTAATGCCGTCATATATAAGCACTCGCTGCCAAAGTGGGAGTGGTGAGGCGGTCGCCGGCTGTGTGAGCGCGTTGTGTGGGCGGTGTGTGAGCGCTGTTTGAGCGCGGTGAGGCGACCGCCCTGAGGGGTGGAAGGTGTCCGATTGGCAGCTTAGGGGCAAACCCGAACTCGGATGCGCGGCACGACCACAGTGGACCGCAGTGGAACGCAGTGAAGGCCGGTAGGAATCGCCGTCGGTGCGAGTTCGGGTTTGCCCTTAAGCTCAGTTTTCGCACATGTGCACCCCGGCGTGGGATGTGGCCGGGCGTGGGCGCTCCGGGGTGGAGGGGTCGTCGACAAGCAAAATGC
>NZ_KV787932.1:0-97240 GCF_001807155.1 Corynebacterium sp. HMSC05C01 | reverse complement strand
GACAAGCAAAATGCGCGCAGTGTTTGAGGACGAAGGGGTCACGCTGGTCGCGTAACCACGCACGCGTCATCTGACGGGTCGAGCCACTCCAGCTCTTTGCAATCAATCCCCTCGGCTATAGCAGTTGCAGTTTCCTTCCATGCTGTGAACTCGGCTGCCAGCAGGCTGGGGTCTTCCGAAGTAAACGCTTCTCGAAGGTCACGCACGCACGCCTCTCGGTCGTCCAGGGAAAGCGAGAGCATCCAAGGAAACGCTCGAATCATTCGTTCCACGTGATCAAACAAACGCCTTCGCCTTTCGACACAGCTAGCAAAGTTCTACTACGCAAACTTATGCGGTCATCGCGCGGAAGTCGAGGGGTATCAGACATCCTGCTCACGTAAAACAGCGCATAAAAACACCCCAAATGGAAAATTAAGAGTGTGCTGTGTGTCATAATTCGCAAACTGTGAACCACGACACGAATGGAGGACGCCCATGAGCTCGCTCATCCTAGTGCTCGTCGGCCTCGCGATGATGGCCGCCGGCTACCTGCTGTACTCAAAGTTCCTGGGCAAAAAGGTGTACCAACTCTCGGACGCCTACTCTACGCCCGCCCACACCATGGAAGACGGCGTGGACTACGTCCCCACCAACAAATACGTCCTGTGGGGCCACCACTTCACCTCCGTGGCGGGCGCAGCACCGATCATCGGCCCGGCCGTCGCCGTGATTTGGGGGTGGGTGCCGGCGTTCCTCTGGGTGACGCTCGGCACGGTGTTCTTTGCGGGGATGCATGACATGGGGGCGCTGTGGGCGTCGCAACGCCACCGCGGGCACTCCATTGGCACACTGTCCGGGCGCTACATCGGCGCGCGCGGACGCAACCTGTTCCTCATCGTGATCTTCCTGCTGCTGCTCATGGTCAACACGGCCTTCGCGGTCGTGATCTCCAACCTGCTGATCTCCACCCCAACCGCCGTCATCCCGACCTGGGGCGCGATCCTGGTCGCCTTGCTGATCGGCCAGGCGATCTACCGCTTGAACTGGAACTTGCCGCTGGTGTCCTTCGTCGGCGTGGCGGCTCTCTACGGCCTGATGATCCTCGGCGACCGCATGCCACTCGCCCTGCCCGAAGTCATGCTGGGCATCCCTGACCGCGGCTGGTGGATCATCTTCCTGTTCCTCTACGCCTTCATCGCCTCCCTGCTGCCGGTGTGGGTGCTGCTGCAGCCGCGTGACTACATCAACGGCCTGCAACTGTTCGTCGGCCTGATCATTCTGTACGGCTCGTTCTTCGTCGTCCGCCCAGAGGTTGTCGCTCCGACACTTCGCGACACCGTCCCCGACGGCACCCCCGGCATCTTCCCGCTCCTGTTTGTCACCATCGCCTGCGGTGCGATCTCGGGCTTCCACGGCATTGTGTCCTCGGGTACGTCGTCGAAGCAGATCGATAAGGAAACCGACGTGCGCTTCGTCGGCTACTTCGGCGCCGTCGGCGAAGGCCTGCTCGCACTGGGCACCATCGTTGCGACGACCGCCGGATTCAACACCATCACGGATTGGGAAAACGTTTACAACGAATGGAACGCCGGCGGCGTGGACGCCTTCATCCAAGGCGGCGGCGCACTGATGAACGAAGGCCTGGGCATCCCGCAGTCCCTGTCCGGAACAATCTTGGCGACGATGGCCGTCCTCTTCGCCGCCACCACCATGGACTCCGGTATCCGCCTGCAGCGCTTCGTCGTCACTGAAATCGGCGACCTGATGGGCTTCAAACTTTCCGGCCTCATCGCCACCATCATCGCGGTCGGCTGCGCACTCGGCCTGACATTCTCCATGGGCATCGACGGTTCCGGCGGCATGCTCATCTGGCCACTGTTCGGCACCACCAACCAGCTCATGGCCGGCCTGACCTTGTCCATCGTGGCGATCATGCTGACCAAACTGCGTCGCCCCTCCTGGCCGGTGCTCGTCCCGCTAGTCTTCGTCACCGTCATGTCCCTGTGGGCTGCCGTGCTGCAGGTGCGCACGTTCTACAACTCCGGCAACTGGCTGCTACTCGTCCTCGACGTGATCATCATCTGCTGCGCAATCTGGGTCATCGTCGAAGCGTTCACGGCGATCTCGAAGGCACGCCGCGAGCCCGCAGTGATCTGGCGTGACGACGAAACCATGCCCGGCGAACACGCTGCCGCCGGCGCTGACGCGGACGCTGCAGATGCTCGAGCGCTTTAAAGCCTTCGCGGCCGGCCTGGACGAGTTCTACAAGGCACCCTATCGTCGAGAATTTGCCCGCGCCGCCCGCGAAGAAGACGACCTGTTCACGCTGCTCGTCGCCTCCGAAACGCTTGGCATCCCCAACCCCGCCTCCTTTTACACCCTTGAGCTCATGCCATTGCTTTACGACGAATTCCACGCCTGGCACACCCGCATGGGCATGTCCCACTCCCCCTTGGACGGCGTGCGATGCTGCTAGAACCCGCACCCGTAATGTTCTTCGGCGGCAAAGGCGGCGTGGGCAAAACCACCGTGTCGGCCGCCACCGCGGTGCGCCTCGCCGAAACTGGCCGGCGCGTGCTGCTGGTGTCCACCGACCCGGCGCACAACCTCGGCCACATCTGGTCCGTATCGCTCTCCGACACGCCGACCGAACTCGAACCCGGCTTGAGCGTCGTCGAACTCGACCCCGCCACCACCACCGAACGCCACCTCGCCGAAGTCGAGCAGTCCATGCGGGCAATGATGCCGGAGCGCATGCACCCCGAAATCCGCCGCCACCTGGACCTGTCGCGCAACTCCCCCGGCATGCACGAGGCGGCGATGCTGGAACGCGTGGCGGAACTTGTGGACACCCAAGGCGTAGACCACATCATTTTCGACACCGCCCCCTCCGGCCACACCTCCCGCCTACTCGCTCTGCCGGAGTTGATGGCGGCATACACCGGCGGGCTGATGCAGCGCCGCGAACAGTCCGACAAGTTCTCCCGCGCCCTGCGTGGCCTCGGCGGCGCGGACGAGGACCCGGTGCAGCGCCGCAACCAGCAGATCCGCACCACGCTGTTACGGCGGCGTCGCAAGTTTGAGCGCCTGCGCGACATCCTCACCGACCCGGCCGCCTGCACGTTCACCATCGTGCTCACCGCCGAGCGGCTTCCGGTCCTCGAGAGCACCGAACTTTACGACGACCTCACCCACCACCACATCCGCGTCTCCGGCCTCGTCGTCAATCGCCGCAGCCCCGCCGGCACTGCTGGGGCTGGCGCTGGCTCGAGCGCTGGCGAGTTCTTGGCCGCCCGGCGCGCCGTGGAAGACGAAGCGCTGGCTCTTCTGGACGCGAAACTCCCCAACGTGCCGCGCGTGGAACTGCCGTGGCTGCCCGGGGAGATCGGCACCCGCGCCGCGCTCGCCGACATCGCCGAGCGCCTGTAGCCTCTCCCAAGCCCCCGCTCCGAGGAGTGGAAGGTGTCCGATTGGCAGCTTAGGGGCAAACCCGAACTCGCTTCGAAGCCCTTTTTCATCTGGCCAGCTGAGTTCGGGTTTGCTCCTAAGCTCACTTTTCGCCGTATTCCACCTCGGCGCGGTATAGGCTCACTCGCAATATCTGCGAGCGAGAGGAGCCCCTATGTGCCGTCCCGTCCACTGCACAACCTGCGGCAAGACGCAACGGCCGCGGGCCTAGTAGAAGCCCTCGAAGGCGCTGGCTTTCTTCGCGGTGCGCTCGAGGCGAGACTCGGTCATGGAGGCGATTTGGTCGATGATCACGCGCTCGCGCTCGGCGTCGGTGTCGGCCGCTTCGAACCAGGCACGGAACATCGTGTCCAGGGTGCCCGGGGCGCCGGCGCGCAGGTACTCATGGACGCGGTAAATCCGGTCGCGCTGACGGTCCTGACGCGCGAGATGGGCGGGCACGTCCATGACGTAGAGCACCGCGACGGTTTTGAGCAGGCGGACTTCGGCCTCGACGTCGGGAGGAACGATGAGGCGGCCGTGCTGGCGCCCCATCAGGCCCGAACCGGCGCCCACGCCGCCCGCGCCGCCCGCGCCCGCGCCGGCAGCAGCGTCGGTGCCTAGGTTCCCGTCGAGGGTCGCCTTGGTCACGCCGCCGATGTAGCGTCCCACCAACTGCGACGTCAGCCCCTTCAGGCGAACCCAAGAGGACAGGGTGTAGTCGAAGTCGGCGGCGGCTGCGATGGCGGGAAGGGCGCGGAGGCGGTCGGCGGCGTCGACGAGTGAGTCGGCGTCGCCACCAAAGGCGGCGGCACCCTTCTCGGCAAGGGCGGCGAGTTCGACGAAGTCCCACAACACCTGCAGGGAGACGCGCCCGGAGACGATGCCGTCTTCGACGTCGTGGACGGAGTAGGCGATGTCGTCGGAAAAGTCCATCACCTGTGCCTCCATCGGTGGCATGTCGTCGGTGTGGCCTTCGCGCGCCCACGCAAGCACCGCCGCATCCTCGTCGTAGGCGGAGTACTTCCGGTTTAGGGTGCCGTCGGGGTTGGTGCGGGTCACGGGGTATTTCACGGCGGCATCTAAGGAGGCGCGGGTGAGGTTGAGGCCGTAAGAGTGGTCGTCGATAAGCACTTTGGGCTCAAGGCGCGACAGGATGCGCAACGTCTGCGCATTGCCCTCGAAGCCGTCGGGCGCGACCTCGTTGAGCGCGACTTCGCCGTTGTGACCGTAGGGCGGGTGGCCGATGTCGTGGGTGAGGCCGGCCATCTCGCACAGGTCGGGGTTCAGGCCGAGGCCCTCGCCGATGCCGCGCGAAATCTGGGCGACCTCCAGCGAGTGCGTCAGGCGCGTGCGCGGAGTGTCACCGTCGCGCGGGCCAACAACCTGGGTCTTGTCCGCTAATCGACGAAGCGCCGCCGAATGCAACACACGGGCCCGGTCACGCGCAAACGCACCCCGCGAATCCGGCGCAAGCTGCGCCCCCTTCGGACCCTCGGCGGTGCGGCGTTTCGTATCGTCGGCGTTATAGGCGTACACGAAGCGCTACCCTAGTCGCATGACTAGCCGTTACCTTCGCGTCCTCGCCGTCGGCGGCATGCTGTTTCTCGCAGCGCCCGCCTCAGGTTTTGCCGAAACGCCCGCGCTTGCGCAAGGCGTGGCCACGGAAACCACCGTCCAGCCAGGGCTTTTAACCAAGCCTGTGACCGACGACGCCGGCGTGCTCACCGATAACGAGCGCGCCGAGATTGAACAGGCGATCCAGCAGGTCAGCCAGTCCCAGGGTAAGTCGGTGCGTGTGGTGTTCCTGCGTACCTTTGGCGGCATCAGCCCGTCCGACTGGGTCGACCAGGCCGTCGCCGCGAACGGTTCCAACACCGCCGTGCTGGTGATTTCCCCCGACGAGCGCGCCTACAACGTCGGCGGTGGCGAAGAATGGACCCAGGCCGAGATCGACCGGATGAACGACGCCGCCTACGCCCAGCTAAGCCAGCACAATTGGTCGCAGGCGGCGCTGAATGCGGTTGAGTCGGTCGATGGGTCGTCGTCGTCAAGCAATAGCGATGGCGCGGGCGCTGGCTGGGTCGCAGGCGGCCTCGGTGTCGCGGCGCTTGCCGGCGGTGGCATGTACGCGGCAACACGCAAGGGTTCGCGCAAGCAGCAGGCCAAGCAGATCGCGTCTGCGAAGGCGCTCGACCCGGCGGATACTGACTCGCTCGGCCGCCTGCCCACCGCGACCCTGGAGGAGGTCGCGCGCGACGCGCTCGTGTCCGCCGACGAGTCCATCACGCAAGGCAAGGAGGAGCTGAAACTGGCCACCTCCGAATTCGGCGCCGAGCGCGTCCGCCCGTTCACCTCCGCCATGAACGACGCCACCCGCACCCTGCAGCGCGCGTTTTCCACGCACCAGAAACTTTACGACGCCATCCCCGAAACCGAACCCGAAAAACGCGCCATGCTCCTCGACATCATCTCATCGTCGGGCAAGGCTGAACAGGCGCTTCGCGACAAAACCGCCGAGTTCAACGACATGCGCGGCGTCCTCATGCGCGCGCCCGAAGAGGTAGACAAGATCCTCGCCCGCACCGTGGACATCCGCGCGCGCCTCGAGCCCGCCCGCGCCACCCTTGCGCAACTGCGGGAGGCGTATGCGGTGGAGATGTTGTCGTCGATAGTGGACAACGTCGATGTTGCGCAGGCCTCCCTCGACGAAGCCGAAAAGGCGCTTAACGACGCCCGCAGCCTCGCCGCCCAACCCGCCGGCCGCCAAGGCGCACTCCTGGACACGCTCGCGGCTGCCTCGCACGCCGTGGAGGTCTCCGACACCAACCTCAACGCCATCGAACACGCCGAAGAGAACATCCGGGCGGCGAAAACCAATTTGCCAGCGCTTATCGACGAAATCCGCGCCGAACTCCGCGACATCGAAACCGTCAAGGGCTCCCGTGAGCAGGGCGCGCGTATCGACGTCGCCTCTTTGAACGCGGTTTCCGCCAAGGCCCAGCGCATGCTCGACGCAATGGGCAACCGCGCCGACACCGACCCGCTTGCCCTCTACGAGGAACTGGCGAACATGGACGCCGAAATCGACGACGCCCTCGACCGTGCCCGCGGCGTCGCCGGCGACCAAGCCCGCGCCCTGCAACTGTTCGACCAACAAATGCAGGTCTGCACCGCGCAGATCCAGCGCGCCGAAGACTTAATCCGCTCCCGTGGCCGCATCATCGGCTCGCACGCCCGCACCTTGCTCGCCGAGGCTAAGCGCCAGCACGCCCAAGCGATCCAGCTGCGTGTGCGCGATACGCGTACAGCTATCGACGCCGCCCGCACCGCCACCGACACCGCCCGCCGCGCCGAGCAGGCCGCTAACGACGATATCCGCCGCTACCAAGCGGCCCGCAACCGCGAAACCGCCGACTCCCTGGCCAGGGCGGTGCTGTGGGGCACGCTGCTCTCCGGTGGTGGAGGCGGCGGGGGTGGCTTCGGGGGAGGCGGCGGCGGCTTTGGAGGTGGTGGCGGCGGGGGCTTCTCCGGCGGGCGCCCCTCCAACCGCGGCGGCACGTTCTAGGCGGCACGACTGCTAGGTCGGGCGCCTGGCGCTGTGCGTGGCGCCGCAGCCGCTGTGCTGGCGCTCGCATGGGAGCGAGGCGCGCAGCGCTAGTTAGTGCAGCGCTAAATGCGGGTGCGGCGCGTGGGCGTGTCCACGAAGGTCAGCGCCCACGTCATGAAGACAAGATCCTCCATGGGCAGGTCGGCTTCGACCGCAGCGTCAACACCGGCCTTGATGTCGACGTGGAGGTCGCCCGAGGCCTTCCCGCGGGTCACGGCGACGAGGGTTCCGGCGGCGTCGCGGATCTCGCGGTGCAGGCCGGTGCGGTTCAGGGTGTAGCGGCGCCCGTCGCAATCCGCGGTGTAGCGCGCCACCGTAAACCCAGCCTTGCGCAGAACATACTCCCCGCCCGTATCCGCATCGACGGCCTTAAACCGGCGCGCGCTGCCCGCAGTGATGCGCAGCACGGCGCTCGGCAATGCCCCACCGACAGTGATGGTGTCGTCGGTGGCGGTGGCGCGGGTGCGGGAGTCGTCGAGAAGCGTGGCGCCCTGCCAAATCACAGCAACGCCACCACAACGATGAACAGCGACAAGAACACCAAAGTGCTGATCAGCGCGGTCGAATTGACCATCTTGCGGGCCTCAAGCACCTCGCGGGTCAACCACGCAAGGCCGGCAACCTGGGTGGGCGGCAGGTCGGTCTCGCCCTCGAACTCGAGGATCGCCTTGCGCACACCGTTATGGTCCTGGGTGAACTGGGCAACCTTCTCGCCGCTCGCATCCTCGACCACCCAGTTCTTGGAGGTCTCCGGGACGAACGCGTAGGCGTGGCCCTCGATGACCAGGTCGATGCGCTTCGCGCGCTTCAAACTGTTCGACGTGCGCACGATCTCCTCGCCGCGGCGCGTCGCTACCGCACCCGATTCGGGGTGCGACACCAACTGCCACTCCTCGCCGCCCACAATGGCGCGGTCGTGCGAGAACACACCCAACACCTCGGGTCCGTCCTCGGCGAGCAACTTCGGCGCGTCGCGGTCCGTGCGATCCCAGCTGACGTAGTGCATTAGCAGCCGATCAGGCGGGCGGCCAGGTAGGCCTCCAGCTCGTCGAGAGGCACGCGCTCCTGCTCCATCGTGTCGCGCTCGCGAACGGTCACAGCGTTGTCCTCAAGGGTGTCAAAGTCGTAGGTGACGCAGAACGGGGTGCCGGTCTCGTCCTGGCGACGGTAACGACGACCAATCGCACCCGAGGTGTCAAAGTCCACGTTCCAGTACTGACGCAGCTTGGTAGCCAACTCCTCGGCGGGGCCGGCGAGTTCCGGCTTCTTCGACAGTGGCAGCACGGCAACCTTCACCGGCGCGAGGCGACGGTCCAGGCGCAGCACGACGCGGGTGTCGGTGCCGCCCTTGGCGTTGGGTGCTTCTTCTTCATCGTAGGCGTCGATAAGAAATGCCATCATGGCGCGGCCCAGGCCAGCGGCCGGCTCGATGCAGTACGGGATCCAACGCTCCTCGTTCTGCTGGTCGTAGTACGACAGGTCCTCGCCGGACGCCTCGGAGTGGGTCTTCAGATCGTAATCCGTACGGTTGGCCACGCCTTCGAGTTCGCCCCACTTGGAGCCGGTGAAGCCGAACGCGTACTCGATGTCCACGGTGCGCTTGGAGTAGTGCGACAGCTTCTCCTGCGGGTGCTCGTACAGGCGCAGGTTCTCCGGGTTGATGCCCAGGTCGACGTACCAGTTGAAGCGGTTTTCAATCCAGTACTCGTGCCAGGTTTCGTCCTCGCCTGGCTTGACGAAGAATTCCATCTCCATTTGCTCGAACTCGCGGGTGCGGAAAATGAAGTTGCCCGGGGTGATTTCGTTGCGGAACGACTTGCCAATGTTGGCGATGCCGAACGGCGGCTTGAGGCGCGCGGACGTCATCACGTTTTTGAAGTTAACGAAGATGCCCTGCGCAGTCTCCGGGCGCAGGTAGTGCAGGCCTTCCTTGTCGTCGACGGGGCCGAGGTAGGTCTTCATCAGGCCGGAGAATTCCTTCGGCTCGGTCCAGTTGCCAGGCTGGCCGGTCTCCGGGTCGTTGATGTCGGCGAGCCCGTTTGCTGGCGGGTGGCCGTGCTTCTCCTCGTAGGCTTCGATCAGGTGGTCGGCGCGGTAGCGCTTGTTGGTGTAGAGCGACTCAACGAGCGGGTCGGTGAACACCTCGACGTGACCGGAGGCTTCCCACACGCGGGTGGGCAGGATGATAGAGGTGTCGACGCCGACGGTGTCGGGGCGGGAGGTCACCATGTGCTTCCACCACTGGCGCTTGAGATTTTCTTTCAGCTCGACGCCGAGTGGGCCGTAGTCCCACGCGGAGCGTGTTCCGCCGTAAATCTCACCTGCGGGGTACACCAAACCACGGCGTTTGCAGAGGTTGACGACGGTTTCGATCTTGGATGCGGGCATCACAATCTCCTGCGTGTAATACGGTTGCCAAAATACGTCGATCAGTCTAGCCGTTTCACTTTGCGACGACGCAGACGACCCTTTGGACATAAGTCCCACCTTTACGCCTGCTTCGAGTAAACTGTGTGACAACTGTGTAGGACTGTCGTCGAAAGGGGCCGCCCATGCGTGACGACCTTCGCTTTTCGCCGGAGGAGTTAGACCACACTGCCGCACTGATCCGAGTGCTGGATTCGGAGATGCGTCTTCGGATTTTGCTGCTGCTGCACGATTCACAGCGCGCGGTCCATGAGTTGGTGGGGATTTTGGGGAAGTCGCAGCCGCTGGTGTCGCAGCATTTGCGGGTGCTTCGCAACGAAGGCCTAGTCGCCGCCAAACGCTGCGGCCGCGAAGTCGCCTACGAACTTGCCAACCCCACCGTGATCCGGATTATCCACGCGCTCGTAGACCATGCCTGCGAGTTCTACGCGCCGGCCGCTGACACAACCCGGCGCACGTCGGTGCCGGGCCAGGACTAGCCCGAATCAGCACTAGGCAAGATCCGGCTAGGCCTCGTCTCAGTCGAGCGCCATCCCGGCTAAGCTGGCCCGGTATGAAACACCGCCCACACAGCACGCGTCCGGTCCCGAAGCTTGGCCCGAGGATGACTAAGCAGCGCGCGGCGGTCGTCGATACGCTGCGTGGCTTAGACAAATTCGCCTCCGCACAGACCATCCACGAGATCCTCACCGAACAAGGCGAGTCCGTAGGACTGACCACCGTCTACCGCACGCTGCAATCCCTCGCGGACGTCGACGCGGTGGACGTGCTTTACTCCCCCGAAGGCGAAACGCTCTACCGCGACTGTCTCGCCGACCACCACCACCATCACCTCCTGTGCTCCAAATGCGGGCGCAGCGAGGAAATCGAAGGCGGCCCGGTAGAAAGATGGGCCGAGGTGATGGCGAAGCACTACGGCTACGAACTCGTCGGCCACGACGCCGAAATCTACGGCGTGTGCCGCGACTGCCAGGCCAAACGCTAGCTATCGAACTTATCTACCGCGCCGCCAAAGCGCCGGTCACGCTTCGCGTACTCCAGCACCGCGTCCCACAGGTCCTGCTTAGTAAAGTCCGGGAACAGCACGTCCTGGTACACCATCTCCGCGTACGCCGACTGCCACAGCAGGAAGTTTGAGGTGCGCTGCTCCCCCGACGGGCGCAAAAACAGGTCCACGTCAGGCATGTCGGCGCGGTACAGGTAGCGTTGGATGGTTTTTTCGTCGACGTGGCGCACGCGGTCGTCGATAAGCGCCTGCACCGCGTCGGTGAGTTCGGCGCGACCGCCGTAATTGACGCACATCGCAAGGGTGAGCCCCGTGTTGTGCTTCGTGAGCTCCTCGGCGACCTCAAGCTCCTCGATCACGCTGCCCCACAGCTTCGGGCGGCGCCCGCACCACACCACGCGCACGTTCTTCGCGTGCAACTCATCGCGCTGACGGCGCAGCACATCGCGGGTGAAGTTCATCAAAAAATGCACCTCGCTCGGCGAGCGCTTCCAATTCTCCGTAGAAAACGCGTAGGCGGACAGCCACTCCACCCCACCAAGTTCGATGCAGGCGTCGACGGCATCCATGAGCTTCTCCTCGCCCACCTTGTGCCCCTCCGTGCGCTTCAAGCCCCGTTGCTGCGCCCAGCGGCCGTTGCCGTCCATCACCAGTGCGATGTGTTTCGGGATGAACTTCTTGTCAATCTTCGGTGCGCCCATGGGCGTTCATTATGCCTGCCCCATGATCTTCAGGCTCTTCAGCCCGGCCTCAAGGTTGTGCTGCACATGCGCCACGGTCGCGCGGTGAATCTGCGCAACGCGTATCGACGACACCCCGTACCCACCCCGCAACAACCACATATCGTGCAGCGTCTCCGGATCCACATCCATCGAGCCGGTGGGCCGGCAGTTGTTACACACCGCCCCGCCGACGGTGGCGTTGAACGCCTTGTGCGGGCCCGGGGCCTGGCAGTTCGCGCAGTTAAACAGGCTTAAACCCCAGCCGGCGTGCTCGGTGGCCTTGAGCATAAACGCGTCGAGCACCAGCGTCGGGTGCTGGTCGGTCTGCAGGTTGGTTAGCGCCTCCTGCACAAGCGCGAACAGTTCCGGATCACCCTGGTCGTAGGAGAGCTTCTCGGCGACCTCCATGACGGCGCAGGCGGCGGCGTAGCGGTCGAAGTCGTCGATGATGCGGGCGCCGAAGTAGGTGACGGTGTCGGCGCCGGTGATCGTCGATAAGCCTCTGCCCGGATACACCTGCACATCCACATCCACAAACGGCTGCAAGCGCGAGCCGAAGCGACTTTTCACCTTGCGCACACCTTTCGCCACCCCACGCACCAAACCATGGTTGCGGGTCAGCAGCACAACGACGCGATCCGCCTCACCGAAATCGTAAGTGCGCACCACAAAGGCGCGATCGCGCCACGACGGCCTAGAAGCCAAGTCGGCCCAACGCCTTCGGATCCTGCTGCCAGTTCTTCAGGATTTTCACGCGCACGTCCAGGTAGATGTTCTGGCCGACCAGGTCGATGATCTGCTTGCGCGCGCGGTGCACAATGCCGCTTAAGCGCCGCCCGTCCGGGCCCTCAATGATGCGCTTCTGGCCCGGGCGCTCCAGGTACAGCACCGCGTAGATCATGGTGCGCTCCGGGTTGTTCGGGTCCGGATGCATTTCGTCGATTTGGACGGCGACGGAGTGCGGGAGCTCGTCGCGAAGACCGCGCAGTGCCTCCTCACGGATCAACTCGGCGATACGCGTCTCTACATCCTCGTCCGTGGTGTGGCCCTCCGGGTAGAAACGCGGACCCTCCGGCAGATGCTCGATCAAGATGTCCAGCAGCGTGTCCGTCTGCACACCCGCGGTTGCAGAGACCGGCACGACCTCGCTGTCAGGCCCGAGCAGGTCGTGCAGTTCGAGCAGGCGCTCGCCGACGGTGTCCTTGCCGGTCTTGTCCAGTTTGGTCACGATGCCCACGATCGGCGTGTTCGGCTTCGTTTTGCGGATCTCGTCGAGGATGAAGCGATCACCGGGGCCGATCTTCTCGTCCGCCGGCACGGTAAAGCCGATGACGTCCACGTCCGCGAACGTGTCCTTGACAATGTCGTTGAGGCGCTCGCCCAGCAGCGTGCGCGGGCGGTGAATCCCCGGCGTGTCCACCACAATGACCTGCGCACCGTCACGGTTGATCACGCCGCGGATCGGGTGGCGAGTCGTCTCCGGCTGGTCGGCCATGATGGCGATCTTCTCCCCCACCAGCGCGTTGGTCAGCGTGGACTTGCCGGTGTTCGGCCGCCCGACGAAGCTGACAAAGCCCGACTTGAACCCGTCCGGCGTGTTTGTGAAACCGCCGTTCGCGATCGCGTCTTCTGGCAGGTTGTCCGGGAAATCAATCATGGTGCGCATCCTACCGTTGTGGATAACTTTTTCGGTGGTGTGGGAGTTATCCACAGATTTTTTGCGGGGTCTTGTGGGGGTTGCAGTGGGTTTCTAGCGTCTGATGCATGGATTTTATTGAGTTTTGTTCCGCGGGCGTGGGGATGCTCGCCGGGTTTTCTCGGGAGGCCGCAGTTGCAGCTGGCTTATCGACGACACGAGCGCGCGACCTCGCCCGCGTCTTCGATACGTACTATGGCCCGACCAAGTTCACGCGCAAGCAGGCTGATGCGCTGGCGTTGGCGGAGGGGTTGCCGATCGACCAGTTGGTGCTCATCGAGAAGAAGTTGGTTGTGGTGGGCTCGGCTGCTGAGCGGTGGCGCATCCGGTTGGATCTGGTGCGGCATCGTGGTTCGTTTCGCTCGTTGTCGAAGCGCATCAGCAGGCTTATCGACGTCCCCGTGACCGCCCCCAAACCCTCCTGCCGGTTCACGCGCTCGCGTGAGGGCATGCGTACCATGACGCTGACGTACAACGAGCGCGACTTGGCGGATTTGGAGCACACGCTGCGCTCGATGGTCGATGAGGATCGGCCTGCTGCGGAGCAGATGGCCGGCTCACTGTTCCGCCTGTTGCGCGAGGGCGGCGGGGTGCCGCGCGCGGCGCTGCGGCCGATGATTTTGGTGCCGATCCAGGCCTACACCCGCATCATGGACGGCTGCGGCGACGACGTCGAACTTGTACTTACCGACGGCACCACGATGACCGGCGCCGAGTTTCTCACCCACGAGTTTGGCGACGTGCTCGAGGTGGCCGCTTTCCACCCGCAGAAAGGTGCGGTGAACCTGTACCGGACGCAGCGGCTTGCGAATGGGAAGCAGCGGACGATGTCGAAGTTGATGTCGCCACGTTGCGCCTTCCCCGACTGCAGGCATTCCGCCGAAACCACCCAAACCCACCACATGCACGCCTGGAAACACGGCGGGATGACCAACATAGACAACCTGGCGCAACTGTGCGCCTACCACAACGGAGTCAACGACGACGACCGGTGGCGGGCGATCCGCGGGCACATCGACAACCCGAACGGGCGCATCTGCTGGATCGCACCCAACGGGACCGAAGTGCCCACCGTGACGGGGGCGATGGAGCTGCTGTTCGACTAATCGATTCACCCGGCCCCGAAAACGCGAAAAACCCGCCCGGGTGGGCGGGCCAGTCGGCGTGCCTGAAACGAGTTAGAGGGCTTCGACCTCGAACTGGAGTTGCGGGTTGGCGTAAAACTCCTGGGCCTCGACGAGCTGGAGTTCGTTGGTCTCGGCCTCGAAGGTGAGGCGCAGCATGTCGTAGACCGAGGAGGCGGTCTTTGCCAACGCGTCCTTTGCGTCGTGGCTGCGCACGTAGTGACCGGTGAACAGCGCTGCGGTGACGTCACCGGAGCCGTTGCGCTTAAACGGCAGGCGCGGGGTGCGCACGATCCACTTACCGTTGTCGTCCACGGCGATCATCTCGATCGCATCCTCGGGCGTTTCGGGGCGCTCCACCGAAGTCACCAGCACGGTCGACGGGCCCATCTCACGGGCCGCATCCACCGCGGCGAGGGTCGAATCCAGGTCGGTGACGTCGCGCTCGGTGAGGTAGCCCAACTCGAACTGGTTCGGCGTAATGATGTCCGCCACCGGCACAATCGTCGAACGGAACAGCGGCGGGATCGTATCCGCCACGAAGCAGCCCGACTTCGCCGACCCCATCACCGGATCGCACGCATAGAGCGCATCCGGGTTTTCAGCCTTGATGTCGCGCACGGTGCTGACGATCACGTCGGCGATTTCCGGGGAGGCCTGGTAGCCGGTGAGGATGGCGTCGATAAGCGGGAACGCATTGCGGTCGCGGATGCCCTTGAGCACCGCCGCAACGTCGGCGGCCGGAATGATCGGCCCCTCCCACGCACCGTAACCCGTGTGATTGGAGTAGTTCACCGTATACACCGGCCACACCTCGTGGCCGATGCGCTGCAAAGGAAAGACCGCCGCCGAGTTGCCAACATGGCCAAACGCGACGGCGGACTGGATCGAGAGAATATTGCTCATAGGAGCATTTTAGAGCTCCGGCGACACCAGAATCTTCACTGCGGTCTCGTTGCGGTTAATCAGGGTGTCAAAGCCCTCGTCGACGACACCGTCGAAGCCGATCTTGCCGGTGATGAACGGCTTCAGATCAATCTTGCCGGACTCCACCAACTTGATGGTCTGCGGGTGATCGTGGGCGTAGCCGATGATGCCGCGGATGGTCAGTTCCTTCATCACGAGCGCGTGGATGTCCAGCTCGGCCTTCTTCGACCAGATGGACTCGACGACCAGGGTGCCCTTGAGCTTCAGGCAGTCGATCAGCTGGTCGAGCACAACGTTGACGGAGGTGCACTCGAATGCGACGTCGACACCCTTGCCGTCGGTGATCTTGTCAACCTCTGCCTTGAGGTCGGTTGCGCTCGGGTCGATCGCGTAGTCTGCGACACCTGCGTCGAGCGCCTTCTGGCGACGCAGCTCGGAGAGCTCGGAGACGATGACGGTCAGGCCGTATGCCTTCGCCACAGCTGCGGTGAGCACACCGATCGGGCCGGCGCCACCAATGAGGGCGACGTCGCCTTCCTTCGCCTCAGACGCAACGAATGCGTGGTGGGCGACGGACAGCGGCTCGATGAGCGCAGCCTCGTCGAGCGGAACATCGTTGGAAATCGGGTGAACCCAGCGACGCTGCACAGCGATCTTCTCGGAGAGGCCGCCGCCACCACCTGCGAGGCCGATGAAGTTCACGTCCGGGTGGAGGTTGTACGGGCCCGGCTCCTTCGGGTCGACGTCGTCCGGCAGGACGTACGGCTCGACGACAACGTGCTGGCCGACCTCGAGGTCGTCGACACCCTCGCCGAGCGCCGAAACAACGCCGGAGAACTCGTGGCCGAGGGTGATCGGCGGCTCCTCACCGGTGATGGGGTGCGGATGGCCAGGCTTCGGGCAGAAGATCGGGCCTTCTAGGTACTCGTGCAGGTCAGTGCCGCAGATGCCGCACCAGGCGACGTCGATGAGCACCTCTCCCTTGCCTGCAACCGGGGCGTCGATTTCCTCGACGCGGATGTCCTTCTGGCCGTAGTAGCGAACTGCTCGCATGGTGGAACTCCTTTCGGTTGGTTACAGGTGCTACGATACCCCGTTTTCGGGTTCCTCGCCGACCGCAACCAGCACGGTGCGGGTCTTGATGCGTCCGCGTCGGTCGCGGCCGCCTTCTGCGGTGTAGCGGATGCCGTCGCGCAGGATGGAGGCGCCGGGAAGGGGCACGCGGCCGAGTTCGTACGACAGCAGGCCGGCGACGGTGTCCACATTGTCGACGACCTCCTCCGAGTACTCCAGCGTGTAGTCGAGGTGGTCGGCGAGGTAGTGCACGAGGTCGTCGAGAGGCAGGCGCGCTTGGACGCGGAAGACGCGCTCGTCGATTTCTTCGATGGGGGCTTCCTCGTCTTCGTCGTATTCGTCGGTGATTTCGCCGACGATTTCTTCAAGAAGGTCTTCCATGGTGAGCAGGCCTGCGACGTTGCCGAACTCGTCGATAACCACCGCGATGTGGGTGTTCTGCTGCTGCATCGCGCGCAACAGCAGGTCGAGCGGCTTGGAGTCCGGGATGAACATCGGTTGGCGCATCAACTCGGTCAGTGGCGTGTTCGGGTCGACGGGCGCGCCGCGGTCGGTGAACATGTCTTTGAGGTAGGCGACGCCGATGATTTCGTCGACGTTTTCGCCGATAACGGGCACGCGCGAGTGGCCGGAGCGCACCATGAGTGCGGTGGCTTGGCGGGCGAGTTTTTCGCCTTCGATCCACACCATTTCGGGTCGCGGAACCATGACTTGGCGTGCGGTGGTGGAGGCGAGGTCGAAGATGTTTTGGATCATGCGGCCTTCGGTGGTTTCCACCACGCCTTTTTCTTGGGCGACTTCGACCATTTCGCGCAGTTCGATTTCGGTGGCGTATGGCCCGTTGCGGAAGTCTTCGCCGGGGTGGAACAGGTTGCCGATCCAGATGAGCAGTTTCGCCACTGGTCCGAGCACGGTGTGGAAGATGTGCAGGCCTTGGGCGGCTTTGAGCGAGATGGTGTACGGGTTACGTTTGCCGGCGGTGCGTGCGAACACGCCGATGATGGAAAATTGCAGCAGCGTGACGACGATTACCGCCACCGCAATCGCCCACGCATCTGACGCGATGACGTCCATGGCCAGCATCGCCGCCGAGACTGCCGCCATAACGTCTAAGACGGTGCGCAGCAGCACGAGGGTGTTGATGTGATTCGCGCGATTTTCGACGACGCGCAGCAACGCATCTGCACCCGGCGTCTCATCCTTGACCATGCCTTCCACGCGGGCACGCGAGATGGGTGCCAGGGCGGATTCGACGGAGCCGAGCAGGCCGGAGAGCAGTAGCGCAACGACGGTGATCGTTGCGAAGGTGATGGTCAGTGTCACTCGGCGCCCTTCATCAGCTTGTCTAGCTCGTCGCGGTCAGCCGCGGACGGGAAGGCGTGCGGGCCGGTCGGCTTCGGCTGGTATGCCACCCCGCGGCGGGCCAGGTCGTCGTACCAGTCGGCGAGGATCTCGTTTTGCAGCGCGAACATTTCCCGCTCGTCTTTCGGCTCGATGTGGTCGTAGCCGAGCAGGTGCAGCACGCCGTGGACGGTGAGCAGCGCCATTTCGTGGGCGAGGTCGTGGCCGGCCATCTCGGCCTGTTTGCGGTCGTAGGCCGGGCACAGGATGATGTCGCCGAGCATCGCGGGCCCCAGCATGTCGGCGTCGGGCCGTCCCCCACCCGGGGTGAGTTCGTCCATGGGGAAGCTCATCACGTCGGTGGGGCCTTCGAGGTCCATCCAGCGGACGTGGAGGTCGGCCATGGTGGCTTCGTCGACAAGCGTGATGGTTGCTTCGGTGTCGGGGTGGACGTCCATGGTGCGTAGGGCGTAGGAGGCGACGTCGATAAGCATTTGCTCGTTGACTTCCGCCTCGCCGGACTCGTTTAAGACTTCAATGCTCACTGCGCTGCCTCCGCTTCGCGCTCTGCTTCAATCTTCTGCTGCCGCTTTTCGTAGCGCAGCGCGTTCTGGGCATCGTGGTGGTCGTAGGCGGCCACGATGCGGGAAATCAGGTGGTGGCGCACAACGTCGTCGGCGCGCATCTCCTGGAACGAAATGTCCGGAATGTCGCTCAAGATACGACGCGCCACACGCAGGCCCGAGACGGTGCCGCGCGGCAGATCCACCTGAGAGGTGTCACCCGTGACCACCATCTTCGAACCAAACCCGAGGCGGGTCAGGAACATTTTCATCTGGGCGCCGGTGGTGTTCTGGGCCTCGTCAAGGATGACGAACGCGTCCGACAGGGTGCGCCCGCGCATGTAGGCCAGGGGCGCGACCTCGATGATGCCGGCCTCGATGAGTTTCGGGATGGCCTCTGGGTCCATCATGTCGCGCAGCGAGTCGTACAGCGGGCGCAGGTACGGGTCGATCTTGTCGGAAAGCGTGCCGGGGAGGAAGCCGAGTTTCTCACCGGCCTCTACGGCGGGACGCGTCAGGATGATGCGTTTGACCTGCTTGTTCTGCAGCGCCTGCACCGCCTTCGCCACCGCAAGGTACGTCTTGCCGGAGCCGGCAGGCCCGATACCGAAGGTGATCGTGTTCTCGTCGATCGCATCCACATAGCGGCGCTGACCGGCAGTCTTCGGGCGGATAACCTTGCCGCGCCGCGCAATGATCTCCTCGCCGAGGATGTCCGCGACCGAGCCGGGGGCTTCCATCTCCATGAGTTTCACCGCCTCCACGACGGTGTCAGGGCGAAGCGGCACGCCGCGTCGCGCCATGGACTCCAGCTCCTCCACCACGCGCAGCGCGTGCGCCACGTGGGCGGCCGTGCCGCGCACCGACAAGGTGGTGCCGCGGGCGTGGAAACTCACGTCCAGATAGCGGTCCAGTAGTTGGAGGTTGTTGTCGTTGATGCCGAGGACGGATTGTGCGTACGCCGAGTCGAGTTCGACCTTGCGCGTCACCATTTCTTCCATGTGCGTTTACCCTACCAGCGGTTTGTCAGCGCGCCGATCGCGCTGAGCGCCGCGAACGCGGCCGTTGCGGTGCGCAGGACTTCGGGGCCGAGTTTCACGGCGTCCGCGCCGAGCAGTTCGAGTTCGTCTTGCCCGATGCCGCCTTCGGGGCCGACGATGAGCCAGACGTCCTCGCCGAAGGTGACCTCACGCAGCGGCACGGTCGCATCCTCGTGGAGTACAAGCGCGTGACCCTCGTTCCTCGGGTCACGGAGGAGATCGGACAACTGGTTCGTGGTCACCGGCTCGTGGATCTCGGGCACCCACGCGCGGCGCGCCTGCTTCGCGCTCGCCAGCGCTTGCGAGCGCCACTTCTCCACCTGCTTCGCCTGCTTGTTCGCCGGCCAGCGCGCAATGGTGCGGTGCGAAATCCACGGCACGATCGCGTCCGCCCCGCCTTGGACTGCCAGGTCGACGGCAAGTTCCGCACGCTCACTTTTCGGGATCGCCTGCACGACCGTCACGCGCGGCGTGGGGCGCTCCACGAACTCATGCTTATCGACGACCCCCTCAACCCTTGAGGCATCCACCCGCGTGACGGTGACTTCCGCCTGGTTGCCGGTGCCGTCGAAAAGCATGATGCGCTCACCCGGCTGGATGCGCTTAACGTGGGCGTGTTTGGCCTCGGGGCCTTCGATGATGCCGGAGGTGGGGTCGTCACTAAGAAAATAGGGCAGGCTCATCGGCGGAAACGATCACGCATCCGGGAGAAGAAACCATCGCCGTGCTCGCCGCCCTCGGAGTGGACTTTAGGGTCCTCCGGGTGGCCGGCGCGCAAGTCCTCGAGTGCAGCGCGTTCCTCGTTGGACAGCGCGGTGGGCACGGTGACCTCGATGTGCGCGATCATGTCGCCGGCACCTTCGGCGCGCAGGCGCGGCATGCCCTCGCCGGAAAGCACGACGCGGTCGTCCGGCTGGGTGCCGGCGGGCACCTCGATGCGGGTCTCATCGCCCGTGAGATTCTCCACGGTGAGCTCGGTGCCCAGCGCCGCGTCATACATGGGCACAGTCAGGCGCAGGTGCAAGTCGTTGTTGTCGCGCACGAACACCGGGTGCGGCTCGACGTGCACCTCGACGTACAGGTCGCCGGCGGGACCGCCGCCGTGGCCGACCTCGCCCTGGTCCGCCATGCGGATGCGCATACCGTTATTGATGCCGGCCGGGATGTTGACCACCAGGTCGCGGGTGGCGCGCACGCGGCCGTCGCCGGCGCACTGGGCGCACGGGTCGGTGATCACTTCGCCGAAGCCGTGGCACTTGTGGCACTCGCGGGTGGTCATCACATTGCCCAGGAAAGACTGCTGCATCTCCTGGACCGCACCCTGGCCCTGGCATACGTCACAGGTAACCGGCTTAGCCCCTGACTTGGAGCCCGAGCCGTGGCATTTGTCGCACAGCACCGCCGTATCGACGGTGACGTCCTGCTTCACGCCCGTGAACGCCTCTGCGAGCGTGATCGAGGTGCGCAGCAGCGCGTCGTTGCCCGGCTGCACGCGCGAGCGCGGCTGGCGAGCACCACCGCCGCCGCCGAAGAACGCCTCGAAAATGTCGCCGAGGCCACCGCCGCCGAAACCGGCGCCGCCCATGCCGCCGCCGGCCTCCATCGGGTCGCCGCCGCGGTCCACGATGGAACGCTTCTGCGGATCCAGCAGCACCTCTTGGGCTGCTGCGATCTCCGCGAACTTCTCGGCAGCTTCCTCGGACGGGTTCACGTCCGGGTGGTATTTGCGTGCGAGCTTGCGGTACGCCCGTTTAATTTCCTGCTCGGTGGCGTCCTTGTCCACGCCGAGGATGCCGTAGTAATCGCGAGCCATATCTTCCCTTCTATTCACCCCGCAGTGTGCGGCTGATGTAACGAGCCACGGTGGCAACCTTCTGCATGGTACCGGGGTAGTCCATGTGGGTTGGACCGACTACCCCGAGGCCGCCGAGTGCTGCATCGCCTGCCCCGTACGCTGTTGTAACAATTGAGGCGCTGGATAATTCCTCGTCTTCGTTTTCGCGGCCGATGCGCACGGAGACACGTTCGAGTTCTTGGGCGCCGGCGAGCAGTTTCAGTACGACAACTTGCTGCTCGAGGGCGTCGATGACGTCCTGGAGGCCGCCGGAGGGCACGAGCAGGTTTGAGGAGCCTGCGATGATGAGGCGGTCGGGGGCGGCGTCGACAAGTGTGGTGATGAGCACTTCGGCGGCGCGCGTGGTGGGTTCGGTCAGGTGCGGCGGGGCGCTGACCGCCACGCCGGCGAGTGAGGCGGAGGCGTCGCGCATGTTCTTGCCCACAAGTGCGTCGTTGAGGATGTCGCGAAGGATGCGCACGCCGTCGTCGCCAATTGGCGCGGCGAGATCAACGTTGCGTTGGTCGACGCGGCCGGCGTCGGTGATCAGCACGAGCAGCAGGCGCGTTGGTGTGAGTTCGACAACCTCACAGTGCTTCACCCGCGAGGCGGACAGGTTCGGCAGTTGCACCACGGCGGCTTGGTGGGTCAGTTGAGAGAGCAGTTGCACGGAGCGGCGTAGCACGTCTTCGAGGTCCACCCCGTCTTCGAGGAAGTCCAAAATCGCGTGGCGCTCGGCGGCGGACAGTGGTTTGACGTCGTGGAGCGCATCCACGAACTTGCGGTAGCCGGCCTCGGTGGGGATGCGCCCGGACGAGGCGTGCGTCTGCGAGATGTAGCCCTGCTGCTCAAGCACCGCCATGTCGTTGCGGATCGTGGCCGACGACACCCCCATGTTGTGCCGCTCCACCAGCGCTTTGGAGCCGACGGGTTCTTGGCTGGCGATGTAGTCCGCCACGATCGCCCGCAGCACCTTTTGGCGCCGCTCGTCTGCTGCGCTCATGATCGCCTCCTTACTCGGCTGCCAGGATATCGGTGATGATGCCGTCTGCAAGCAGTCTGCCGGTATCAGTCACGCGCAAGCGCTCTCCCCGCTCTAGGAGCCCCGCGCGCACATGCTTATCGACGACCCCACGCGCCCGATCCCCAACCCACCCGGCCGGAATCCCCTCACGCAGGCGAAGCCCGAGCATGATCGCCTCCATGTGGGCTTCGTCTGCGGTGATGGTTTCGGTGTCCTGGATGGGCAGGGTGTCGTCGTGAAGCAGTTGTGCGTAGCGCTCGGGGCGCTTGACGTTGAAGAAGCGCTCGCCGTCAATGAAGCTGTGCGCGCCGGGGCCTGCGCCCCACCAGTTCTGGTTGTGCCAGTAGATGAGGTTGTGGCGACACTCGCCGCCGGGTTTGGCCCAGTTGGAGACCTCGTACCAGTCGTATCCGTTGCCCTCCAGCGTTGCGGCGATGATCTCGTAGCGGTCCGCGTAGACGTCCTCTTGCGGTGCGGGCAGTTCGCCGCGGCGGATCTTGCGCGCCATGGCGGTGCCGTCTTCCACGATCAGTGAATAGGCGCTGACGTGGTCGACGCCGGTTGCAAGGATGGCATCCAGGGTGCGGCGTACGTCGTCGTCGGTTTCGGTGGGCGTGCCGTAGATCATGTCCAGGTTCACGTGCTCGAAGCCTGCGGAAAGGGCCTCGCGTGCGGCGGCGACGGCGCGGCCCGGGGTGTGCTGGCGGTCTAGGACTTTCAACACCGGCGTGGAGGCGGACTGCATGCCAAGCGAGACGCGGGTAAACCCGGCATCGCGCAGGCCCGCGAAGTAGTCGGGGCTGGTGGATTCAGGGTTGGACTCGGTGGTGATTTCCGCGCATGCCGCAATACCGAACGTGTTGCGGATGGCGTCCAGAATGCGGCCGAGGCCTTGCGCGCCGAGCAGGCTTGGGGTGCCGCCGCCGATGAACACGGTCTGGGCTTCCGGCAGCCCCCGGGCAGCCGCGAGTTCGAGTTCGCGCTCCAGCGCGTCGAGGTACTGCGCGTGCGAGGAATCCACCTCGGTGGGCGTATACGTGTTGAAGTCGCAGTAGCCACAGCGCGTCGCACAAAACGGCACGTGGATATACACGCCGAAGGAATCCATCACGGAACCCCCCACCTAAGCCCCGCGCAGGGAACGCTTCGCCGCCACCTTCGCCACAATGCGGTCGATGCGGGCGCGCTCCTCCAAAAACTCCGGCGGGTTGGATCCGCGCATCGTGCGTACGAACGCCGGGTGGTCCAAGCAGACGGTTTCCACCCAGCCGATCACGGCTTCCTCGACGATCTCACCGACCCGCGCGTACAGGTGCGGAAGCGACACCACACCGAGTTCGCGAGCGACCATGTCAGTTTGCTCGAGGGTAAACGAGACGATCTCCTCCAAGTGCTGCACCACCAGTTCGGTGCGTCCGACGAGTGCGTCGTGCATCGTCTGCACCGAGAACGGTGCTTGAAGGGGGAAGAGATCTTTGAGGCCGGCGGCGTCGAGAAGTTCAGGCTGCGGGATGCGCTCCTCTGGACGCACCCCCACCGACAGATAGCCGGCGGCGCGGCCAGACGTTAAAGCTTGGCGCAGGCCGATTAACTCGGCGACGATGCGACGGGCGTCCTGGCGGGCGTCGTCGACAATCTCCTCGAACTCTGCCAGGCAATCTTCAGTGAGCTCACCGTCATAGTCCGCAATCGACTCGGCGACGTGCTCGATGTACTCCGCAACCTCGTCGCCGATGTTGTAAATCTCCTGGGTAAGTTCACGGTGACGCAGCACGGCTGCAGTTTTGTGCACGGCGTGAACCCCCTTAAAACGGACTGTGGAAGTGACAAAATGGGATGCTATGCCACAGCGTGAGCCGATGAGGGTAGGCGCGCCGCTAACGCTGATACAGCTTGTCGATGTCCTCCTGGAAACGCTGGAACACCACATTGCGCTTCACCTTCATCGTCGGCGTCATCTCGTCGTGCTGCTCCGACAAGTCGCGGTCGAGGATGCGGAACTTCTTAATCGCCTCCGCGCGCGAGACGGTCGCGTTTGCCATGTTCACCGCGTCTTGCACCTCGGCGCGCAACGCCGGGTCCTGCGCCAGATCCGACACCTTCTTGTTCGCCGGGATGTTGTGGTTCGCCTTCCAGCGCTTCAGTTCCTCCTCGTCGAGGGTGACCAGCACGCCGACGAACGGTTTACCGTCGCCGACCACCAACGCGTTAGAGATCAGCGGGTGCTGGCGGATGATCTCCTCCATCGGTCCCGGGGAGATGTTCTTGCCGCCGGCGGTGACGATGAGGTCCTTCTTGCGGCCGGTGATGGACACGAAGCCGTCTTCGTCGACCTCGCCAAGATCGCCGGTGTTGAACCAGCCGTCCGTGAGCGCTTCCTCGGTCGCGGCCGGGTTGCGCCAGTACTTGGAGAACACGCCGGGGCCTTTAAATTCGATCTCGCCGTCGTCGTTAATCCGCACCGAGTAGCCATTGACCGGGCGGCCAACGGTGCCGATCTTGTTGCTGTGCGCGTTGTTCACACACGCCGCCGCACACGTTTCGGTCAGGCCGTAGCCCTCGTAGATCGGCACACCCATGCCGCGGAAGAAGTGCGACAGGTCCGCGCTCATCGCGGAGCCACCCGTAATCCCGTACCAGACGGAACCACCCATGGCCTCCTTGATCTTGGCGTAGACCAGTTTGTCGTAGAGCTTGACCTTGGCCTTCTGCACTCGCGACGGGCCGTCCGGCGTATCCAGCGCCTTGGAGTACTCAATCGCGGCCTTTTCGGCCTCCAAGAAGACACGTTTGCCAATCGCGGAGCCATCCGCGGCCTTGTTGTAGGCACCCTCACGCACCTTTTCAAACACGCGCGGCACGCCGATGACCAGGTTGGGGCGTGCGCGCTGCAGCTCCACGGTCAACGTCGAAGTATCCGACCAGTGCGACTGGGTCGCGCCCGAAATCGTCCACGCCAGCGCCACCGCGCGCGCCAGCACGTGCGCCAGCGGCAAAAACGTCACCATGCGCTGGCCAGGGAAGGACACGGAGCCGATCTCGTTTTCCAGCAGCGCCCACGCCTGGTACGCCCAGTTGCCGTGGGTGATCTCCACACCTTTGGGGCGGCCGGTGGTGCCGGAGGTATACACGATGGAGCCCAGATCGGGGTGGCGGGTGGCGGCAACGCGGTCGTCGATAAGCGACTGCTCCACCTCGCGGCCCTCAAACTTGATCTGCTCCACGGCGGCCGAGTTGAACTCGTAGATGCGCTGCAGCTGCGAGGTCGAGTCGGCCATGCGCGGGGTGCCGTCCTCGCCGAGGAGGAACGGGCTCATGAGCATCGTGTGGTCGCGCGTTTCCGTGAACGCGATTTTCGCGCCGGAGTCCTCGAGGATCCACTGGATTTGGTGCATCGAGGACGACGGGTAGATTGGCACGGATGCGGCGCCGGCGGCCCAGATGGCGAAGTCGAGCAGCGCCCACTCGTAGCGCGTGCTGGACAGGATGGCCACGCGGTCGCCGGGCTCGATACCTGCGGCAATCAGCCCCTTGGCCACGTCGTAGACTTCTTGCAGGAACTCCCCTGCCGTGACCGAGATCCATTCGTAGTTGCGGGGCCGCGAGAACAGCACGAGGTGCGGGTGCTTCTCGCACATTTCGATGAGTCGGCTCAGGCACGTTTCCGTGTCGTTGAGGGTGAATCCAAGTTCCGTCGTGTGAGAAGTCGATGGCATGGTGCCCAACATTACCGACGTTTTGGCAGAATGCGGAAGCGTGACCAACGTGGAACTGCTGCACGCCCTTGCCGAGTCCTATGGCTTTGGCACCTCCTATCGCGCGACTGATGGTCGGATGGTGTCGCCGCCGCCTGAGTCGTTTGTGGCGTTGTTGCGGGCGTTGGGGCTTTCGCTTGACGACGACCCCACCGACGAGGAACTCCACTTCCACCTGGATGCCCGGCGCGAGCACTGGGCGACGCGCCCCTTGCCGCCGACGGTGGTGGCCACCGAGGGACACGAGAAGCACTTCAACGTGCACGTGCACGACGGGCACCCGGCGCACTGTTGGATCCGGATGGAGGATGGTTCCTCGCGGGATTGTTACCAGGATGAGAATTGGGCGCCGCCGTTTACGGCTTCAGATGGTGTGGTGTGGGGCGAGGCGACGTTTCATACGCCTGGGGACCTGCCGCCGGGTTGGCACGAGTTGCATCTGGAGTCGGACAATTTTGATGCGGTATGCACGTTGCTCGTGGTGCCCGATTGCTTGTCGACGAACTCCGCCGTGGTCCAGCACCCTGTCTGGGGTGTGATGGCGCAGTTGTATTCGGTGCGCTCTGCGTCCTCGTGGGGGTTGGGTGATTTTGGGGACCTGGCGTTGTTGGCGGAGACGGTCGCCGCGCAGGGGGCTGACTATCTGCTGATCAACCCGGTGCACGCTGCCCAGCCTGTGCCGCCGGTGGAGGATTCGCCGTATTTGCCCACGTCGCGCCGGTTTATCAACCCGCTCCACATTGCGGTGGAGCAGGTGCCGGAGTTTGAGCTGGTGGATAGTGATTTGCGTGCGGCGATCACCGAGTTGGCCGCGCCCCTGAAGGCATTGAACACCTCGCCGGCGCCGCTGGATCGCGACCGTGTGTTCGCCGCAAAGTTGGCGGCGCTGCGCGAGCTGTTCTGGGCCTCCCAGGCCGATGCCGCGCGCACCCACGACTTTGAACTGTTCTGCCTGGACGAGGGCGAAGGCCTGCGCGAGTTTGCCACCTGGTGCGCCGCGCAAGCCGCCGAGTCGGAGCACCACCCGGAGCACCACCCGGAGCATCGCTCGAGGCACGCTGGCGGCGACATCGAGGACCTCGTGCAGTTCTACATGTGGCTGCAGTTCATCGCCGACGAGCAGCTGCGCCTCGCCCAGGAGCGCGCGACAGCGGCCGGGATGTCGATCGGCATCATGACGGACCTTGCGGTGGGCATCCACCCTGGCGGCGCGGACGCGGCGACACTGCGCGAGGTGTTGGTGTCCGATGCGTCGGTGGGAGCTCCCCCGGACCAGTACTCGCAAAAAGGCCAAGACTGGTCGCAGCCGCCGTGGAACCCGCAGCAACTCGCCGAGTCCGGCTACGGGCCGTGGCGCGACCTGCTGCGCACAGCGCTGCGCCACAGTGGCGGCATCCGCGTCGACCACGTGCTCGGACTGTTCCGCCTGTTTTGGGTGCCACGCGCCGGCACACCCGCTGGCGGGGTGTACATGAACTACGACTTTGAGGCCATGGTGGGCACCCTCGTGTTGGAGGCGCAGCGCGCCGGGGCGGTCGTCGTCGGCGAGGACTTAGGCACGTTCGAGCCGTGGGTGCAGGACTTCCTGCGCGACAAGGGCATTTTGGGCACCTCGGTGCTGTGGTTCGAATCCATCCCGCCGGGCGTGCCGCGCCCCTCGCAGCAGTACCGCCACCTGGCGCTTACGGCTGTGGGCACGCACGACCTGCCGCCCACCGCTGGCTACCTCAAGGGTGCACACAACGAATTGCGCCATGAGCTCGGGCTTGTCGACGACCCCGTGGAGCACCTCAACGCCACCGACCGCATCTGGATCGACCAGGTGCTTGGCCTCGCGCGGGAGGAAGGTGCGCTTACCGGCGACGACGAAAAGGCACTGATCACGGGACTGACGCGCTTCGTCGCCTCCACCCCATCGGCGATGACGTGTACGAACCTGGTGGACATGGTTGGCGACGAGCGCATTCAAAACCAGCCCGGCACCAACGGCGAGCAGTACACCAACTGGCGCATGCCGCTTTGCGACGCCACCGGCACCCCCGTGCTCATCGAACACCTACCGGAGATGGAGTTGTTTAAGGCGGTGGCGGAGGCGTCGATACGCAACTAAAGCGCGCCGATCACCGCAGCAACAATGACAAGAGCGATGAGCACCCACATTGCTTGGGTCACCCGCGACTGCGGGTACTTACGCTGCGGCTTGGGCAGCTGTTGATCCTGCTTGCGCAGCTCTTCAGGGTTGGCCATGGTGCCCAAGCCTAGACCGAGCCGGTCGACGACCCAAAGCAGCACATAGGACACCGCCGCGCACGCCGGCAGCGCCAGCACCACAATCAGCGGCACCTGCAACCACGGGCTCAACCCCATTAACCAGCCCATTTAGACCGCTTTCAACGCCATCATCACGATCGGGCTCACCGCGGCAACAACCACCAAAATGCCGATAATGATCCCGATAACTTGCGACGCCGACGGGCCCGACGGCGCCTGCTCCACCGCCTTCTGCCTTGGTGCCACCGTCGGCACACTCGTCGGCGTCGCGGCACCAGACTCAAACGTCGCCTGCGCAGGCGTCCTTCGCGGCACCAAGGTCGGCGTCAACGTGATCGTGCCACCCGGCGGGTTGGTGATCGTCGTGGAGTAGCGCAGCGAATACTGGTACTCCAAAAAGTCGTCGACCTGCTCCTCCCCGTACACCGGGCCACTGTCGAGCGAACTGGCGCGCTGGAACCCAATCAACTGATGGTTATCCTCGCCCGCGACATAGTTCGCGCCCGAGATCACCCCCACCAGGCCGCGGCCCGGGATGTACACCGGCCCACCGGAGTCACCTGGCACCGGCATCTTCGGCGCGTCGAAGTACGTGGTGTTTTCAACCGTGCCGACGAACTTGCCGCACGTCGAGGCATCCGAGCGCCCATGGGTGGAGTACCCGCGGAAGCAGATCGTGTCGGTGCTGCTGATCTTTTCCACCGGTATAACCGTCCCGCCATACGGGTTGCCGCCAACACGAACGTCTTCGAACCAGTAGATCACCGCCCAGTCGTTGGCGGACGTCTTCGGCGAATACGCCCGCGCGGGGAAGATCAACCCTGCGGGCTCGTCGATTTGTTTGCCGGCGCTATCTGCAAGGTAGACCAGCGCGCCCTGGGGGAAGTACTGCTCGTTTTGTACCACGCAGTGGGCGGCGGTGTAACTGCGGCGGTGCTCGACGTCGTTGAAGCCAAGCGTGCAGGCGGTGAGGCGGTTAGAGCCTAAATTATCGACGAAAATCCGCCCACCCTGCGCCGCATTCAACGCAGGCGAAGCAGGCGCGACTGCAGGAACCACCGACGCCGCAAGCGTCGTGGCAACCACCGCAGCCGCGCACCAATGCTTCACACTTCCGCGGGACATGCCGCCAGCGTAGCGCAGGCCGTTAACCGGCTATGCCGATACGTCGGAGCCCGCCAGGCCGCGACGCTCCAGCAGCGGACGCGTGTCCTTGTCGCGGCCACGGAACGCACGGTAGGCCTCGGCGTAGTCGCGCGAGGACCCCTTGGACAGGATGGTCTCGCGGAACTTCGCGCCGGTGTCGCGGTTGATGCCTTCCTGTTCGACCAACTGGTAGCCGTCGGCATCAAGTGCTTCTGCCCACAGGTAGGAGTAGTAGCCCGCCGAGTAGCCGCCGGCGAAGATGTGGTTGAACCAGGTGGAGCGGTAGCGCGGCTCGAGCCCGTCGATGTCCAGACCGACCTCGCGCAGGGCTTCTTCCTCGAAGGTTTGGATGTCGGACGGGGTGTCCTCGGTGATCGAGTGCCACGCCAGGTCGATCGCGCTGGCCGCGAGGTACTCGGCGGTGAGGAAGCCCTGGCCGAACTGACGCGAGGCCTTCAGGGCGGCGAGTTGCTCGTCGGAAATGACCTCGCCGGTGTCCACGTGGCGCGCGTAGTTGCGGGCGATCTCCGGGGCGAACGCGTAGTTCTCGTTGATTTGGGAGGGGAACTCCACCCAGTCGCGCGGCACGTTGGTGCCGGAGTTCGACGGGTAGCGCACGTCCGACAGCAGGCCGTGCAGCGCGTGGCCGAACTCGTGGAACAGGGTGGTCACTTCGTCGATAGTGAGCAGGTTTGAGGTGATCGACATGACGTTGACCACCACCGGCTTCGTGCCCGCCAGGTGCGACTGGTCCACAAAGGAGCTCATCCAGGCGCCGCCGCGTTTCGACGAACGCGCGTTGTAGTCCGTCAGCAACAACCCAATGCCAGTGCCGTCTTCTTCCTTCACCTCCCAGACGTCCACGTCGTCGCGGTAACCGTTGAGGTCCTCGCACTTTTCCACCGTGATGCCGTAGAGGAGGTTGGCGGCGTAGAACACGCCGTCGGTAAGCACCTGCTCGAGCGGGAAATACTTGCGGATCTCCGCCTCGTCGATGCCCAGTTCCTGCTCGCGACGCTTCGCCTGCCAGTAGGGCCAGTCCGCGCCGTCGAGGTCTTCACCGGCGAGTTCGGAGGCGAGCTTGCGCTCTGCCTCGGCGTTCGCGGCGGCGGCAGGCGCCAGGTCCGCGATCAGTTGGCGGGCGGCGGCCGCGTTGCCTGCGGTCTCCTCGGCGATGACGTAGTCGGCGTGCGAATCGAAGCCGAGCAGCTTCGCGCGCTCGAGGCGCAGCTTCACCGACTCGGCGACGATGTCGGCGTTGGTGTCGCGGCCGCGGGCGCGGGAGGCGTCGAAAAGTTTGTGGCGCGCGCCCGAGTTTTCGAGTTCGGCTTGCAGGGACTGGGTGGTCGGCAGTTCGATCGGCACGACGAAGCGCTCGCCGTCCTGGTAGGCCTCGATCTGTGCCTCGGATAGGCCCGCAAGTTCCTCGCGGGTCAGTTCCACGGCGAGTTTCTTCGTATCTGCCAGCAGGTTGCGGCCGAAAAGTTCGGAGAGTTCCGACAGGCGCTGGTTGATCTCCTGCAGGCGCGTCTTGCCGGCCGCATCCAGGTCGGCGCCGCGGCGTGCAAACCGGCGCTTGAGTTCGTCGTGAAGCCGCTGCGATTCCTCATCCTCCGGCGTCGTGACCTGCTGGATGCGGGAGTAGAGCTCGCTGTTTTGGTAGATCGAGTCCACGTGCGCGGACAACTTCGGCACTATCCGGTCGGCGACGGCGTCGAACTCGTCGGTGGAATCGGTGCCCTGCAGGTTGAAGAACCACGCCATGACACGGTCCAGGTCCGCACCGGCGAGCTCGAAGGCCTCGACGGTGTTCTCCCAGGTTGGGGTGTCTTGGGTGGTGATGTCCGCGATTTCCTGCACGTGGTTGACCAACGCCTGTTCAAAGGCGGGTTCCACATGCTCAAGCCGGATTGCGGCGAAGTCCGGCAGGTTGTAGGGCAACGTCGATGGCGCAAGCAAAGGATTTGTCATGCGCGACAGTCTAATAGCTCAAATTGCCCTTGAATGTGACGTTGCCAACAGTGAACTCGGCGTCCCACAGGTTGCCCTGCGCGACCTCGAAGGGGAACTTCGCGTTCGTGGTGGCACCCGGCCCGAGCGGCATGTCGATGCCGACGACATCCACCTGGGCCTTCTCCGCATTGGAGATGTAGGAGGCGTCGGTGTAGGAGGAGCCGTCGGTGCTGTAGCGCAGTTCCGGCTTCAGGGCGTCGACAGGCAGTGGCGCGTCGGACGTGTTGGTCACCGCAATAACGACCACGGTGCCCACGCCTGTCGACGACGTCCCCTGCCACTTGTACGACAACTCCATCGCCGGATCCTTGACGGACTTGCCGGTGACCTCGTCGGTGACCTTCGGGTCGGTTTCCTCAACGTTGAAGGTGGGCTTGTCGTTGACCTTCGATTCGACGGATTCTTCGAGGTTCTGGCTGGTTTCGTCGCCAATCGGGTCTTCTTGTTGGTCCACGCAAGCTGCCAGCGGCATGGTCGTGGCCAGGATGACGGCGGCAAGCCGGGTGCTCGTGCGGATGGACATGTGCGCCTCGTTTTCTGTCGCGTAACTAGTGCTTCGCTGCACACAATACCGCGCAGGTACCCTGTGGAAATTATGCAGTCTTTGATGCGCGTCGTTCGCAGTGCTTCCGCGTTGTGGCCGTTTTATATCGCGGTTGTGGTGGTGTCGTCGATAGTCGCGGGGCTTGGGCTTATCTCCCCGTTCCTCATTCGGGAGGCAACCGACACGATCATTGCGGCGCTTGGCGACGAGCCCGTGCCCGACGCAACCCGCACCGTCGTCTGGCTCGCCATCGCGCTGTTTGTCGCAGAGGCGTCCGCTTCCATGCTGCACAACGTGTCCGGATACCTGGGCGATGTGATGGTGGCGCGCATCCGCCAGATTCTGTCTACGCGCTACTTTGCCAAGTTGCTCGCACTACCGCAGCGTTACTACGACAACCAGGTCACCGGCACGATCATCGCGCGGCTGGACCGCTCGATTGCGAACGTCACGCAGTTCATCCAATCCTTTACCAATAATTTCCTGCCGATGCTGCTGCAGGTCGTGGCCATTTTGGGCATCACGGCCTACTACTACTGGCCGCTGACGGTGCTGCTGGCGCTGCTGTTCCCGCTGTATACGTGGCTGACGGCGTTGACGTCGAAACGCTGGCAGGTTTTCGAGCAGGAAAAGAACGCCAATATCGACGAGGGCAACGGGCGTTTCGCCGAGGTCGTTGGCCAGGTGAAGGTGACCAAGTCCTACGGTGCCGAGGTGCGCGAGTTAGAAAAGTTCGGCCGCCACTACACCAACACGGTGGACATCACACGGCCGCAGTCGCGCTGGTGGCACTCCATGGATACCGCGCGCGGCGTGGCCATGAACCTGATCTTTTTGGGGATTCACCTGATCCTGTTCACGCGCACGCTCGATGGGCATTTCACGGTTGGTGAGATGGTCATGCTCATCCAGATGGTGACCATGGCGCGCCAGCCGGTGACCATGATGAGCTGGATCGTCGATTCCGCGCAGCGCGCCATCGCCGGCTCGCGCGACTACTTCAAGGTGATGGACGAGCCGGTCGAGCCGACCGCGAACCGCCAGCTGGTGGCCGCGACGGAAGCCTCCGGCATGCCGGCGCTCGACGCAACGCAGCAGACACCGCTGAGGGTGCGCGAACCGGTCGTCGCATTCGACAACGTCACCTTTGAGTACATGCCGGGTGAGCCGGTGCTGCACGATGTGACGTTTACCGCCCGTGAGGGCGAGAAGATCGCGCTGGTTGGCGAGTCCGGCGGCGGCAAGTCCACGATTGTGAACCTGCTGCTTGGCCTCTACCCCATCACGCGTGGCCGCCTTGAGGTGTGCGGCGAGGAGATCTCGCACCTGGACGTGGAGAAGCTGCGCGCCACCACGGGTGTGGTGTTCCAGGAGGCGGCGCTGTTTTCCGGCTCGGTGTTTGAAAACATTGCCTACGGCAAGCCGGACGCGACGATGGAAGAGGTCGTTGCCGTGGCCAAGCGTGCGAACGCGCACGACTTCATCATGAAGTTCACCGATGGTTATGACACGATCATCGGCGAGCGCGGCCTGCGCCTGTCGGGTGGTCAGCGCCAGCGTGTGGCGGTGGCGCGCGCGATGCTCAAGGACGCCCCGCTGTTGATCCTCGACGAGGCCACCTCCGCCCTGGACACCAAAGCCGAGCGCGCCGTCCAAGCGGGCCTGGATGAACTTATGCGGGATCGCACGACGATCATGATCGCGCACCGCTTATCGACGATCGCCGGCGTGGACACCATCATCACCCTGCGCGACGGACGTATCGACGAGATCGGCTCGCCGGCAGATCTGGCTGTCTCTGGCGGTATTTATTCAGAGCTGTTGCGCCTGACGGCATCCTCTTCTGCTGCAGATAGGAAGCGGTTGAAGGCATTTGGCTTCGCCGCCGACGGGGGCGATGACGACGAGTACGACGAAGATGAAGACGAGGGCGCAACGGACTAAACCGAAATCACGTTCAAAAGTTCTTCAAGACCTCTAAAGTCCTGCGGATTCCTCGTATACAAATCAAGCCCTTCCGCCACAGCAGTGCTTGCGATCAAGAGATCAAACGCACGCCCTCGTGGCTTTCGCCCGGCACGGATCACTGCCCCATATACAAGGGCATAGGCTTGTGCTGCACGATCGTCGAACGGAATACACTCAACTAGTTCAGCGATTGCACGGGCCTGATTTGATCGGCGGGCACGCTCCAAAGGATCCTGCGCTGCAACAGGGCCGACAGCCAGCTCAGCGAAAGCGATAGACGAGATTGTCCACTGCTCTGGCAGTAGATTTGGATCTATTTCATCGAGATCGAGGAGCACTGATGTATCCAACAAGCCTCTGCTAGTCACGCGGATCAATTCGTTGGTCTACATACTCGTCAATATCGGCCCGGAACTTTTCAAAATCGACTTTCGGAAGCCGCCTGACCGTTGCTAGCAAGTCTTCTTTTCGTGCGAATCGTGGCTTCCTTAATGGTCGCAATTCACCTACCGGATGCGAGTTGCTTGTAATCACAAATGTCTCCCCCTCGTCGAGCGCTCGCATGATGCGCCCGCTTTCATTTCGCAGCTCTCGCTGGCTGATTGTCTCCGTCATGCACCGACCGTAGCACCACGCGCTACGGCATAAAAGGGTCCGCGAAAGAAAAAATCCCACTACCGTAGGGCGCATGCAATTTCCCAGCCTTGAAACCCTGCAAGCCCGCGGCACGCGTAAGTGGACGCAGTTCGACGCTGACGTGCTGCCGTTGTTCATCGCGGAAAGCGACTTCCCCACTGCCCCTGCGGTGAAGGAAGCGATTGCGGATGCGGTGGAACGCGAGATGTTCGGCTACACCCCGGCGCCGCACGCGCACCATTTGGGTGAAGCGGTGGCTGGGTTCTACGAGCACCGCTACGACTGGCGCCCGGACGCGGATAAGATCTTTCCGGTTGCGGATGTGGTGCGCGGTGTGATGCTGGCGATCAAGTACTTCACCGAGGGTGATGTGATTGTGCCGGTACCGGCGTATTTCCCCTTCCTGGAAGTGGCTCAGGTTGCGGGCCGCAAGCGTGTGGATGTCTCCAGCGCAGGCGGGCTCGACCTGGATGAGGTGGACGCGGCGTTTGCCAACGGTGCGGGCAGCATCATCGTGACCAACCCGTTCAACCCGGGCGGCTACGTGTTCACGGCCGACGAGTTGGATGCCGTCTGCGAGGTCGCGCGCAAGCATGGCGCGCGGGTGATTGTCGACGAAATCCACGCGCCCTTGGTCTTCGACGGCGCCCACGTCTGCGCCGCAGAGAACAACCCGGACGTGTGCATCACGGTGACGGCAACGTCGAAGGCATGGAACGTAGCGGGCTTAAAGTGCGCGCAAATGATCTTTACCAACGACGAGGACGTCCGTACGTGGAATGCGTTGTCGGGGGTAGCCAAGGACGGCGTAGGTACCCTCGGCATTGTTGCCGCGGAAGCCTGTTACACGCACGGCCGCGAGTTCCTCGACGAGGAGATTGAGCAGCTGCGGGCGAACCGGGATTGGCTCGTCGAAAACCTGCCAAAGGCGGTGCCGGGTATTGCGATGGAGGTCCCGCAGGCGACCTATTTGATGTTCCTGGATTTTAGAAACACCAAGCTTGTGGACGAAAAGCCGGCGGCGTGGCTTCGTCGTCACGCAAAAGTTGCGATGAATGAGGGCATGGACTTCGGCCCCGGCGGGGAGCATCGCGCGAGGATGAACTTTGCTACTTCCCCGGAGATTCTCCAGGAGGCGGTCCGGCGGATCGGGGACGCGATCGACGCGCTCCAACATCCCACCTACTGGAACTTAGTTCCCATCTGGCGGGCGTGTGGTTTATGCTAAGACAACTGCACACTAGCTAGAGAGGTTCTCCCAATGGGTTCCACAGCGATTTCGCAGGCAGATGGCCAGTCAACGAATGGGCGCTCCACCAGCGCAATCATCGTGACGGCGCTTGCCCTGTTCTCAATGTTCTTTGGTGCGGGAAACCTCATCTTCCCGCCGATGCTGGCCGTCCAGGCCGGTGACAACTTCTGGCCGGCACTCATCGGCTTCCTGGTCACCGCATCGCTGCTGCCGGTGCTCGCCGTCATCGCGATTGCCCTGTCCGGCTCGAACCTGCGCGACCTCGCACAGCGTGCCGGCACCGCCTTCGGCGTGGTCTTCCCGGTTCTCGCGTACCTGTCCATCGGCGCGTTCTACGCACTGCCGCGTACCGGCGCCGTCTCGTTTGAAACCGCGATCACCCCGCTGTTCGGCTTCGATTCGCTGTTCGCTTCTGGCATCTTCAACATCGTGTTCTTCGGCATCGCCCTGGCGCTGTCCTGGAACCCGAGCACCATCATGGAGAAGCTGGGCAAGTTCCTCACCCCAGCGCTGGTCATCTTGCTGGTGATCATGATCTCCGTGGCGGCATTCCGCTGGACTGCCGAGCCGGTCACCCCGCAGGAGCCGTACGACAACGGCCCGCTGACCTCCGGCCTGCTCGAGGGCTACCTGACCATGGACTCCATTGCGGCGCTGGCGTTTTCCATCGTGGTGATCTCCACCCTGCGCGGCCACGGCTTCAAGGAAGGCACCCCGCTGGTCAGCGGCACCATCGCAGCCGGCGTCGGCGCAGGCATCATGCTGGCTCTGGTCTACGTCGGTCTTGGCGTAGTCGGTCGCGTCATGCCGGGCGCATCCAACTTTGACAACGGTGCGGGCCTGCTCGCCGAAGCCTCCAACCTGACCATGGGTGGTGCCGGCCAGGCGGTCTTCTCCGCCATCGTGCTGCTTGCCTGCCTGACCACCGCTGTCGGCCTGATCACCGCAACCGCCGAGTACTTCTCGGAGCAGTTCCCGGGTTCCTACCACGTGTGGGCCGTCATCTTCGCTGTGGCTTCCATGATCATGGCAACGCAGGGCTTGGACTTCGTGATGGCGATTGCCGCTCCGGTGATCGGCTTCCTGTACCCGCCAGCCATCACCTTGATCGCACTGACGCTCATCGAGCCGGCATTCCGCGCACGTACTCGCTTTAGCTGGGCGTTCTTCCTGCCACTGTGGGTCGCCGTGGTGTGGTCCGCTATCGAGACCTTCATCTCCCTCGAGTGGGCCGCCGACGCACTGCGCCCAATCGTGCAGTGGGCACCGCTGGCCGCCGAGGGCCTCGGCTGGGTGGTCCCGGTTGTCGTGGCGTTCATCATCGGTTTGATCGTCGACTTTGCTAAACCGAAGCCAGCGATGATCCCCGGCACTATGGAGTCCGTCGAGGGTGAGGACCTCTCCGCGGAGGGCGACGCGAAGCCGGTGCTGCAGTCGTAGTCGCACCTGGCTCTCCTGCGAGGCCCCACTGTTCGCAAAACGCGTACGGTGGGGCCTTATGCGTACGCCACTTTCTCTGATCGATTTTTGCACCCGCTACCCCGACGAGTCCGTCGGCGAGGCGATGAAGCGCTCCGTTACTTTCGCGCAAAAGGCGGAAGGGTTGGGCTACGACCGGATTTGGTACGCGGAGCACCACAACATGTCGAGCATTGTGTCGTCGTCACCCGCAGTGCTCATTAGCCACATCGGCGCGAAGACCGAGCGCATCCGCCTCGGTTCGGGCGGTGTGATGCTGCCAAACCACTCCCCGTACGTGATTGCGGAGCAGTTCGGCATGCTCGAGGAGCTCTATCCCGGCCGCATCGACCTTGGCTTGGGCCGCGCGCCCGGTACTGATCAGCAGACGCTGGGCCGTGCTTTGCGACGAGACCCTGCCGCCGCCGAACGCTTCCCCGAAGACGTTCTCGAGCTGCAGGCGTGGCTGTCCAACGAGTCCCCACTGCCAGGCGTGACCGCGATGCCCGGGTTTAACACGAACGTACCGCTGATCATTCTGGGTTCGTCCATGTTCGGCGCATCCCTGGCCGCAAAGTTGGGCCTGCCGTACGCGTTCGCCTCCCACTTCGCGCCGCAGCACTTGGAGCAGGCCACCACCTATTACAAGGAGAATTACCAGCCGTCGGAGCGCTACCCGGAGCCGTACTGCATCGCCGCGGTCAACGTCACAGCTGCCGATTCCGAGCAGGAAGCCGAGGAACAAACCCGTATCGTGCACCGCAACCGCGTGCGTGCGTTTATGGGTCGTCGTGGCACTGCACTTTCGGACGATCAGCTCGACGCCGTGGTCAATTCCTTCCAGGGCCGTCAGATCACGGACATGCTGCGCTACACGGCGAAGGGCACCGGCGAGCAGGTTGCGGAATACCTCGAGGCCTTCCAAAAACTGGCCAATGCGGACGAGTTGATGATTTCGCTGCAGTCCGGCAGCCACGATGCAACCCTGCGCAACATGGAAATTTTGGCCGGTTCCTGGGGAAAGTAAAATTCTGGTGAACAGTGGTCTAGGATTTGGCTATACAAATCCGCTTCGACCACGAAAGAACTGACCCTCATGGCTCAATTGCCCACCGGTCCACTCCGTCGCCCACAGCAGCACGAGGAGATCGCCGATTATCTTCGCGACGAGATTTTCGCAGGTCACATTCCTGCGGGTGAGTCGCTGCCAAGCGAGGTCGAGTTGTGTGAGCAGTTCAACACCTCCCGCGGACCGGTGCGTCAAGCGGTAGCGACGTTGCGCGCGGAGGGCCTGCTCTCCTCGGGCCGCGGGCGTCGCTCCCTGGTGCTGTCCAATACCCGCACCGAGACGTTCGAGGAGATCCTGTCCACCACCTCGTGGCTGTACCGGATGGGCAAGAACCCGGGCGAGGTGGTCAACCGCCGCGGCATCATCCAGGCCGACGAGACCGTCGCCGAGAAGATGCGCATCACACCGGGGGCGAATGTGTACGTCCTTGACCGGGTGCGCAGTGCCGACGGTGAACCGCTGGTGGCCGAAGTGATGTACTTCGACGCGTCGCTGACTGACGTGATTGAGACGGTGGACACCTCCGAGGATTCCATCCACCGCGAACTCATTCGCGCGGGCGCGGACTTTAACAACCTGTCGCGTTCCTTCACGGTGGAGCGCGCCGATGCGCAGCTGGCAAAGCAGCTCGGTATCGAGGAAAACGACCCGGTAGTTGCGGTGGCGCTGAAGGCGCTGACACACAACGGTGACGTGCTCGAATACGCCGTGCACATCTTCCGCGCGGACAAAGTGTCCTTCGGATTGAACAATGTTCGGGGGCACTCGTCCCCCCTGTGGTTCCAGGTGGAATCCGACATCCACTAATCTCACAGCATGCTTTCAAGGACGCTGGTCGCAGCCACCGTCTCCCTTTCACTTGCGTTGGCTGCTTGCACCAATTCCGAGGCCCGCGATGAGGTGGTGGTTGCGGCTTCCGCAGCACCTGCTGGCTTGGACTTCACCACCGTTGGCGGCGCTGCTGCACCCCAGGCTCTCGTGGGCAATGTGTACGAGACGCTGGTGCGTATCGACGACAACGGCCAGCCCATCCCCCACCTCGCCTCCTCGTGGGACCGCGACGGCGACACATTCATCTTCCACCTACGCGACGACGTGACGTTCTCCAACGGCAAAGCGTTTACCGCCGAGGACGCCGCGTTCTCAATCGATTACGTGCAAAACGAGTGGACGAATGGGTTGAAGGCCCAGATGGCTCCGGTCGTCGATACGCACGTGCTCGACGAGCACACCTTGGCCGTCACCATCGAGGGTGACGCGGACGCGTGGCTGTGGTCCATGGCAACGCTGACCGGCGCGATGATGACCCCGGCGAGCATCGAGCGCCTGGCCACCGACCCGCTGGGAACCGGCCCATACACAGTGCAGCGCTTCGACATCGGCGAGAAGATCGTCTTCGAGGCACGCGAGGACTACTGGGACGGCTCCGTCGAGCGCAACGCCGTGATGCGTTACTTCGACGACCCGGTCTCCGCCGTCAACGCGCTGCGCGTGGGTGACGCGGACGTGGTGTGGGCGATGCAAGCCCCGCAATTGATCGAGACGCTGCCCGAGGACATCCGGGTGGAAGTGGGCACCACCAACGGCGAAGTGCTACTGAGCATGAACAACCAACGCGCCCCCTTCGACGACCCCGACATCCGCCGCGCGGTGGCGTACGCGATCGACCGCGACGCGATCAACGAGGTGGTCTACAACGGGCTGGCCACCGACACCGGCGGCGCCCCCGTCCCACCGACCGACCCGTGGTTCACCGGGCACAACTACTACCCCTTCGACCCCGACAAGGCCCGCAAACTGCTCGCCGGGCGCACCCCGGAGGTCACCATCACGGTGCCCAACCTGCCGTACGCACAGACCGCATCGGAGCTGCTCTTCTCGCAACTTCGCGACGTCGGCTTCAACATCAAACTGGAAACCGTCGAGTTCCCCGCCGTATGGCTCAGCCAAGTGCACAAGGGCCACGACTACCAGTCCTCACTCATCGCCCACGTGGAGCCACGCGACGCCGCCCAACTGTTCGGCAACCCGGACTACTACCTGGGCTACGACTCGCCTCAGGCTCAGCAGCACTTCGCGGACGGCGACATCAAAGCCGCCATCGACCAAGTCATGGCCGACGCGGCGTCGCTGACCCTGGTCAACGCGCCCAATATCGTGCTCTACGCCCCAGGCGTGAGTGGGCTCAACCCCAACGTGGTCACTGACTCGCTACGGCTGAACGAGGTGAAGAAATGATCCGCACCATCAGCAAACATCTGCTGCGCTTTGTGCTGCTGCTCGTCGCCGCCAGCCTGATCATCTTTACGCTGCTGCGCGCAGTGCCGGGCGACCCGGCGCGCATCGCGCTCGGCGTGGCGGCAACCGAGGCAGACATCGCAGAGCTCAACACCCGCCTCGGGCTCGACCGCCCGTTGCCAGCGCAGTACTTCGACTGGATTTCAGGGCTGATCACCGGCGACTTTGGTGTGTCGTTGTCCTCGGGCAAGGAGATCACCGAATCCGTCATTGAACGCGCCGGGGTATCGCTGACGCTTACGGTGCTTGCGATGACGGTGTCGCTGCTCGTCGCGGTACCCGCCGGTGTGTACATCGCGGGTCGGCGCCGTTCCGCGGGACCTGCGCTGGTCAGTGGCCTGTCGCAGGTGGGCATCATCGTCCCGTCGTTTTTGGTCGGTATCGCGCTGGTGGCGTTGTTCTCCGTACGCTTAGGCTGGCTGCCCGCCAACGGGTGGGGCACGCCTGCGCACGTGGTGCTGCCGGTGGCGGCGCTTTCACTTGTGCAGGCGTCGATTCTGACCCGCTACATTGCGGCGTCGGTGCGCGAGGAGCTGGGGAAGGATTATGTGCGTACGGGACGGGCGCAGGGGTCGTCGATACGCGCAGTGCTCTACTCCTCTGCCCTGCGCAACGCGGCACTGCCGGTGATAACGGTCGTGGGCGTGCAGCTGGCGTCGCTGGTCGTTGGCGCGGTGGTCATCGAGCGCGTGTTCACGATCCCGGGGTTGGGCACAATGCTTCTCGACGCCGTAGGCAACCGCGACCTCACCACCGTTCAAACTGTGATGATGCTGGTCGTGGCCTTCACGCTGGTGGTCAACCTCATTGTGGATCTGACTTACACGGTGGTCGACCCGCGGATTCGGAGGCAAGCATGACAACACAACGCAAAATCGGCGGGCTGATCGTCCTGGCCGTCGCGGCAGTTGCGCTGCTGTCGCTGGTGTGGACGCCGTTCGACCCGCTACAGGCCGACGTTCAGAACCGACTCCAGGGCACTTCGGCAGCGCACTGGATGGGCACCGACCAGTTCGGCCGCGACATCACCTCGCGCGTCATGGACGGTGCGCGCCTGACCCTAACGGTGGCCATCGGCGCGGTTGGGCTTTCCGCGTTGGTCGGCGTGCCGCTGGGCATCTGGGCCGGTATGCGCCGCGGTGCGTCCCGGTTTGTCATGGCCGGCGCTGACCTGCTGCTCGCCTTCCCCGCGCTGCTGCTGGCCATCGTGTTCACCGCCGTGTTTGGTGCCTCGATTTGGATTGTTGTGCTGGCCATCGGTATCGCCGGCGCCCCCGGGTTCGTCCGCGTCGCCCGCGCCGGCACGCTGCAGGTGATGCAAAACGACTACATCCTGGCCGCGCGCATTGCCAAGGTGTCGGGCCCTGGGATCGCGTGGCGCCACGTCCTTCCGAATATCTGGCCGATCGTGCTCACACAGGTCTCCGTCGCCGTAGCTCTCGCCATTCTCGCCGAGGCTGGCCTGTCCTTCCTCGGCCTCGGCTCCCCCGCACCCTACGCGTCGTGGGGCCGTATGCTGCAGGCCTCGCAACCATTCTTGGCCACTTCCCCGCACCTCGCACTGTGGCCGGGCCTGGCCATCGCGGTGACCGTGCTGGGATTTAACCTGCTCGGAGGCACCGATGATCGACGTTAAGCACCTCAGCATCGACGGCATTCTCCACGACATCACCTTCCACATCGCCCCCGGCGAGCGCGTGGGCATCATCGGTGAATCCGGCTCCGGCAAGTCCGTCACCGCCTTAAGCATCATGGGGCTGAGTGACCTGCCCGCGACCGGATCCATCACCGTCAACGGCACAGAGATGGTGGGCACCCGCGACCGCGTGCGCCGCCGAGTGCGCGGAAAAACCGTCGCCATGGTCTTCCAAGAGCCCATGACCGCACTCGACCCGCTGAAAAAGATCGGCCGGATCGTCTCACGCGACCTGCTCCGAGACGTCGGCGTGGACCGCCCCGACGCCTACCCGCACGAACTTTCCGGTGGCCAGCGCCAGCGCGTGCTCATCGCGCTTGCCCTTTCTCAGGACCCGGACGTGCTCATTTGCGACGAGCCCACCACCGCCCTCGACGCCATCGTCCAGTCCGACATCCTCGACCTGCTCGACCGGCTTGTCCGCGAGCGCGGCATGGGCCTTTTGTTCATCTCCCACGACCTTGCCGTGGTACGCCGCATGACCGACCGCGTACTGGTGTTCAAGGACGGCCGCATCGTCGCTGGCGACTCCGACTACGCCAAAGCACTCGCCGCCGCAGCCGAGCCCGGCGCGCCCGCTGCCCCTGTCACGCTCGGCGAGCCGGTCGTCGAACTGGATGGTGTCTCGCTGCAGCGCGGCGCCACCATGGCAGTCGACAACGTCACCCTCACCGTCCGCGAGGGCGAGCGCCTGGCCATCGTGGGCGGCTCAGGCTCGGGCAAGACCTCGCTGCTCCACCTGATTGCGGGGCTGCGCCAGGCCACCTCCGGCACCGTGACGGTCGCAGGGGACGTGCAGATGGTGTTCCAGGACCCGTACTCCTCCCTTGACCCACGTATGGAGGTTGGGGCGTCGATTCGTGAGGTAGGCGTCGATAAGCAACGCTCCGACGAAATGCTCGAGCGCGTCGGCCTTGCCGGCACCGGCCACCGCAAGCCGGCGCAATTCTCCGGCGGGCAGCGCCAACGCATCTCTATTGCGCGCGCCGCAGCCCCTCGCCCGAGCATTTTGCTTGCCGACGAACCCGTGTCCGCCCTCGACGCCACCATCCAGGACCAAGTGCTTGACCTGCTTCGCGACACCATAGGCGCCAACACCCTCATCTTCGTCACCCATGACTTAAACGTCGCGCGTGAACTCTGCCCCACCGTCGCCGTGATGCAGTCAGGGCGCATCGTCGAGCAGGGGCCAACCGAGGAGATCTGGGCCAACCCACAGCACCCCTACACCCGAGAACTGCTCGCCGCCGTACTATAGGCACCCATGAGTGCCGCAAAAATCTGCGTGGTCGGATCCATCAACGCCGACCTCACCGTCAATGTTGACCGACACCCCACCCCAGGCGAAACGCTACTCGGCTCCGGCGGAGGCATCACCGCCGGCGGCAAGGGCGCGAACCAAGCCTGCGCCGCCGCACGCCTCGGCGCCCCCGTCGCACTGGTCGGCGCGGTAGGCACCGACTCGAACGCCATCCCGGCAACTGCACTGCTGCGCGAGGCGGGCGTCGACCTCACCCACGTCGAAGAAGTCACTGAGGTCACCGGTCTTGCCGTGATCACCGTCGCAGCCAACGGCGAAAACACCGTCCAGGTCGTCCCCGGCGCCAACGCACTGGTCGACGCCGACTTCGTCTCCCGCCACGCCGAACCCGTCGAAGCCGCCGAAGTTGTCCTGCTGCAAGGCGAAATCCCGGCCGACGGCTTCGCCCGCGCCGTCGAACTGGCAAAGGGTCGCGTGGTGATCAACCTCGCCCCCGTCGTCGACGTACCACGCGAGGCCCTGCTCGCCGCCGACCCACTGATGGCCAACGAGCACGAAGCAGGCCTGATCCTCGACCAGCTTGGCTACGACTCCACCGGCACCCCCGAGGACCTCGCACGCCGCCTGAAGGACGCAGGCTTCGCCTCCGTCGTGCTCACCCTCGGTGCAGCAGGTGCGCTCGTGGTTGAAGGCGACGCGCTGACCCACATCCCCTCCCCACAAGTCGAGGCCGTAGACACCGTCGGCGCCGGCGACTCCTTCGCAGGCGCGTTCTGTGCCCGCATCATCGAGGGCGACACGCTCGTCGAGGCCTCCACCTATGCGTGCCGCGTCGGCGCGTTCTCCGTCACCCGCCCCGGGGCACAACCGTCCTACCCGACCGCCGCCGACACCCTGCCTGGAGCGTAAACCCAAATGAGCCCTCAGATGATGCCGCGACGGTCGTCGTCGACAAGCAATAAACGCCCCATGCGCGTCCAACGCACACAAGGCGTCTACCCCGACGACATGCACCCCGGCCTCGTCCCGGGCATCAGCGTCGAAGAATCACGCCACAACTTCAGCCTGGACAAAGTCGTTTTCGGCGTGACCGCCGCAGCGATCCTTGCCTTCATCATCTGGGGCGTGACCTCCCCAGAACAGGTCGGCTCGAGCGCGTCAAGCGCACTGTCATGGGGCCTTCGCAACTTCGGCTGGCTCTTCAACATCGTGCTCGTCGCCTGCGTCATCATCATGGCAGTGCTGGCGTTCTCTCGCTTCGGCAACATCACACTGGGCAAAGACGACGAAGAACCCGAATACTCGTTCTTCTCCTGGGTCGCCATGATGTTCGCTGCAGGCATCGGCGTAGGCATCTTCTTCTTCGGCCCCTCCGAACCACTGACCATGTACCTCGACCCGCCACCGCTGACCGTCGAGGCCGAAACCGAAGAAGCACTGCACCGAGCAATCGCCCAAGCCAACTTCCACTGGGGCCTCTCCCCGTGGGCGCTCTACGCACTGGTCGGCGGCGCCATGGCCTACTCCTGCTACCGCCGCGGACGACCCACGCTTATGTCGTCGCTGTTTACCCCGGTGTTCAAGCGCTCAGGCCCTTTCGGCACCATCATCGACATCCTGGCGATCGTGGCCACCCTGTTCGGCACCGCGGCCACGCTGGGTATTTCTACCCTGCAGATCGGCGACGGCATCGCCATCATGCGCAGCGGCGACTCCGCCCCCATGGGCGTGCTGCTGACCGTCATGGGCGTGCTCACCATCGGCTTTGTTATCTCCGCCGTCTCTGGTGTGGGCAAAGGCATCCGCATCCTGTCGAATATCAACATCTCGTTGACGTCGGCGGCCATCCTGTTCATCTTCGCCACCGGGCCAACCCTGCTGCTGGTCAACCTGCTGCCGTCAGGCACCCTGGTCTACGCCGACCGCTTCTTCGACATGGCGTCGCGCTCCTTGTCCTGGGGTGAAGACACTCTCGACTTCCAGTCTGCCTGGACTGCCTTCTACTGGGCGTGGTGGATCGCCTGGGCACCGTTCGTCGGCATGTTCATCGCACGAATCTCCCGCGGACGCACTCTGCGCCAATTCGCGGTAGTGACCACGCTCGTCCCCACCGCCGTGCTCATCTGCGCGTTCACCATCTTCGGCGGCACCGCAATCACCTTCTCCCGCGAAGGCCGCGAAGGCTTCGACGGCACCGCCACCCCGCAGCAAGTGCTCTTCAACATGTTCGGCGAAATGCCGCTGGCGGAGATCACCCCGTACATCCTCATCGGCATCCTCGCGGTGTTCTTCATCACCTCCGCAGACTCCGCCTCCGTGATCATGGGCTCCATGTCGTCCAAGGGCGACCCCGAGCCGAACAAACTCGTGGTGGTCTTCTGGGGACTGGCCATGATGGGCATCGCTGTGGTCATGCTGCTCTCCGGCGGCGAAGACGCCCTGTCCGGCCTGCAGTCCCTGACCATCCTGTCCGCAATGCCGTTCTCAGTGGTCATCCTGTTGCTGATGTACTCGTTTATCAAGGACCTCTCCACCGACCCCATCGCCATCCGCAATTCCTACGCCCGCAACGCGGTGAAGTCCGCCGTCATCCGAGGCATCGAAGAATACGGCGACGACTTTGAAATCGTGGTCGAGCCCTCCGCAGCAGGCGAAGGCGCAGGTGCCGAGTTCGATTCCACGTCCGACGAATACACCGACTGGTATCGACGCACCGACGAAGAAGGCACCCCCGTCGGCTACGACTACGAAACCGGCGAATGGTCCGACGGCTACCAGCCCGAAGAGGAAGACAGCACAACCGCCGAGAACGACGGCGCCGCCGAAGACAACCGCGGCTAGCTACTTCCCCGCCATGTCCAGCAGGCGGCCGAGCACCGCCTTGCCGTGGCGGCGCAGCCCGTCGTGCTGGAACTGGTCCGTCTCAAACACCTTCGCACCGATGACATCCGCAGTAGCCAGCGACAGCTCGCGCGGCACATAGATGTCGTCGGTGTACACCGCCGCGTATGCGTCGTGGCCCGAACCGAGCCCGGCGTAGAGGTTGTCCCAGTCGTCCTTTACTGCCAGCGCCTCTGCTGCAGCCTTGAACGGGCGCAGCTCCGGATCCTCGTCGAATTGGAACGGGAAGATGTGCTCGCCGGTGAGGTAAAACTCTTCGTCGTCAGGGCTAGTGTCCGGCGCAAACCCTGCAAGTTCGCGGGAGACTCGCTCCGCCGCCCAGTTCGTCGCCCCCGGCACCGTGCCGCCGTAGATCGACTCATGCACCGCCGCATACAGCGGGCCTTTGGCGAAACTCACACGCTCCCCCACCGACGCCAAAAAGTCCGTGCGCAGCCTGCCGTTCGGGTGAAACGGCGCCTCAAACAACTGCGCCAGCGACGCGAACCCATCCTCGCGCCCCAACTCAATGCCGAGAGTGCGCAGGCGCCGCGCGCTCAGCCGCTCGCCGGTAGGCAGCAGTTCCTCCTCCGCCTCAAGGTGGCGGCACACCTCGCGGATCGTCCGCTCAGCCTCCGGGTACTGCTCGTTGAACTGCAGGTGGCGGTGCTTGAGCTTGGCAAAGGTCGCACGGTAGACGCTCTCTACGCCCTCGCTTATCGACGGCAACCCGCCCGTAAACAACGCCCTCCCCACACTCTCCGGGTGCACGGCCAAATAATGCGTCAGGCAGAACCCGCCAAAGGACTGGCCCAACACATCCCACTGCTTCAGCCCCATCTCCTCACGCAACGCTTCCGCGTCGGCGATGATGTCGCTGGCGCGAAGCTGGGTGAGCACGGTGTCGTCGATAAGCGACGGCGTCGCCGAATCAATCCTGGTCGAGCGGCCCGTCCCGCGCTGATCCAACATGACCACCTGGTAGCCGCGCTCGAGCGCAGTTTCCACCCACTCGAACCGCTCACGCGGCGCCGGAAAACCCGGGCCACCCTGCAGGAACAACAACGCCGGGGCATCCGCCTCACCGAAGATGCGGGCGAAGATGGAAAAGCCGCCACGGTTCAACACAATTTCACGCATACGGCGATTGTAGGAACCTGGGCGAGAGTTTCCACGTCAAATAGTTATGTACGACGGAATGAACATCGAATTCCCGCCAACCATCGTCAATGCGTCCCAGATGGAACGCGGACAAAACTACCTGCCTGTTAGCAAACAACGCTTCATCCACGAGCGCCACAGCCTGGAACAGTGGGCAGTCCAACTCGCGGCACGACACCACCCACACAACCAGAAATACGACGTGCCCGCAGCCGTGCGCGCCGTCGTCCACGCGTACGAACGCCCAGGCAGCGTGGTGTGCGGATTCTCCGCGCTCGCTCTCTACCGGTTGCCCTTCCTCGTAGAAGGCGCAGACACCACTCTCCGCGCGCCCACACCTCAAAAACTCACCGCATCGGCTGTATCTCCCGCCGTCTCACGACTCCACGCCCCACACACAGAAACATGGACCCTCACCCACCGCGGTGTGCCCATCCGCGTTTCTCGACCATTACGTGCAACCGTGCAGGCTCTGCAACAAATTCGACGAGACGAACACTCGTGGCAGACAGAGCCAATCCCCGGTGTGAGCCCAGAAATGGTCAAGGCTGTACAACTTGTCGACTGCGCCCGTCGACACCTCGGACTACAGGCGGAAGACATTCGCGCCAGCGCCCTTCGGCAAATCAATCAACGGTGGCTGTCTCGGGTGCTCGATCTGTCCCGTTCAACTGCCGATTCGCCGAAAGAAACCGAACTGCGGTTGCTCCTCCAGCCAGTGGTTCGCAACTACGGCCACACGCTCGTAGAGCAGTATCCGCTGACAGTGGGCGGCAAAGCCATTACGACCTTTGATTTTGCCATCCCCGAACTCAAGATCGGGATCATGTTCGACGGCCGACACCACTGGGAGTCCGACCAACGACAGTTAGATACGTCCATCAACCTGACATCGATGCTTCATGGTTGGACGGTTCCCCGGGCGGGGTCGAAAACCATGCAGCAATGCGTCGAGGTCGTGGAGAAAACGATCCGGCAGGCGCGTCGGCGCTAGCGCGATGCAAGATGTTACAAGGCCCACGGTAGCGACCTGGGCAAAGTGTAAAACCACGCAGGCGGTACTGCGTGGTTTTACATCAAACTAGGGCGCCGAACTACTCCTCGTCGGTGGACAGCGCTGCCACGAACGCTTCCTGCGGCACGGTGACCGAACCGATGGACTTCATGCGCTTCTTACCGGCCTTCTGCTTCTCCAGCAGCTTGCGCTTACGGGAAATGTCGCCGCCGTAGCACTTCGACAGCACGTCCTTGCGCAGGGCGCGGATGTTTTCACGGGCGATGATCTTCGAGCCGATCGCGGCCTGGACGGGCACCTCGAACTGCTGGCGTGGGATGAGCTCTTTGAGCTTCTTGGTCATCTTGTTGCCGTACCACTGGGCGGAGTCCTTGTGCACGATGGCGGAGAACGCATCGACGGGTTCGCCCTGGAGCAGGATGTCCACCTTGACCAGGTCGGCTTGCTGCTCGCCGGCTTCTTCGTAGTTGAGCGATGCGTAGCCCTTGGTGCGGGACTTCAGCATGTCGAAGAAGTCGAAGATGATCTCGCCGAGCGGCATGAGGTAGCGCAGCTCCACGCGGTCCTCGGAGAGGTACTCCATGTTCTTCATCTGGCCGCGCTTGGACTGGCACAGTTCCATGGTGGAGCCGACGAACTCCTGGGGCACGATGATCGTCATGTTCACGATCGGCTCGTACACCTCGGGGATTTTGCCGCCGGGCCAGTCGGACGGGTTGTGCACCATTTGTTCGGTGCCGTCTTCGGAGATCACGCGGTAGGTGACCGACGGTGCGGTGGAGATCAGATCCAGGTCGAATTCGCGCTCGAGGCGGGTGCGGGTGATCTCCATGTGAAGCAGGCCCAAGAAGCCGCAGCGGAAACCGAAGCCCAGGGCGACGGAGGTTTCGGGCTCCCAGGTGAGGGAGGCGTCGTTCAGCTGCAGCTTCTCCAGCGATTCGCGCAAGGCCGGGAAGTCCTCCTGGGAGACTGGGAACAGGCCCGAGTACACCATCGGCTTCACTTCCTCGAAACCTTCTAAAGGTTGCGAAGCGCCCTTGGAAGCCCAGGTGACGGTGTCACCGACGCGGGTTTCGCGCACGTCCTTCACGCCGGTGATCACGTAGCCGACCTCGCCCGGGCCAAGCCCCTTGGTCTTCTTCATCGTGGGTGAGACCACGCCGATTTCCAGGATCTCGAGCGTGGTGCCGGTGTTCATCATCTGCACCTTCTGGTTCGGCTCCAGGCGGCCGTCCATCATGCGCACGTAGGTGACAACGCCGCGGTAGGTGTCGTAGACGGAGTCGAAAATCAGGGCGCGGGCCGGCGCCTCTGCGCCGTGCTCGGACTCCGGAGCCGGGATCAGCTCAACGACGCGGTCGAGCAGTTCCGGCACGCCCTCGCCCGTCTTGCCGGACACGCGCAGCACGTCTTCCGGTTCGCAACCGATGATGTTGGCGATCTCGAGTGCGTACTTTTCCGGGTCGGCTGCCGGCAGGTCGATCTTGTTCAGGACCGGGATGATTTCCAGGTCGTTGTCGATGGCCATGTAGAGATTGGCCAGGGTTTGGGCTTCGATGCCTTGGGCTGCGTCGACAAGCAAAATTGCGCCCTCGCACGCGTCGAGGGAGCGGGCAACCTCGTAGGAAAAGTCCACGTGGCCTGGGGTGTCGATCATCTGCAACACCATCTCTTCACCCGCGTGCGCGCCGGTCTTGGGCACCCACGGCAGGCGAACGTTTTGAGCCTTGATGGTGATGCCACGTTCGCGCTCGATGTCCATGTTGTCGAGGTACTGGTCGCGCATCTCACGCTCGTCCACCACGTTGGACAGCTGCAAAATGCGGTCTGCCAGCGTGGACTTACCATGGTCGATGTGGGCGATAATGCAGAAGTTACGGATGCGGGCGGGGTCCGTGAACGTATTTTCCGCGAAGTTCGTCGATTTGGCAGCCATAATTGCTTCATCTTACGTGTCGCGCGACGCGCTAACGTGTGGGCATGCCAACTGAGTTTCACAGAGCTGGTTTAACGCACCGTTTGCGCAAGCCTGCGTGGTGGCGTCCGCTCGTCGAGTTCGTGGTGCTTGCTGTGTGCATCGCAGCGTTCACGATGGCGATGGCGGTGCCGATCGGCCTTGCCGCTGGGTTCTACGGGCTGGGCGATCTTTTCGACGAAACCTCCTCCGACCCGCTTGCCTCCCTGGTGCAGGTGTTGTTCATCGCGGCTTGGCTGCCTGCGCCGTTTATCGCCGCGCGGGTACTCGGCCGCAAACCTGGTGCGCTCTCCAGCATCGAGGGGCACTTCCGCTGGGGCGTTGCTGGGCGCGCGTTCGTGGTGGTCGGCGCGATCTATGGGGCGCAGGTGCTTCTCGACGCCCTCCTGTTCGGGACCGGCGACCTTTCGCTGAGTCCTCGCGAATGGATGCTGCTCGCCGCCTTTGTGGTTGTCGTCCCGCTGCAGGCCGCGGCCGAGGAGTACGTCTTCCGCGCGAGCCTGCCGCAGATCCTCGGCCAGTGGATCTCACCTGGCTGGATTTGCTACGGGCTGCCCGCCGCCGTGTTCGTGGCGTTGCACTTGTACAACTGGATCGGCCTGCTCGACATCGCCATTTTCGCCCTGTGCGTCGCACTGCTGACCTGGCACACCCGCGGTGTGGAGGCGGCCGTAGTTTTGCACGCGGTGTCCAACACGATTGTGTTTTCCTACGGCACGCTGGGATTGACTGATCCAGGCGAAACAGAAATCACCCTGCCTCAAACGGCCGTCTCCGCGTTGCTCACCATCGGAACGACCGCGCTACTCATGTGGGTGCTGCGCAACGTAGGGAAACATTCGCAGCAAAAAGTGGTTGTTCCATCCCCCGCGAAGGCTTAGAGTGGCCAGTGACCATAAACCGGAGGTGAAACCGTGGCGTTTGAGCGCTTTAAGCGAAAGAGGAAACCCGTCCTCGACCACGGTTTTACGCTGTTTGGTGATCGACTGACATCCCAGATCCAGCAACGCCGTGGTCGTGCCCCGCAAGTCTCGGTGCGCCCCACCGACTCCGTGTGTCGCAGCATCTACTACGCCCCGGACATGGACGGCACCGCCGAACCAGGCGAGGTTGTTTGGGTCACCGTCCCTTCACATCCGCCGCGGCAGCGCTCGATCCTGATCGTGGGCCGCGAGCGCCACGACGTGTTGGGGTTGCTGATCTCCCCCGAGCGGGAACACGAAAACGATGAGCGGTGGTTTGAAATCGGGCCGGGCGATTGGGAATCCTCCGGCCAGCCATGCTGGGTGCGTTTGGATAAGACCCTGGTCGTGCCGGAATCAGACGTGGAACGTCGCGGCACCACCGTCCCGCCACGCCGCTTCCAGCGGGTGGCCAACACGCTGCGCGAACGCTTCAACTGGTCGTAACTCCAACAGTTTGGTTTGTGCAGTTCACACTGTTATTCTTTCGGGGTTGTTCGCATCCGGCGCTCAATAGGGTGTGCGGTGCTACGCGGACAGGACCTTGGGTTCGCGTTTGATACCCAAAGCACTGCACGCAATGCCCTGCCAGATGCCGCGACATGTACATGTTCGATTGAGAAACCAAGAGGTATTTCACGATGGCAAACATCAAGCAGCAGAAGAAGCGCGTTCTCACCAACGAGAAGCGTCGTCAGCGCAACAAGTCCTTCCGTTCCGCTACCCGCACGGAGATCCGTAAGTTCCGTGAGGCTGTGGAGTCCGGCGACAAGGCTGCCGCTGAGGCGCAGCTGCGCGTTGCTTCCCGCAAGCTGGATAAGGCTGTGACCAAGGGCGTCTTCCACCGCAACTCTGCGGCGAACAAGAAGTCCAACATGGCTCGCGCCCTGAACAAGATGGACTAATTGCCGTTGTTCACAGGTTGATCCCGCCCAGGTTTATTCGGGGCGGGATTTACTTGTTTCTAACGCCGCGTGCGGCCCGACAAAAGAGGAACTTCCGTGAAAATTAAAAAGCGTGCGGTTGCGGCCGCGCTGACGTTTAGCCTGATGGCATCCCCTGCAATCGCTCCAGAGGCGAAGGCTGCAGACCCGTCCGTTTCGGCATCCGTGGATGCAGCTGAGCTCGTTTCTGCATTGTCGAAACTCCTTCCGATGAATAACCCGCAGGTCAAGCAGGCGCTTGGCGTGTTGACGTTGATCATCGCCGGTATTTTGGTTGCGGTGCCGATGGCGGAAGCGGGGTCGTCGATACGCAATGGCTCCGTGGGCGACAAGGCTCCGGGCAAGCACACGCGCCGCATCGTGGTGGATGGCACCTCGCGCTCCTACGATGTGGTCCTGCCGTCGAACTACTCCGAGGGTGTCGCCTACCCGGTGATTCTTGGTTTTGGTGGCTGGCAGCACACCGCGAGCCAGACGCGTGACTACCAGAAGTTCGAGACCGCAATCGACAACACGATTGTGATCTACGCGCAGGGTGTTGACAACGCGTGGGCTGGCGCGCCGTATGCCCGCACGTCGCTGAATGAGGACATCGCCTACACGCGCGCCATTATCGACGACGCCGCGACCCAGTACGGCGCCGACCCGAACCGTGTCGTCGCAGCCGGCCTGTCCAACGGCGGCGGGTTTGCGGCCGCACTTGCCTGCCACGCCCCCGACACCGTCAAGGCGGTCGCCTCCGTCGCTGGTGCGTTTTACAACCCGACCGTGACCGGCTGCGCCTCCGGATCGGTGCCGACGCTGATCATGCACGGCACCAACGACAACGTAGTGGGATACAACGGCGGTATCCGGCACGGTGCGTTCTACGAGTCGGTGGATAGCGTCATGCGCACCATGGCCTCGAAGAACAAGTGCTCGGGCGCGACCACCCGTTCGCGCTCCGGCAACGTGACCACGTTTGAGGCGCAGGGCTGCGACGCGGCCACGCGCGTGGAGCGCATCGAGGGTGGCATCCACACCTGGTTCACCGACCCGAGCGCAACCGCCCACACGGTGCGCTTCCTCCTGCCCTACCTGTAAACGGCGAGCCGTTTACAGGGCGGTTAGAGCGCCAGCGCCCCGCGCACGATCAAGGTCAGGCCGACGATAACGAAGAACGCGCCTGCACCGATGTCGATGTAGGGGCCGGCGCTCAGGAACTTCCGCCGCACCCGCTGGGTAGAGATCACCTGGACAAAGACGGCGAACAGGACGAAGGAGCTCAGCCACAGCGCAAACGTCACGATGAGGGCGGTGCTCAGGCTGGGGCTGGGCGGCAGCAGTGGGGCGATCATGGCGGACAGCGCGATGACGATCTTGGGGTTGGCGAGGTTCGTTGCTAAGCCACGCATGTATGCAGAGCGCACCGTGCCGAGCCGCTGCTCCGCCTCTTCGAGGGTCATTGGTGGGTTGTGCCGATCCGCGAGACCACCACGAACGTTGCTCGCACCCATCGCGATCAGCACTGCACCACCCACCAGTTGGACGTAGGTCAGCGCGTCTGGGAACGCGTTGAGCAGCGCCGCAGCACCAAAGACGGTGAGCGCGCACCACATGAGCACGCCAGTTTGGATGCCGATGGCGGTTGCCCACCCGTGGCGGCGCGAACGCGTCGCGGTGCGGGTAATCAGCACCACGTCGGGACCTGGCGCGGCGGCACCGATGACGTTGAGGCCGATGATGACGGCGAGATCTCCCGGCGCGATCATACGAGCTCCGCGATGCGTCGCACGGCGTTTTCCAGGGCGAACTCGGCGTCGCCGCCTTGGCCTTTCACCTCTGCGTCGAGGTCAGCCACGATGATCACCGCTTCGGACACCGCTCGGCCGGACCAGTAGCGCGCCACCTGCATGGTTTTCTTGGCCACGTACGGGTGCATGCCTACGGTGCGTGCGATCTGGTCGGGGTTGCCGCGCACGCCGTAAAGTTTCGCGATGTCGCCGACTTTGTGGGCGAGCGCTGCGGCGATGGTGGCCGGTTTGACGCCCAGTTGAAGTGCTCGGCGCGTCGATGCGAGTGCACGGTCGGCGCGACCGGCGACCATTTGGTCGGCGATGTCAAAGCCTGCGACCTCCGCGACGCCAACGTAGTATTCGCGCACTGCGGCGACGGTGATTTCCCCGTCGGTGTCGGCGACAAGCTGGCTAACGGCGGAGGCGAGTTCGCGCAGGTCTGAGCCGACGGATTCCAGGAGTGCGGCAACCACATCGGGGGTAGGGCGCACGCCGTGGGAGCGGAACTCTTCGGTGACCCAGGTGCGACGTTGGCCGTCGTTAAGCGGATTGGCCTCGTGCACATCGGCGAGTTTTTTGAACTTGGGCACCAGCGACTTCTGCCGCCCACCACCGGTGTGCTGGATGATGATCACGATGCCGGGTGCAGGATCCACGCACGCTTTCAGCAGTACCTCGGTGGGTTCTTTGCCTGCGAGTTCTGCGTGTTTGACCAGTACGACGCGGTCTTCGGCGAACAGTGACGGGCTGGTTGCCATGGCGATTTCGCCTTCGGTGACGTCGCCTGCGCGCAGGGTGGTCACTTCGATGCCGTCGCCAGCGTCGGCAATGATCTTTTTTGTGGCACGCTCGGCGAGGAATTCGTCTTCGCCTAAGACAAGGTGCACGGGGTTGAGCATGACGACCATCTTAAAACTCTCGCCGCGGCAGCACTTGGGTGCCATCCGGGTAGATGGCAACGTTGCCGTCGCGGTTGGGAAAGATCACGGGGATGCCCTGGTCAGTGACCACGGGTCTTCGGTGGGGGCGGCCCTTTTCAAGCACGACAACAAGCTGCGTGCCCGGCGGAATGGGCAGGGCATCTTCTTGCTTTTCGACGACATGAGCACGCAACCTGCCCACATCCACGGGCGTGCCCGCCGGCGCCTGCGACAGGACCACACCGAACCCGCACACAAGCGCCGCCGCCAGAGTGGTCTTCGGGTATCCGGCAAACAAGCCCGCGAGGAACCATCCGTAGACAACCACGACGACGATGGGTTCCGTCTCTACCGTGGCACCGGGAAACCGTGCACCGTTTTCTGCAACCACACGCACCCAATAGGCCATGGGTTCCACCACCCACAGCACAGGTGCAGCCAACCCGCCGTGGATGAGGCCGAGCAACACCGCCGCAAGGCCGAGCACGGTCACCGGGCCGGTCACCGGTGCGACGATGACGTTTGCCACCACAGAGACTAAAGAAGCCCGGCCGGCCATCATGGCGACAATCGGCATCGTCGCTACGTCGGCGGCAACCGCAACGGCAAGTGCACGCACGAGAATGTCGGGCCAGCCCGTGGCAGCAAGGACGCGGTACAACAGCGGAAACAGCGCGACGATGCCCGCGGTCGCCGCTACCGAGAGCGCGAACCCGTAATGCACCGCCAGGTCTGAATCCACCAGCACTAGGCCGATCACCGATAAACACAGCGCGTGGATCGGCTCGGACTGGCGTGAAGCCAACACCGCAGTCAACCCCACCAACCCAGACACGGATGCGCGCAGCACGCTCGGCTCGGGTCCGACCAGCGAGGCGTAGAGCAACAGCGCCGCAGCCGACGCCACGATACGGCCCCGCAGCCCCAAGCCCACTGCCGCTGCGGCAATCGCTGCGAACGTGGTCACGATTGCCACGTTCGCACCAGAGACTGCTGACAGGTGCGAGAGGCCAGTGTCGATGTAATCCTGTTGTTCCTGGCTGGTTTGCAACGAGACGTCCCCGAGCACCATGCCCGGGATCAGCCCTTGGGCGGACTCCCCCACGGTGGCCTGGACAACGCCGGCAAACGTTTCCCGGGTGTGCTGTGCAAACGCAGCCAACCCCTGCGGTGGGGCGACCACCTCAACTGACCCGTTGACCGCAATCGGGTTGATCCCGGCCATCTCCGATTCCTTCACCACGCCGCGCACAACCACCTGGGCGCCGGACACGGCAGTGTCCGGCACTTCATCGACAAACACGGGCGTCAGCGTCGGGTTGCCATCTACCTGCACGCGGACGATGAACCTGCCGGTGCTCGTCTGCTTCGGCGCGCCCGATACCCGGCCCACGAACTGACCCGCGGGCTCCCACGCCCGCGCAATGCGCAGTCGCACCCCGGTGGTCACGACGGCGGCCGCACCCATCCCCGCAATGAACACCGCCTGCCCGTAGGCGCGCAGCACCACAGCACCGATAACGGCCACCAGCACCACAACCACCGCGATGCCCACTCCGAGGGTGATCGCCACCGCAGCCGCTGCCCACACCACCAGCGCCGCCGGGACAAGCCTGATCTCCCCCACTTACCCCACGCCCCGTCTATAAGCCAACCTGGTCGCGCATTGCCGCAAGTTTCGCCGGTCCAATTCCTTTCACGTCAGTCAACGCATCTACCGACGCAAACGGCCCGTTTGCCTCACGGTGCGCCACGATCGCGGCTGCGGTTGACGGGCCGACTCCGGTAATCGTCGTCAATTCCTGCACCGATGCGGAGTTGATCGACACCACCCCACCCGCCGAAGCGGCAGCAGCGCCAGCACCGCCAGCAGCGCCAGCACCGCCACCGGAATCCGTAGCGGCCGGTGGGGCGTGTTGGGAGCGGACGTGGATCTGTTGGCCGTCGACAAGCAATTGCGCATGATTGATCGAGATCAAGTCAGCATCCGGCAATGGCCGGGCCGTCTGCAGCGCATCCGCGACCCGTGCACCCTGGTTCAACGTGATCAGGCCCGGGTTTTCCACCTCACCAACAACAGAGACCACCACGGTGCCTGTGACCTCGGTGGGAGAGGCGACCTGCTCCCACGCAACGCCCTCATCATCCACGGGGCCGGATCGGGTCACCGCCCATCCGCCGACGGCGAGCAGCACAGCGCCGGCGGCGGCCGCAGCTTGTTTCACAGGGATGCGCACCCGCGGCTCTGGGTAGCGCACCGTCAGGAGGTCTTCTTCCCCGGTGGGCCGGGTGAGCTCCTTGAGTCGTTCAGTGGCGTTCACACCAAAAACGCTATAAACCCCCGGCACACGCGCCAAGGGGTCAGAAAAAATCTGTGGATAACCCGCCATCTACGGGCGACGAAAACAACAGTTATCCACAATTACGAGATGAGAACACCACCGACAGGCCGATTGCCCCTTCGCCGGTATGCATCGCGATCACCTTCACCAGCGGCTCGACCATGACCCGTGAGCCTTCCGGAAGTGTTTCGCGCAGCAGGTCCGCGAGTTGCTCGGCGGCGTCCGGCGCGTCCGCGTGCTGCACTGCGGCGAAAACGGGCTCGTCGCACGCGCGCTCTTCTACCAACTCGGTGAGTTTGGCAAACGCCTTCGACTGTGTGCGAGTCTTGCCCGCGAGTTCGAGCTTGCCTTCCCTGATGTGCAGGATCGGCTTGTTTGCCAGCAGCGCAGCCGAGAGCATCGCGGTGCCGGCAGGCAGGCGGCCGGACTTGCGCAAATCGTCGAGTTGGTGCAGGTACAACCACGTTTCGGAGCGCGCAATGGTGGACTTCGCCATCGCTTCGCACTCGTCTAACGTGCCGCCTTCCGCCGCAACAGTCGCGGCTGCCATCGCTGCGGCGCCGATCGCCATGCCCGCGGAGTGCGTCTCCACGACACGGACTGTGCCTGGGAACACCGCAGACGCGGCCACCGCAGCCGACCAGGTGGACGAGAACGTCTTAGCAAGGTGGAGGGCGATCACACCGTCGTCGCCACCACGCTCGAGCTGGCGGGCATAACAGGCGGCGAGTTCCAGCGACGACAACCCGGACGAGGACTCCCCTTCTGCGCCCTCGACACGGTGCAGGTCAACGACGCAGATATCGAGTTCCTCCACGACCTCCTGCGGCAACCCCGCGGAGGAATCCACCACGACGCGAACACCCATTAGTTACGGCCTCGGTTCCAGGCTTCGATGTACCACTGGGTCTTGGTGTCGTCGTCAATGCGCGGCATTGCCACCAGCCGTGACGTGTTCGCGTTACCGAGCCCCTTGAACAGCGGATACTGAGACACCTGCAGACCAAGCAGCGTGGCGGTCAGCGCGGCGATGGTGCCTCCGTGCGCCACGAGCAGGACAGCAGCATTGTCCCATTCATCGTGGTCACGCATGAGTTCCATGACCACTTCGCGGGAACGTTGCGCAACGTCGATGCGGCTTTCGCCCTCTGGCGGCGCCCAGGTGGGGTCGGTGCGCCACAACGCACGAGCCCCGTCGTGGGCGGTGTCCACTTCCTCGTGCGTCTTGCCTTGCCACTGGCCAAGGTGGGTTTCGCGCAGACGCTTATCGACGACTACCTCAAGGCCCAAATCTGCCGCCACCACATCAGCCGTATCCTTCGCACGGATGAGGTCAGATGACACGATCTTGTTAATACCCAAGTGCCGTAGGTCCTCTGCCGCAGCGTGCGCCTGGGCGCGTCCGCGCTCGGACAGTTCAGTATCCAGCTGGCCCTGCATGCGGCGAGTTGCGTTATAGAGCGTCTCGCCGTGACGCAGCAAAATCAGTCGGCGCTGCATGGGTCTTAGTACTCGTCGTCCGCGGCTTCGGGTCCCTCACCTGCCAGAGGAAGGTCCTCGATGGTCTGGGCTTTGCGCAGGTCGGCTTCGTCGCCAAACGCTGCGGGACGCTCGTAAGGCTCGAGCCCTTCGACCTCAATGGCCGGGCAGTCTGCGTACAGGCGGTCCAGGCCGTAGAACTCGCGCTCGGCTTCGCGCTGGATATGGACCACGAAGTTGCCGTAGTCAAGCAACACCCAGCGGTTTTCGCGGTTGCCCTCACGGCGCTTCGGTTCAACACCCAGGTCGGTCAGGTCGCCTTCGACCTCTTCAACAATGGCGGCAACCTGGCGTTCGTTATCTGCAGAGACGATGACGAACACGTCGGTGATCGCCATGACGTTAGACACGTCGATAACAGCGATATTGGTGCCGAGCTTCTCGTCGGCGGCCTTCGCGGCTACCTTGGCGCGGTCAATGGAGATCTGCGGGGCAGTCAAGTGGCAATCCTTATTCAGGTCATGGACAAATCAACTGGGCCATTGTCCCACGTATGACCGCAACATTTCCAGTTCAGGGGTCGCGCCTAGGGTGCGTAGAGCGAATTCTTCGCGATGTACTGCACCACACCGTCCGGCACCAGGTACCAAACCGGGCGCCCGTTGGAGGCGCGCTCGCGGCAATCGGTCGAAGAAATCGCCATGGCGGGAATCTCCACGAGGTGCACGCGTTCCTGGATATCCGCAGGCAGCATGTCTTCGCGCAACTCGTAGCCGGGGCGCGTCACGCCGACGAATTCGGCGAGTTCAAACATTTCTTCCCAGTCGTGCCAGGACATGATCGACGCCAACGCGTCCGCGCCCGTGATAAAGAACAGGGCCTCGTCCGGGAATTGTTTTCGTAGGTCCCGCAGGGTGTCAATCGTGTAGGTGGGTCCCCCGCGGTCGATATCCACCCTTGAAACGGAGAAGCGCGGGTTGGACGCGGTGGCCACCACGGTCATCAGATAGCGGTCTTCCGCCGGACTGATGTGCCGGTCGGCCTTCTGCCACGGCTGGCCGGTGGGTACGAAGATGACCTCGTCGAGGTTGAAGCGATCCGCCACCTCACTCGCGGCAACGAGGTGGCCGTGGTGGATCGGGTCGAACGTGCCACCCATCACCCCGATGCGCCGGGCGTTGTCCAGCGATGCCGCGTAGTGCTCAGCCATTGGGTGTTTACCTCAATCCTGGCAGTGGCTGGATGTTAATCGACTCAATAAACAGCAAAGACATGCCGATGACGCCTGCGACCAGCGCGCCGAGAATACCCAGCACCGTGCCGATGATCACCGGACGATTCGACTCGTCAGCCCACTTTGCCTTGTTGGAGCTGCCCGGCTGGGACACGGTCTCCGTGACACAGATCTGCTCGCCCTTGCTGTTGGTCACCGGGACGGGGTTGCCGCCCTCCTCATCAACTTTCCACTGGCACGTTTCCTTGACGGTTTTCGTTTCCTCGGTCTTGCGCACAAACTCTGCGGCCGAGGCAACAGTAGGCGTCGCGCCAGCCAACAACGCGGCAGCGACAGTAGCGGAAATGATGCGGTTCATTAGCGGTAGCGTACCTGATCAACAAATCGGCCGAAAGCATCCGAGACTTGGTTGTCCCAGCGCGATGGCCAACGGAAGTAACGCGCGTGGTTGCCACCAGTTGGCTGGGATGCCTGCAGCGTCTGAATGGACAGGTCACACACGGAGTCCTGCGGCAAGCAGTAGTTCACGCGGTTCGGGGTCGCCCCTGCGGTCTTGGTGTTAAACGGCAAGAAGCCAAGCATGCCTCCGGCACCACCTGCTGGCACGCCGACGGTGGACCAATCCCCCGCCGCCGTGTTCGGGTTGCCAAAGTAGACCACACCCGCCAACTGGCCACGGCGTGCCAGTTCGCGCTCGTGCTCAAGCAGAATCATCGCGCCTTGCGAGTAGCCGGACAGGATGTACTTCGGGCGGCAACCACTGCGATGCTCGTAGTCATTGACCATCTGCATCACACCGGTGCGTCCGATCTGGACCGAATCCACGAACTCTGTGGCTACTCGCCTTGCCATCATCCACACCGGGTTGGCGTACTGCAGCGCAAGAGCCAGTGCCTGCAGGATGGTGCTTGGTACGGCAACCGACGGTACGTCGTATTCGGGGAACGTCGCCGGGTAGTAGCGCGGCTCCAGGCCGATGACCTCGACGTCCTTCATCAGCGAGTTACCGCCGTGGGTGGCTGCGTAGCGACGCTCCGCATGCTGCAGGAACGCACGAATCGTCTCACCCTCCCAACCGTTGGAGGTCCACGGCGCAGCCCACGAATACTTCGTGCGGTAAATCTGCGTGTTCTGGCCCGAGCCGCGGGCAGCGATGACGGCGACCGCCGGACAGCGCGTCTGCGCGTCTGCTTCGGGGGTCGGTGCGACGGGGCTCAACGTTGCGGTCACAGCCGTCGCAATAGCCGTGGCAAACAGCGCAAACTTGGCGCGAATGGAGGTCCGGGATTTTAGCACGCCGATAGACTAGCGCACCTGGCCATTACCTTCCAGAATCCACTTCGTGGTGGTCAGCTCCGGTAACGCCATCGGTCCGCGCGCGTGAAGCTTTTGTGTAGAGATGCCGATCTCTGCACCCATGCCGTATTGCTCCCCATCCGTGAATGCGGTCGAGGCGTTGAGGACGACGGCGGCGGAGTCGACGGCGGCAGCAAATCGTCGCAAAGCATCTGCGTCTTGGGCTGCGATCGCATCCGTGTGGCCGCTGGAGTAACGCGCGATGTGCGTGGTCGCACCATCGACGCCGTCAACGATGGCGCTTGCGATGTCCATGCTGAGGTATTCCTCGGCGAAGTCCTCCTCCGTTGCGGGTTCTACGGTGGCACCGAACGCAGCATGCTTATCGACGTCACCATGCACCACCACACCAGCCTCCTGCAGCGTCGCGATGATGGTGTGTTTGTCGGTCTCGGACAGGTGGGCGTCGATAAGCACCGTCTCTGTCGAGTTGCACACGCTGACCCGGCGCGTCTTGCCGTTGAGCAGCATCGCGATCGCCTTGTCCAGATCTGCGGACGCGTCGATGTAGAAGTGACAGTTGCCAGTGCCGGTCTCGATGGTGGGCACGGTCGCGCCGGTCACCACCGCGTTGATCAAACGTGCACTTCCGCGCGGGATGACCACGTCCACCAGCCCGCGGGCGGTGATGAGGTCCTGGACAGAATCATGGCTCTCGCACGGCAGGAGCTGCACGGCCTCGCGCGGCAAATCGTTGGCAGCGAGGACGTCCTGCAACACGGCGACGAGCGCCTCGTTGGAGTGGCGCGCCGTCTTGGAGCCACGAAGCAGGGCCACGTTGCCCGACTTCAGCGCCAGACCGAACGCATCGACGGTGACGTTCGGGCGTGCCTCGTAAACCATGCCCATCACGCCGAGCGGGACGCGCACCTTCTTCATCTGAATCCCGTTGGGCAGCGTACGTCCGGTAAGCACCTCGCCCACCGGATCCTGCAGGCCCGCAACCTGGCGCAGCCCCCCGGCGATGCCGTCGATGCGTTCCTCGTCGAGCGCCAGCCGGTCCAACACCGACTCCGCCAGCCCGTTCGCGCGACCCTCTTCGATGTCGCGCGCGTTGGCTTGAAGGATTTCACCTGCGCGCTCGGCCAGTGCCTCCGCTGCCGCCAACAGCACCGCATCCTTCGCCGGTGTCGGCAGCACCGCAATCGTCGGGGCAACATCCTTGGCACGCTGTGCTTTCTGCAGTACCTCGTCGCGCTCGGCTTGGCGTTGCTGATCAGTCTGTTGGGCAGTCATGCGGCAATCGTAGCCCGCAGACTTCGTGCTAGTACCCGGCCTCGACGTCGACCTCGGTCGACATCTTCTCCCCCGCTTCGAAGAGGCCCCAGTTCTTCAACGCCAGCGCCCCGATGCGGCGTTCCATGTACCGCGGGATATTCGCGGTGTGCGGCGTGATCACACAGTTATCCAGGTCCCACAGCTTGTGGTCCGCCGGCAGCGGCTCCGGCTCCGTCACGTCAAGACCAGCGCCACGGAGCTTGCCGTTGACCAGTGCGTCGGTGAGCGCCTCCGTATCAATCAGCGGACCGCGCCCAACATTGACGACGACCGCCGTGTCCTTCATCTGCTCAATCCGCTGCGCATTCACCATGTGGCGGGTTTCCTCCGTCAACGGGGTAAGCAGGACAAAGTAATCGTGCTCAGCCCAGACCTCGTCGGCGTCCTCCATAGCGACGGTCCGGTCCGCGCCGGCCACCGGGTTGCCCGAGCGGTTCACGGCGGTGATCCCCATGCCGAACGGCTCGAGGAAACGGATCAGGGTTTTACCGATGCCACCAGCGCCGATCAGCGCAAGCTTCTTGTTGTCAAAGAGGTATTCCTTCTCTTTGAACAGCTGTGTGTTGTTCCACTCGCGGTCCACGGCCTTCATACGGTGCTCGACGGCAAGCAGGAGGGCGAGGGTGGATTCGGCCACGGTGTCGTCGTAAAGCCCACCCGCATTAGCAAAGCGCACACCGTTGGCCGCATGTTTAGCCAGGATTCCGGCCTCCAGCAGGCCTTCAATGCCGGCGTACTGGATCTGCACGACCTTCACGCTGTCGGGCAGTTCATCCGGGAAGTCCTTCGGGCCGCCACCGAACAGCACGAGGTCAGGGTTGCCCTCAAGGGCAACGTGCTGATGCCCCTTCGCTTCCAGTGCGGCGATGGGCTCGTCTTTGGGCTTGGGCAAATACGTGAACTTCATGCCTGCCCAGAGTACGGAAATTCTCCGCGGAGAGCACCAATGGAAGCAGCACCTGTGCAGTGAAAATTGTAGGTAGCTGGAAGACAACAAATTCCCGCGACATTTCCATCAGAAAGCAGTCAACTAAACTGTCAAAATCCTGTACGGTTTTCATGACCCCGCCCGCGATAGAAGGCTTGCCAATGACATCTCCGCTTTCCCCTGCCCTCGTGAACTTCTTAATGGACCAAGGTCACCGCCAAGTGGATATTGCCCGCGAGTACGGCGTTTCCCGTCAATACATCCACCACCTTGCGAAACAAGGTGGCTACAATCCTCCGACCACAATCGTTCAAGAGAACTTGCCTTGGGACGTCGACCCTGCTTTCGTGAGGAATTCGACTTTCATCGCCTTCCGACTCATTGGCCACAATATGGTCGCGCCCGGAAAGTTGACTGAAGAGTCTCGTGAACGTGCCAACGGACTCTTGAACCGTCTCCGTAAATTCGATGTGGTTGTCGATTACGATCCGTCATATCCACCTGTCATTGGCCTGACCAGCCTGCCAGGTTTCGCCTACCTGCCACGCACTGCAGAAGACGAGAATTTCGTAATGAAGATCAAACCCGGAACCCGCGTCACCCCGCTTGGCGACAAAATCTGGCGGATGCCTGACGAGCCGATTATCTAACCCCTACAACCTGGACGCGTAGTTGCTCAGATAGTCCGCGTGGACGACTGGGCGACGCTGATGTTCGGGCAACTCATCAGAGTGGCGCCCTAGCATCCCGGCGAGTTCGGCGGCGTCGTACGCCGCCTCGCCACGGCCAATGGCTTCGGAGTCGGGCCCGAGGATCTCCACGATGTCGCCGGCGTGGAACTCGCCCTCGATCCCGGTGATCCCCACCGCGAGCAGGCTTGTGCCGCCACGGGTCACGGCTTCGACCGCACCTTCATCCAAGCGCAGCACACCTTCCGCGTCTGCTGCATAGAGCGCCCAGAACTTCCAGGCCGACAGCTTCCGGCCTGGTCGTGTGTGGAACACTGTGCCCACCTGTCCGTGGTCGAGTGCGGCGTCGATGTTCTCCGTTGCAGTCAGTAGCACCGGCACGCCGCCGCGCGCCGCCAAGCGGGCCGCCGACACCTTCGCGGCCATGCCACCAGTGCCGAAGACACCGCCATCGCCGGCTTGGACGGTTTCAAGGTCCTTGCCGGTTCGGACTTCGTCGATACGCACTGCCCCGGGTTCGGCCGGGTTGCGGTCGTAGAGCGCATCCACATCAGAGAGCAGCACCAACGCGTCCGCAGCGATCAGCGTAGCGACGATCGCCGACAACCGGTCGTTATCACCAAAGCGCATCTCAGAGGTGGCCACCGTGTCGTTTTCGTTGACAATCGGCACCGCACCCATCTGACGCAGCCGCTCGAGAGTGCGCTGCGCGTTGCGGGCCCGCTCACGCGAACCTGCATCCGACTGGGTGAGCAACACCTGGCCAGTCGTCCGGCCATAGCGGGCGAAGGAGGCACCCCACACCTGAGCCAGGTGAATCTGGCCGACCGACGCTGCGGCCTGCTTCGTCGCCAAATCACGCGGGCGCGTCTTCAACCCGAGCGGGACCATGCCGGCGGCGATCGCACCGGAGGACACGACAACCACGTCGGTACCGCGGGCGATGCGTCCTTCGATGGCGTCGACGATGCGGTCGATTTTTGCTGGGGATACCTGCCCGGTGTCGTCGACAAGCGAACTGGTGCCCAGTTTCACCACAATGCGACGTGCGGACGCGATCTGGCTGCGAAGATCCGACATCCCTATCCCTGCCAGCGCTCGCGATCGGCCTCTTCGCCGGTGCCGTAGTCGTACTCGTCGATCAGGCCACGACGAGCCTGCGATGCACGCTTGCGCTCCGCCGAGGACACACGGTCGGTGCCACCAAGACGCGCGTCCTGGCCACGGCCGGCAAGGGTCGGGTCGCCACCAATCGACGGCTCCCAGTCAAAGGAGATCTCACCAATCGTGACCGTATCGCCCTCTTCCGCACCGAGCTTGCGCAGCATTTCCTCCACGCCAGCTTTGTTCAGACGGTCAGAGAGGTAGCCGATGGCCTCGTCGTTTTCAAAGTCCGTCTGACGGATCCAACGCTCCGCCTTCTCACCGGTAACCAGCCAACCCTCCGGGTACATCGGGTCGCGGGTGACCTCGATGCCGCCACGGTTGGAACGACCCACCGCGCGCGGACGGATCACCTCAGCCTCAGCAGTGCGCTCCGGCTTCGGGCGAGCCTTGCGGGCCTTCTTGACGATCTCCCACATCGCCCACTTCAGCTCATCAAGACCTTCGCGGGTGGCGGTGGAAATCATGTAGATCGGCCAGCCGAACTTCTCCTCGACGTCGTCCTTGAGGAACTCCGCGAGCTCCTTAGCCTCCGGCACGTCCATCTTGTTCAGCACCACAATGCGGGGACGCTCGCGCAGATCGCCCAGGCCGGTGTCCATATCCAACGCCTCGGCGTAGGTATCCAATTCGTGCTCCAGCGCCTCGATGTCGGAGATCGGGTCGCGCCCCGGCTCCATCGTGGCCACATCCACGATGTGGGCCAGCACGGCGGTGCGCTCGATGTGACGCAGGAAGTCCAGACCAAGCCCCTTGCCCTGGCTTGCCCCCGGGATCAGCCCGGGCACATCGGCGATGGTGAACGTGTCATGGCCAACGTTGACCACACCCAGGTTCGGCGCGAGCGTGGTGAAGGGGTAGTCCGCAATTTTCGGCTTTGCCGCGGAGAGCACTGCAATTAACGACGACTTACCCGCCGACGGGAAACCCACCAGGCCCACATCAGCCATGGACTTCAGTTCCAGGATCAGGTCCAGCGCTTGGCCCGGTTCACCCTTGAGCGCGAAGCCCGGTGCCTTGCGCTTGGCGGTAGCCAGCGCAGCATTGCCCAGCCCACCGAAACCGCCTTCTGCAGCGATGAAGCGGGTGCCAGGCACGGTGAGGTCTGCGAGCACCTCGCCCTCTTCGCTGCGCACAACGGTGCCGACCGGCACCTCGAGCACGAGATCCTCGCCGCGTGCACCGTTGCGCCAATCACCCGCGCCGTTGCCACCACGCTTCGCCTTCACATGCGGGCGGTATTGGAAATCCAGCAGGGTGTGGACCTGTGTGGAAACCTCAAGGATGATGTCGCCACCGTGGCCGCCGTTGCCACCGTCCGGACCGCCGAGGGGTTTGAACTTTTCGCGGTGGACGGACACACAGCCGTGGCCACCATCGCCGGCTTGGAGGTGCAGGGTGGCACGGTCAACGAATTGAGCCATGGTTGTTTTCCGCCTTTCTGTAACACGGACGATGATATGCAAAAAGCGCCGCAAGCCCGAATGCACGGGACCTGCGGCGCCGAAGCGTTACACGCGCTTACGCGGTTGCGGTGTTTTCCTCAACAACGCCTGCTGCCTCAGCCTGCTCGAGGACCTCGGAAGCAACACCCTGGCCGTCAGCCGGGATGATGTTGACGATGCGACGCTTGCGCTTGATGCCGAACTGCACGGAGCCGGAGGCCAGTGCGAACAGCGTGTCGTCGCCGCCACGGCCGACGTTGTCGCCCGGGTGGAACTTGGTGCCGCGCTGGCGGACGATGATCTCGCCGGCCTTGACCTGCTGGCCACCGAAGCGCTTCACGCCGAGGCGCTTCGACTCAGAGTCACGACCGTTCGAGGAGCTGGATGCACCCTTCTTGGTTGCCATAGTTCAATCTCTCCTAGTTGGTTACTTGATGCCAGTGATCTTGACGGTGGTCAGCGGCTGGCGGTGACCCTGACGGACCTTGTAGCCGGTCTTGTTCTTGTACTTCAGAATCTTGACCTTCTTGCCCTTGCCCTGCTCAACGATCTCCGCGGAGACCTTTGCCTTGGACAGAGCGTCGGCACCGGAGGTGACGTTTGCGCCATCAACGAGAAGGACCGGGGTGAGTTCGACCTTGTCGCCTGCTTCACCCTCAAGCTTCTCGACCTTGACGAGGTCGCCTTCGGCAACCTTGTACTGCTTGCCGCCGGTCTTGACGATCGCGTACATAGAGGGTTACCCCTTATCTCTACTCGCCCAACCTCGGCATGCAACGAGGTCGGAATGGAACAACTTAAGCGTTTTAGGGCCTAACGTGGCCAGCCGTGCCCGCATGCAAAGGCAACGAGGCGGCACGCCCCAAAACAGCGACTGTCAAAGACTACACCGCCCCTACGCGTTACTCCAAACCGCGCCCGCCACCACGTCGGGTAGCACGGCGGCGGCCACGTCGTGCAGCAGGCGCTTGTCGACGAGTCTCCTTCTTCACCGGCTTGTCCTCCGGATCCGCTGCGACGTGCTGACGCACCGGCGCAGAGGTTGCCGACTTGCGGACAACACGACGGCGACCACGACGGTTCGTCTTCGTCGTCACCTGCACGGTTGCCCCTGCTTCTGCGCTCCTCGATTTACGAGACGCACTGCGCTTCGGGGTCTTTTCTTCCTGCTGTACCTGCTGTTCCTGCTGCGCTTGCGACTCCTGCTCGAAGTCTTCCCGGCGCGGCCTGTGATCGGATCGGGAGTTGCCGCGCGTGCGACGCTTGCGGCGCGGCGAGGCCTCGAACTCCTCAACCGCTTCCTCGTACGTCTGGGTCGGCTTCTCTGGCTGCGCCGGCTTCTCGGACCGCTCGCCGCGCTCCGGGGTGGTGGCGCTGTCACGCTGCCCATCACGCTGCTCAGTGCGCTGCTCACCACGCTTCGGGGCATCGGAGCGGCCGCGGCCACGGCTGCCGCCACGGCGCCCGCGACGGCGGGTCTGGCGCGGCTTCTCTTCGCCAGCCGACTCTTCAGTCGGCTCCTCAGCGGAGCCGTTTGCGGATTTGTCGGAGGAGAAGATGGAGTCGAGCAGTTCGTCCATGTGGTCGTCGTCAAGCGGCTGCTTCTGCTGCGGCTTGCGCTGAGGCTGCTTCGACTCGCGTGACTTGCGAGCAGGGCGCTCGGGCTTCCTCTCCTCGGCCTCGACGGGGTCCTCAGTGAGCACAACACCGCGGCCATCACAGCACTCGCACGGCTTGGAGAACGTCTCCAGCAGGCCGGTGCCCAGGCGTTTGCGAGTCAACTGCACCAGGCCCAGCGAGGTCACCTCAGAGACCTGGTGGCGCGTGCGGTCGCGGCCCAGCGCCTCGTTGAGACGGCGCAGCACGAGGTCCTGGTTTTCCGGCAGGATCATGTCGATGAAGTCGATGATGATCATGCCGCCAATGTCACGCAGACGAATCTGACGCACGATTTCCTCGGCAGCCTCAAGGTTGTTCGACGTCACCGTCTCTTCCAGCGATCCGCCGGATCCGGTGAATTTGCCGGTGTTGACGTCGATGACCGTCATTGCTTCTGTGCGGTCGATGACCAACGTGCCGCCGGATGGCAGCCACACGGTGCGCGACAGTGCCTTGGAGATCTGTTCGTCGACGCGGTATTCCTCGAACGCATCCTTGCCGTCGTGTGCGTTGCGGTCGAACTTCTCCAACCGGTCCAGCAGATCCGGCGCAACCGACTGCACGTACGCGTGCACGGTGTTCCAGGGCTTCCGGCCATCCACGATCAGGGAGGTGAAGTCCTCATTGAACAGGTCGCGCACAACCTTGACCAGCAGGTTCGGCTCTTCGTAGAGGGTCACCGGCTTGGCACCCTTGGAGTTTTTCTCCTCCTCGGCACGTTTTTGGATCGAGGTCCACTGGTTGTGGAGACGGTTCACGTCCGCAGCAATCGCTTCCTCGCTGACGCCCTCTGCGGCGGTGCGGATGATGGCACCGCCCTTGCCCGGCACCACGTCCGCAAGGATCTGCTTAAGGCGCTTGCGCTCCGGGGTAGGCAACTTGCGGGAGATACCTGCGCTGCGCCCACCCGGGACGTAGACGAGGTAGCGGCCCGCGAGCGAAATCTGGGTACTCAACCGTGCACCCTTGTGCCCGATCGGATCCTTAGTCACCTGCACCAGGACTTGGTCGCCGGACTTCAGCGCATGCTCGATGCGGCGCGAACGCCCACCGAGGCCGGCAGACTTCCAATCCACCTCGCTGGCGTAGAGCACACCGTTGCGGCCCTGCCCGATGTCGATGAAGGCAGCTTCCATACTCGGCAGCACGTTTTGCACACGCCCCAGGTAGATGTTGCCAATCATCGAGGCCTGCGCATCGGAGGTGACAAAGTGCTCGACGAGCATGCCGTCTTCAAGCACACCAACCTGCGTGATCCGCCCCTGCCCGTCGTGGCGCTCCCGTTCACGCACGACCATGTGGCGCTCGACCGATTCGCGGCGCGCCAAGAACTCAGCCTGGCTCACAATGCGGGAGCGCTTGCGGTGTTCCTCGCGGCGCTCCGAGCGACGACGGCGCTGCGCCTCCAGACGAGACGACCCCTTGATCGCCACAGGCTCGTCGATCTCGCTGTGCGTATCGACGACACCCTCACCCGAATCCTCTACCTGGCCATCTTCGAGTGGCTCGTCTACCTGCTGCTTCTGTGAGGCGGTGTCCTCGGCCGGCTTCGCCTTGCGGGTGGCGCGGCGGCGTTCCGAACGCGTCGGTGCCTTAAACAGCGGCGCGTGAGTAGCGGGGATGCGATCCTCTTCCGGATCCTCCTGCGGCGCCGGGGTGATCTCGGGCTCGATATCGGTGAGCGGTTCCTCGGCCGGTTCCTCCGCTGGTTCTTCGGCAGGCTCCTCGGCCGGTTCTTCAGCCGTCTGCAGTTCCGCCTCGACCTTTTCTTCGATCTGGTGGATCTCGTTTTCCACGTCCTTGCGCACGCGGTTACGGATCTTCTCATCCGCCTCTTTATCGCGCTCAGGGTCGGATGTGGTGCTGGCACCTGCCGCCAAGGCGTCGAGAAGCATGTCTGCTTCCGCCTTGGTCAGCGTGGACTGCGCAACCTTCACCAGACCTAAGTCTGCGAGTGCGACAACCAAGTCCTTCGATGGGACATCAAGCATTTTCGCCAGGTTGAACACCCTGGTCTTTTCCGACAGCGCCGAGCGGTCAAAATCGGCGAAACGGTTTGATTTATTTTTAGCCAAAGCGGCACGCTCCAGTGTTCCTGCCGTGGCCAACCGTCATGTCCGGGCGCCGGCAAGACTACCGAGCAGCCGCGCGGAACATCGTGTGCCACGGGTATGCAAAAGTTTCTCAGCTCCGAGTCATCCTTGCTCGTCGCCTGAGACTCATTCTTGCACAACTTTCGTGCCACAGATACGCGACGCTACTGCTCGGCGACACGCAGGAGATCAATCACCGCAGAAACCGGGGCGTCGCGGTGGTTTTCGGTCACCGCAGCACCGACGGCTACCTGGACAACACGGGTGGAGTTCAGACCGTCCACACCATGCTGTTCCATCATTTTGGTGACCATGCCCTTGAGCTCCTCAAGACCAGCGGAGGAAAACGCCTGCACTTCGCCCGGCTCGCGTTCGGAATCGACGAAAGCATAGACCGTCTGGCGTACGCGCTCTGCTTGTGCGCACGAGATGACATTGACAACCGCTTCAGCGAACTGCACAGGGTCCTTCAGGTCGACGCTGCCACCCATGATCTCGTGGAACACCTTACGGCGGGACTCAAAAAGCTGATCCAGGCATGTGACCACGAGCTTTTCGCGCGTGGAATAGTAGTAACCGATCGACCCGACCGGCACTTTTGCTTCGGCGGCCACCTGCCGGTGGGTCACGCCGCGGAGCCCCTCGTTGAGCAGCAATTCAGTTGCTGCGTGAAGAATTGCTGCGCGCTTTTCAATCGCGCGCGCCTGCTCGGACCGTGATGACGTTGCCATCTACCCTCCATCGCATCGTGTAGACATGCGATTTCTTTAAATCCAATAAAAGCCGTAGAAAATCATAGAGTTTCGTTTCGTGGAAACGAAAACGGCACCTGCGCCCCTCACACGGGGCACGGTGCCGGGAAGCGGACTTACCGCTTAGAGGTTCGGGAACCAGATAGCGATCTCGCGCTCAGCGGACTCCGGAGAGTCAGAGCCGTGCACGACGTTCTCACCAACGGTCAGGGCGAAGTCGCCGCGAATGGTGCCAGGGGTTGCCTTGGACACCGGGTCGGTGCCGCCAGCGAGCTGACGCCACGCCTCGATGGCGCGCTCGCCCTCGACGATGCCAGCCACCAGCGGAGCGGAGGTGATGAAGTCGACCAGATCGCCGAAGAACGGCTTGTCCTTGTGCTCTGCGTAGTGCTTCTCAGCGGTCTCGCGGTCAGCGGTGCGCAGGTCGAGCTCGACGAGCTTCAGGCCCTTGCGCTCGATGCGGGAAATGATTTCGCCGACGTGGCCGTTTGCCACGCCGTCCGGCTTGATCAGGATCAGAGTACGTTCAGTCATGGCTCGCAATCTTACCCAACCCGACACGTGTTGCACGTCTTGGCTATGCCGTAGTCTTGCCCCCATGTGTCACCGCAGCCCACTTCCGGATATTGATCTACCGGGGACAACCCTGTTCGCGTCTGTCTTTGCGGCGGGTGAAGAGGCGCTGCCGGATACCCCCGCAATTACGGAGATCGACACTGGCCGCACAGTCACGTACCCGCAGTTGCGTGCGTTGGCGCTCGGCACTGCGGCCTCGCTCGCCGCGCGCGGCGTGGGCCCGGGCAGCGTCGTCGAGCTGCGCATGCCGAACTCCATCAACTTCGCCGCGGGCCTCCTCGGCGCATCCGCGACTGGCGCACGTGTGTGCGTCATTGGGCAATCGCTTATCGACGACGAAGCGAACCACCTCGCAACCCTCGCCCACACCACCGACCGCGTCACCACCGAGGACATCCGCCCCGGCGAGTTCGAACCCGTCGGAAGCGCTGACGACGTTGCGGTGATTCCGTTTTCCTCCGGCACCACAGGCCTGCCGAAAGGCGTGGAGCTAACCCACGTCGCGATCACCGCCAACGCCGCCCAGTTCAACGCAGCACTGGCTGCAAGCGGAATCGTCCGGGGCGGTGGCGTGGTAGCTCCCCTGCCCTTTTCACACATCTATGGGCTAAACACACTGCTGTTGTCGTCGCTGACCGCACGCCGACACGTCTTCACCGCGGCCCGCTTCAACCTTGCAGAGTTCACCGCTGCCCACCGCGGCCACGCAATCGATGTGTCCTACATCGCTCCCCCGCTTGCACTCGCGTTGTCCAACCACCCCACCCCTGAAGATTTCGCCACCACCCGTTTTTTGGTGTGCGGCGCGGCATCGCTGGATACGAACCTGGCGCGCAAAGTCGAGCGCCACATCGGCGTTGAAATCCTGCAAGGCTACGGCACGACCGAATCCGCACCCGTGACCCACGTCGGTATCTCCGGCAAGTCCGATCCGGGCACGATCGGATTCGCCATCCCCAACACCGAGTTCCGCCTCAGCGAGGACAACGAACTCCTCGTGCGCGGGCCCCAACTCATGCGTGGCTACTTGGACAACCCGGCTGCCACCGCAAGCGCCATCCAGGACGGTTGGCTGCACACCGGCGACATCGCCCGGATCAACGAGGATGAAACGGTCACCATCATCGACCGCGCCAAGGACGTGTTCAAGTACCACGGGTTCCAAATCGCCCCCGCAGAACTCGAAGCGCTCCTGCTTACCCACCCCGATATCGACGACGTCGCCGTGACAGGCCACCGCCGAACGGTGGACGGGGTGGTTGAGGAGGTGCCACGGGCGTTCGTCGTCACGCAACAAGCGCTGAGCGACAACGCCATCATGGCATGGGTTGCGCAGCGCGTCACCCCCTACAAAAAAGTGCGCATGGTCACTTTCGTCGACGCCATCCCCCGAAGCGCAGCAGGCAAAATCCTACGGCGCGAACTTACGTCCCCAGGTGCTGAGTAACCAGGTAACCGTGGCGCATACGCTGAATCATCTCCGAGCGCATTTGAATGATGAAGTACCACACGATGCCGAAGATCACGCCCACAGCGGTCACCGACCAGTGGATGAAAAAGCCAAAAATTAGTGGAACCTGCAACGCCAGGTCGATCCACAGGGCGCCGGGCTTGCGCTGAAACGCAGCCATCACCACGTGCGCCAGACCAACAACGGTGATGTAGACCCAGTTAAACGTGGTCCAGTGCTCACCCTCATCCACCTTGAGGATCACCGTGAGGATGAGCAAGATCGTGATCGCTTCCATGATCAACGTGCCGGACAGAACACCGGTAAGCCCAGCCATCGGATCCTTCACCGGAGCGTGACCGGGCCCAAGTGGGCCCATTTCCTGCTGCGTCTGCTTTCTCGCCATGGTGGTAATCGTAGCCAGACCTAGCTGGCATCCATAACCTGCGCCCGGCGCGGCGCCGCTGCAAGGTAGACAATGAACGGCAGCGCGAGAACGAACAACCCCACGGTGCCAATCGTCGCTCGAGGACCTTCCGGGATGACCTGCAGCACGGTAAACAGCCACGCGAGCGCCGACAAAATGTACACGTTCAAGGTTTTGCGCAGCAGGTGGTTGACGTCGCGGTCCACCTTCACCGACTCGTTAATACTCGGAACACCAAGTTGTCCGCGCAGTTTCGACGGAATACCAATGACCGCGTCGAGTGGCTCGATGACGCTGATGTGAGAGTTCTGGCGGAAACGGGCGTCGTCGACAATCGCCATCGCACGCGCCGCAATCGTCCGGTCGCCGTAGCGCAGCCGCACAATATCCGAATCCTCGATGCCCAACGACTGCATCGAATCCGCGGTGAGGCGCACCACTGCGCGGGACTCGTCGATGTCGTTCGGTCGAGCGACCCGCATCACGTAGGTTCGCGAACCGAGGAGTTTCCTCGCGGTCCAGTACCACGACCTGCGCAGCGGGTTCTTGCGCGCGGTGGAGCGTTCGTTGTCCCCGAACACCGACGTGCCCTCCCCTTCGATCATCGGCACGACCATGATGTCGAAGAATTTCGCCGCACGAAGGGCCCTATTGAGTTGGATGCGGTCTGGGTACGCGATGTCGTCGATACGCTCGCGCGGCCAAACACCCCTGTCCTTGTAGTGGGTGTCAATGAGCGTGTGGTGCTCTGGCGGGATAGCGTCGCGATGCGCCTTTGTGATGTCCATCGGCGGGTGCAGGCGCAACAGGATGCGCTGATAACGAGAAATCTTGATGGTGCCGTCGGAGTATTCGCCTTCTGGGAACGTCTCGATCTCGTCGCGGGTGACAACGAACGAGCACCTGGTAAACGGGCATACCACCCGGTAGTGCTCCGCTTCCGGCAGCCGGGCGCGAACGGACTCGCTGATCACGATCGAACTATCGCCCGCCTTGTCCGCGCGCTGTTTCACGTTGGTGGAAAACACCTCCGCGTGCACAGGCTGAACCGACGCGACACCGTCAGGCACGGCACGGAGGATGCGTGCGGTTGCAGATGCCTCCTCGCCCGCACCACCCTTGATCAACTGCACCGCGGTAGTGCCGTCCAAGAGCGCCGGGTGGAAATCGCTGAGCCCCTCCCAGCCCGGCCAATCCCGGCCGATGACCAGTGAGTTCACCGGGTAGGTTGCCACACTGGCTTTCTTCCCGTTGAGTCGCACCTCACGGGCCGGCAGGTACATCTCGGTCATAGCTGCTCCAGATATTCAACGACTGCTGCTGCGACATCGATTCCGGTGGTTTCCGTCAGCGACGCAAACTGCGCGTTCGAGTTCACCTCGCCGACCAGGGGGTCTTGCGCATCAAGGAAGTCCACCGACCCAATATCCAGCCCGAGCGCTGCCATCGCGGCGCGCGCAACGTCGACGTATTCGGCCGGGGGATCCCAGGCTTCCGCACGCCCACCACCTGTGATGTTGGCGCGGAAATCTCCACCTTGGCCAAAGCGCCGCATCGCTGCGACGGGTGTGTCGCCCACCATGTAGATCCGCGCGTCGCGGCCGTGCGAGCCGGCAACATACTCCTCCACAATCACCGGTGAGGGGTACGCCTCACGCAGCACGTCGATGAGCTCGTCGCGGCTATTTACAAGAAACACCCCGCTGCCCCACGACCCAACGGCATGTTTCGCCACCGCCGGAAACCCCAGGGCATATTCGACGGCGGCGAGAAACTCGCTGTTCGCCCATTCCTCCGCCTCGAGGTTGCGGTACACCAGCGGCGCGGTGATCGTTTTCGGGTGCGCGATCCCCGCCCGAGTCAGCGCCGCATGCGTGTACGCCTTGTTGTCGCACAGCGCAATGCTTTGCGACGAATTCACGCACCTGACCCCGAACGCCTCCAACTGCGCAACCGCGGCGACATCCTTATCCATGATGAAGGCCACCTCGGGAAGGTTGTCCAAATGAGTAACTGCGTAGTCGGTGGTCACACGCTCAATCTGGCCGTGTGATGCCCCGATGATCTGGTCGAACTGCCACTCAAACTTGTCCCAGTGCAGCCATCGGTTAGTCACCAGCCAGGTCGGTTTCACGCCAATTCCTCCGCAAAGCGCTGCACGATGCGCGTCAACGCAGCGAGCATGTGTTCGCGCGGCCCTTCGTCGAGCGCAGCACTGTTCATCTCCACCTGCACGTATGGGATGTTGGTACGCGCCGCGACATCGGAGGACACGCGGTGAAGCCCCATTGCGGGAAAGATTTCGTCGACAAGCACGGGCACACCGCACGCGTTGAACTCGGCGACCACAATGTCGCGCACCCGCCAATCATCGTGGATGTTGCGCCCGCGACCGGTGCCCAGGATCACCTGATCGGGCCGGTCCGGGTTCATCTGGTGCAAGTCGATGCCCGCAACGATCCCGCGCTGCTCGACCTCGCGCACCGCGACGTCCCGGAACGGACTGTGCTCGTCCGAGTTCGGATCCGCCTTATCCGCGTCGGTCTTGATCAACGCTGTAGCACCTGCGTGCTCGTGGAGTTGCTCCGCGAGCCAACGGGTCGCGGGCTCCGCAAGCTTGATCTTGCCGTCGCGCTGCTGCTCAACGGCGTGCGGCGCCGTAACAATCACAGGCGCCGTGCCAGGCAACAGCAGGTGCGCGGTCACTGCACACCCCGCGACGAACGCAGGTAGGTGCGCGCCTGACCTGCGGTGGCAACGGAGCCGGTGATGAGCACACCGACGCCTTCGGGGCCTTCCTCCTCGGCCAACTCGATGGCGAGTTCGATCGCCGAGGGCAGGTTGTCGTCGACACGCACACGCTCATCGCCGAAGATCTCGTAGGCGATCTCCGCCAACTCGTAGGCATCCATCGCGCGCGGGTCGGTATTCTGCGTGATCACCAGATCCGCCAGCACCGGCTCGAGCGCGCCCAGCATCGCGCGAGCGTCCTTGTCCGCGAAGATGGACACCACACCGATGACAGACTGGTAGTTGAAGTCGCGCTGCATCGCCTCGGCGAGCGTGGCCGCACCATGCGGGTTGTGGGCGGCGTCGATGAGCACCACCGGATCACCCAGCACACGCTCCACGCGCGCAGGCACCTTCACCTCCGCGAAGCCCTGGCGCACCGAATCCATATCCAACGGGTGCTCGCGGGACACGCCGAAGAAACTCTCCACCGCAGCCAGCGCCACCGAAGCGTTCTCTGCCTGGTGTGCGCCGGAAAGCGGCAAGAAAATGTCGTCGTAGACTCCGCCAAGGCCCTGCAGCGACAGTTGCTGGCCGCCGACGGCGACGGAGGAGTCGTCGATAGTAAAGTCGCGCCCCTGTCGCGCCACCGCAGCGCCGGTTTCCACCGCGCGCTCCAGGATGACCTGCATCGCCTCCGGCTCCTGCTCAGCAACGATGGCGATGTTTTCCGCCGGTCCGTAGCCGTCGCGCTCACGCGCCTTGATGATGCCGGCCTTGTGCGCGGCGATCTCCTCAATCGTCTCGCCGAGGAAACGCTGGTGGTCGATACCGATCGGGGTGATGACGGACACGTCCGCCTCCACCACGTTCGTCGCATCCCAGGTGCCGCCCATGCCGACCTCGACGATCGCAACATCCACGGGTGCGTCCGCAAACGCCGCGTACGCAATGCCGACAAGCAGCTCGAAACGGCTCATCTCCGCCTCGCCGCGCTCGCGGAAGTGCGCGTCCACCATGTCCACGTACGGCTCAATGTCGCGCCACACATCCACGAAACGGGTCTGGGAAATTTCCTCCCCGTCGATGAGGATGCACTCGGTGACACGCTCCAACTCCGGCGAGGTGAACAACCCCGTGCGACGGTTCAGCGCACGCAGGATCGACTCCGACATGCGCGCCGTCGACGTCTTGCCGTTCGTGCCCGCCACGTGAATAACGTTGAAGGACTGCTGAGGCGTGCCCAGCAGATCCATCAGCATCGCAATGCGATCCAGCGACGGGTTCGGGTCATTCGCCGCCGCACGCGCATCCAACTTGGCAACCACCGTGTCAAAGTCCGGGTGGTCACCCTCCGGAGCCAGGGTTGGTGCAGGCTCGTCGGTATCGGCGTCGGAGCCGTCCGCGGTTTCCGCCGGCATGTCGGCCAGGTTGAGCGTGATGCCGTGATCGGTCATCTCCAGGTGGCCGAAGTCGGTGTCACGGCCGGATTCGAGGTCGGCGATGTCGATGCCCTCGAGGGCGTCGTCGCCAAGCTGTGCTCGAAGTGCCTCGTACGCTGCCCGCGCTTCCGGGTCGAACGACTTATCCGCCATTACTTCAGCGCCTCAAGACGAACCGTGACGCGCTCAAACTCTTCCTGTGCGACCTTCTGACGCGCCTTGATCTTCTCGACGACCTGCGCCGGCGCATTAGCCAAGAACTGCTCATTGGCGAGCTGCCCGCCAGTGGTGTCGAGCTCCTTCTGCGCCGCCGCAAGCTCCTTTTCCAGGCGCTTGCGCTCCGCAGCGACATCGACGGTGTCGGAAGTATCCAACGCCACGTCCAGGTTGACCTTGCTCAGACGCATCTCAATGCTTGCGGATGTCTCAAAGTCATCCTCCGGCGCCGTCACCTTCGCAATCTGGCGCACCATTGCCTCCTGGCCAACCAGATCAGCCGAAGCGAAGTCCAGGCGAGCCGGCACCTTCTGCGACGGCTTCACACCCTGATCAGAGCGGAAGCGACGCAGCTCGGTGATCAGCTTGATCGAATCTTCGATGCGACGGCGAGCGTCCTCATCGGTCGCGGCACCACCGTTGGTGTCCTCTGCGGTCGGCCACGGCGCGAGCGTCACCGTTTCGCCGCCGGTCAGTGCCTTCCACAGCACCTCGGTGATAAACGGCATCGTCGGGTGCAGCAGGCGCAGCACAACATCGATCACACGGCCGAGGACCACCTTGGTGTTCTCACCCTGCTCGCTCTCGCCGTCCCGCGGGATCTGGGTCTTGGCGATCTCCAGGTACCAGTCACACAGCTCATCCCACGCGAAGTGGTAAAGCGCCTCGTTGGCCTTGGCAAACTGGTAATCGTCCAGGTAGGCGTCCACCTTGGCGCGGACTTCCTCGGCTCGATCCAGGATCCAACGGTCAGCGTCGGTCAGCACCTCGCGTGCAGGCAACGCGTCCACGCGCGCGCCGTTCATGAGTGCGAACTTGGTGGCGTTAAACAGCTTGGTGGCAAAGTTGCGGGCAGCGGTTGCGTGGTCGTCGCCAATCGGCAGGTCCACACCCGGGTTCGCACCACGGGCCAGGGCAAAGCGCAGCGCATCCGCACCGTACTGCTCCACCCAATCCATCGGGTCGATGCCGTTGCCCAAGGACTTCGACATCTTGCGGCCCTTCTCGTCGCGCACCAGGCCGTGTAGGTAGAGGTGCTCGAACGGGATCTGCGGGCGGCCATCCTTACCCTCCCCCAGGATCTCCGGGGTGGTCGAGCCTGCAAAGGTGCCGAACATCATCATGCGGGCAACCCAGAAGAACAGGATGTCGTAGGCGGTAACCAGCACGGTGGTTGGGAAGAACTTCTCCAAATCCGGGGTCTTGTCCGGCCAACCCATCGTGGAAAACGGCCACAGTGCCGACGAGAACCAGGTATCCAAAACGTCTGGATCCTGCTCGTAGCCTGCCGGCGGCTCTTCGTCCGGGCCGACGCAAACCACGTCACGCTCGCCGTTGTCGTCCTCCGGGCCGTACCAGATCGGGATGCGGTGGCCCCACCACAACTGGCGCGAAATGGTCCAGTCGTGCATGTTGTCCACCCAGTCGAAGTAGCGCTTCTCCATCGACTTCGGGTGAATCTTCGTGTCGTCTTCGCGCACGGCGTCGCCGGACATCTTGGCCAGCTCATCGACCTTGACAAACCACTGCAGGGACAGGCGCGGCTCGATCGGCTCACCGGAGCGTTCCGAGTGGCCCACAGAGTGGACGTACGGGCGCACTTCCTTGACAATGCGGCCCTGCTCAGCCAGTGCCTCACGCACGGCGACGCGGGCTTCTTCGCGGCTCATGCCGTCAAACTTGGTGCCGGTATCGGCGATGCGACCTTTCTCGTCCATGACGATCGGCATCTCAAGGTCGTGGCGCAGACCCATCTCGTAGTCGTTCGGGTCGTGCGCCGGGGTGATTTTCACCGCACCGGTGCCGAGTTCCATGTCCACGTAGTCGTCGGCAATGACCTTGACCTGCATGCCTTCGCGCAGCGGGTGCTCGAAGACTTCGCCGATGAGGTGTGAGTAGCGCTCGTCGTCAGGGTGAACGGCGATGGCGACGTCGCCCAGCATCGTCTCCACACGGGTGGTGGCGACGATCAGGTGCGGCTCGTCGTCGTTGAGCGAGCCGTAGCGGATAGAGACGAACTCGCCCTCGACATCCTTGTACACGACCTCAATGTCGGACACGGCGGTCTCCAGCACCGGCGACCAGTTGACCAGGCGGTAATCGCGGTAGACCAGGCCGCGGTCGTAGAGCTGCTTGAAAATGGTCTGGACGGCGCGCGACAGGCCCTCGTCCAGCGTGAAGCGCTCGCGGGACCAGTCGACGGAATCGCCGATCGCACGCATCTGCGAGGTGATCGTGCCACCGTACTGCTCCTTCCACTCCCACACCCGGTCAATGAACTCTTCACGGCCGTAGTCGTAGCGGTCCTTGCCCTCTTCGGCCTTGAGCTTCGCCTCGACCTTGGTCTGGGTGGCGATGCCTGCGTGGTCCATGCCCGGCAGCCACAGCACCTCGTAGCCCTGCATGCGCTTGCGGCGCACCAGGGAATCCATCAGCGTGTGGTCGAGCGCATGGCCCATGTGCAGCTGACCCGTCACGTTTGGCGGCGGCAGCACGATGGAGTACGCAGGCTTGTCAGAGTGGGCGTCGGCAGTGAAATAGCCTGCCTTGACCCAGCCTTCGTAGAGGTCGCGTTCGTGGTCGCTGGGCTCCCACGACTTCGGCAGCGCGTCAGTGCGGTTCAGATTTTTGTCAGTCACGCGACCTATCTTAACGAGCTCCCTAGAACAGCTTGTCGGCGATCGCCGCCTCGTCCTTCAAGGCGGTGATGTTGGCGTCGATACGAGCCCGCTGATCGTCGCTGAGCTCCAGCTTTTCGACGACCTCCCACGCACCGTTTTCACCCGTCACCGGGAAGCCGAACACAAGCCCTTCGTCCACGCCGTACTGGCCCGTCGACGGCAACGCAGCCGTCGTCCACTTGCCAGCCGTGCCCTGTACCCAGTCGCGCATGTGATCCACCGACGCCGACGCTGCAGACGCCGCCGAGGACTTACCGCGCACCTCGATGATCTCCGCGCCGCGCTTGGCCACGCGCGGGATGAACTCGTCGGTATACCAGGCGCGATCCACCTCAACCGGGTTGCCGTCCACCGTGGCGTAGGTGATGTCCGGGAACTGCGTATCCGAGTGGTTACCCCACACTGTCAGGTGCTCAATGGCAGTCGAGGACACCCCGAGCTGCTGCGAGAGCATCGACAGCGCACGGTTGTGGTCCAAACGCATCAGCGCGTTGAAGCGATCCGCTGGCACATCCGGCGCCGCCTTGTTCGCAATGTAGGCATTCGTGTTCGCCGGGTTGCCGACCACCAGCACGCGGACGTCATCCGCAGCACCGTTGTTGATCGCCTGCCCCTGTCCGATGAAAATCTTGCCGTTTGCAGCCAGCATGTCCGCGCGCGACTCGCCCTTGCCGCGCGGCTTCGCCCCCACCAGGAACGCCGCCTGCGCACCGTCGAATGCCTTGTTTGCGTCGTCGGTCACCGTGATCTTGTTCAGAAGCGGCAGCGCCGAGTCGTTGAGCTCCATTGCCGTGCCCTCAGCCGCACGCACTGCCTCCGGGATCTCCAGCAGCGTCAGGTTCACCGGACGATCGGGGCCGAAGACGTCGCCTGCTGCCACGCGCCACAGCAACGAGTACGCAATGTTGCCTGCTGCGCCGGTAACAACGACGTTTGCGGGGGTCTGGGACATGATGAGGCCTCCTCTTTCTGTTTCTGTTTCCCCTTCAACCTACCCCCACAGGGGGCAACATTGGCCGGTACTGCGCCACTGATCTGCCAAGTGGTGCACGATGAGAGGAAGCAAAGAAGCGTATCGACGACCCCACCACACCGAACCACACCGAACCACACCGAAAGGGAGCCCACGGACATGGCCGACACCGCCGCACCCGAGACTGCCACCTCCCCTTCCCCCGGTGCTGTCGTCGATGCCGCGATTGTCGCGTTTGCCCACAACGGTTACGACGACGTCAAACTCAACGCGCTTGCACGCACCACGGGCATGAGCAAGCGCATGATCCACTACCACTTTGGTAACAAGCGCGGCTTGTACCTCGCAGCGCTCAAGGTGGCAAGTGCTCGCATCACCCCGCCTCAGGACATCGCCACCCGCTCCTACGCCGCCCCCGTCGAGGGGATGCGCCGCTACATCGACGCCCTCTACCACGCGTTTTTGGACCACCCCGACGGTGTGCGCCTCGTCCTGCGTGAAAACCTCGACCCCGTCGCCGCCGAAGAAGACGCCGCAGCGCTTGTCAGCGAGAACGAAGTACTCCTCCACGTTGAACGTCTGTTGCTCGCAGGCCAAGACGCGGGAGCATTCCGCCCCGGTATCTCCGCTGTCGATCTGCTCACGCTGGTCGCATCGCTGTGTTTCTTCCGCGTGGGCAACAGCCTGACCGCACTGAGCGTCAGCGACGTGGACTTTGCAAGCCGCCGCAACGTCGACGGCATGCGCCGCATGGTCATCGACACCGTGCTGACGTTCCTCACGTCCAACATCCCCTACTCCGGCTACGAGTCCTACCTCGAACCCACCCCCACTGCGGAAGAAGAAACCGCCGACGTCTACAGCGACGACGGCGGCCTAATCTAAGCAGAACTGCGTTACGCGGAGCGCTGCTTTTCTTCCTCGATGAACTTCGGCTCGCCCTCCCCGCGAGCGGCTGCCTCATCCAGCACAACCTCAGCGACGCCGTCACGATCCGGCAACTCGTACATCACCGGAACGAGCAGTTCCTCCATGATCGCACGCAGGCCACGCGCACCGGTCTTGCGCTCCGCTGCCTTGTCCGCGATCACACCAAGCGCCTCGTCGGTCACCGTCAGTTCCGCGCCGTCCATCGCGAACAGGCGCTTGTACTGCTTCACCAACGAGTTCTTCGGCTCCGTGAGCACGCGCTTCATCGAGTCGCGGTCCAGATCATCGACGTGCGCGATGATCGGCAAACGGCCAATAAACTCGGGGATCAGGCCGAACTTCACCAGATCGCCCGGCTGCACCTGCGCCATCATGTTCGCCTCGTCGCGCTCCGACTTCGAATCGATCTCCGCGCCGAAGCCGATGCCCTTCTTGCCCACGCGCTCCGCGATCACCTTGTCCAGGCCAGCGAACGCGCCGGCCACGATGAACAGGATGTTCGACGTGTCCACCTGGATGAACTCCTGGTTCGGGTGCTTACGTCCACCCTGTGGTGGCACGGACGCAACCGTGCCCTCCAGGATCTTCAGCAGCGCCTGCTGCACGCCCTCACCCGAAACGTCGCGGGTAATCGACGGGTTTTCGGACTTGCGGGAAATCTTGTCCACCTCGTCGACGTAAATGATGCCGTGCTGCGCACGATTCACATCGAAATCTGCCGCCTGCAGCAACTTCAGCAGAATGTTCTCCACGTCCTCGCCGACATAGCCAGCCTCGGTCAGGCTGGTGGCATCCGCGATCGCGAACGGCACATTCAACATGCGCGCCAGTGTCTGCGCGAGATAGGTCTTGCCAGAACCCGTCGGGCCAAGCAGCAAGATGTTGGACTTGGAAATCTCCACTTCCTCGTCCTTCGCACGGGCCGAAAGGTTCGACTCCTCCGCCTTAATGCGCTTGTAGTGGTTGTACACAGCCACAGCAAGCGTGCGCTTGGCCGCATCCTGGCCGATCACATACTCGTCCAGAAACGCCGTGATCTCCGAAGGGCGCGGCAAACGCTCTCCTGATTCCTCCTGGCGTTCTGCGCCGGCGAGCTCCTCTTCGATGATCTCGTTGCACAGTTCGATGCATTCGTCGCAAATGTAGACGCCTCCGCCCGCAATCAGTTTGCGGACCTGCTGCTGGCTTTTGCCGCAGAAAGAGCACTTCAGAAGGCTAGCGCTGTCATGCGTAGTGGCCATATGCGCGTATCTACTCCCGTTCCCTCGCCGAAATCTTCCCCAAGTCTAGTGGGTGCTGAACCCCACACCCTACAACGCACGACGACACATCCCTGTTCCCGTCCCACGCACCCAAAACGCGGTGGGACTAAACTAAGCGCATTGTCCTCGGAACGATCAGCTAGCCTAGACACATTCTTTGATGTGTCTGAAAGGAAATCCGTACCCGTGAAACGCAGCCGCGCACTTGCCACCATCGCCGCAGCGCTCATCGCCGTCCCGGCGCTCTCCGCCTGCGGCGGCTCGGACGACGAGGCACGCATTGCTGAACCGGTGCTGGATTTCCCCCAAACCAGCACAACAGCCACCCCAACCCCGACGACCACCACCTCCGAGGAAGACGACGAGACCACAACCTCCTCGTCCACAACCACGAAGAGCTCCTCGAGCTCCTCGTCGAAGACGTCCACCACGACGAAGTCGTCCACCAAGTCCAGCAGCAGTCGCCGCAGCTCGAGCGGATCCGGCAACTCCGGCGGTTCCGCACGCGAGCCAGAGGTCGCTCCCGCACCGGACGAGCCGGGTGCTGCCTGCGCATGGCCCGCACAAGGCTCGCAGGGCGCCAGCGACGAATACAGCACCTTCTGCGACCGTGAATGGGCCCGCACCGTCACACCAGACGGTCAGGACTACTACTGGGTCGCACGGGGTAACGGTTGGGCGTCTGTAGACCCGCAAAACACCGCAGACGGCGTGTGCTGGTCGCGCGGCGACTTCGAGGGCGCACCAGAAGCCATCCGTAACGCAGTGAAGTTCTGCGACGACGCAGCGCCGACCTCCGCCGACGTCGTGGAAACCCCAACCGAACAGTAGGTGGTTGTGGTGCGACGCCGGTGAGGGCGTCGTCGTAAAGCTAAAAAGCGCCCTTACGGGCGCCTTTCTTTTTAGCCGTTGAGCTTGCGGTAGTCGAAGACCTGGTCGATGATCCCGTACTCCACGGCTTCCTCAGCGGTGAGGATCTTGTCGCGGTCGGTATCAATACGAACCTGCTCTGGCGTACGGCCCGTGTGGTGCGACAGCGTGTTCTCCATGAGACGACGCATACGGTCGATCTCAGCCGCCTGGATCTCCAGGTCCGACACCTGACCCTGGGTGCCCTGGGTAGCCGGCTGGTGGATCAGCACACGCGAGTTCGGCAGCGCCGCACGCTTACCCGGCGCACCGGCAGCCAGGATGACTGCGGCGGCGGATGCAGCCTGGCCGAGGCACACCGTCTGCACGTCGGGGCGGACGTACTGCATCGTGTCGTAAATCGCCATCAACGCGGTAAACGAACCACCCGGGGAGTTGATGTACATCGTGATGTCACGGTCCGGATCCTGGGACTCCAGGACCAGCAGCTGGGCCATGATGTCGTTCGCCGACGTGTCATCAACCTGGGTGCCAAGGAACACAATGCGCTCCTCAAACAGCTTGCCGTACGGATCAATCTGCTTCGTGCCGAAGCTGGTCTCCTCCAGGAACTGCGGCAGCACGTAGCGGGAGCTGGGCATTTGGAAAGTCATAGTAAAAGTCTCCTCTTCTCGTTGCTTGCCTTAGTCGCCAATCGCGTGCTCGCCAGCCATGGCGGCATTCTCGATGACGTGGTCCACGATGCCGTATTCCTTGGCCTCCATTGCGGTAAACCAGCGGTCGCGGTCCGAATCCTTCGTGATCTGTTCGAAGGTCTGGCCGGTGTGCTCTGCGATAAGTTCAGCCATCTCACGCTTCGTCGCGGCAAACTGCTCAGCCTGGATCGCAATATCAGCAGCAGTGCCGCCAACACCAGCAGACGGCTGGTGCATCATGATGCGTGCGTGCGGCAGCGCGTAACGCTTGCCCTTCGTACCGCCAGACAGCAGGAACTGGCCCATGGAAGCGGCCAAACCCATGCCGTAGGTAGCGATGTCGCACGGGGAGTACTTCATCGTGTCGTAAATCGCCATACCTGCGGTCACCGAACCGCCCGGCGAGTTGATGTAAAGACTGATGTCGCGCGTCGGATCCTCAGCCGACAGCAGCAGAATCTGGGCGCAAAGCTTGTTGGCAATCTCATCATCCACCTGCTGACCCAGGAAAATAATGCGCTCCCGCAGGAGGCGCTCGTACACCGAGTCTCCCAGGTTCATACCTTGAGTCGGGGAAGTCATAACAGATGCTCCTTCGCTAGTTCGTCGTGTAACGCCACCACCCTACTCGCGCGCGCGGGGGAGTTGAACCTTGTTCGCTACCGGCGTACGGCCAATTCTTATCGACGACCCCACGCCCCACACAAAAAAGCGGCCGGAAGCGAATGCACGCTTCCGGCCGCCCAAAAATCCTTGGTTTAGAGGGGATTACTGCTCCTCAGCAGCCTCGTCCTCTTCCTCGATCTCACCGAAGTAATCGTTCGGGTCAACCTTGTTGCCAGCCTCATCCTTCACCGAGGTGCGAGAGATAGCGGCGGCGAGGGCCTTGCCGCGACGCACGTCGGAGAACAGGTTCGCAATCTGGCCGGACTGCTGCAGCTGAGCCACGAACTGGTTCGGGTCCATGCCGTAGGACTGTGCGGTGAACAGGATGTGGTCGGTGAGCTCCTGCTGGGAAACCTCCGGCTTCTCCTCCTCCGCCACAGCGTCGAGGAACAACTGGGTGCGCACGGACTCTTCAGCCTGCTCGCGGGACTCCTTGTCAAACTCTTCGCGGGTCGTGCCCTGAGCCTCAAGCAGCTGCGCCAGTGCGTTCTCGTCGTGAGCCATCTGGCCGAGCAGCTGGTGGAGCTGGTTGTGCACCTGCTCGTCGACGATCGACTCCGGCAGCGCGAACTCAACCTGGGCGAGGGCAGCCTTGAGGACCTCGTCGCGAATGTCAGCAGCCTGCTTCGCCTTCGCGTTCTCCTCAACCTGCTCGCGGGTGGACTCACGCAGCTCGTCGACGGTGTCGAACTCGGACGCCATCTGGACGAACTCGTCGTCAAGATCCGGAAGCTTGCGCTCCTTGGTCTGCTGGACGTGGACCTTGACGGTCGCCTTCTTGCCCTTGTTCTCGCCGTACTGGATCTCGGTTTCGAACTCGTTGTCTTCGCCGGTCTTCATGCCGCGCAGAGCGGTGTCCAGACCCTTCATCAGGTCGTCGGCGCCGACGCGGTAGGTCAGGCCCTCAGCGGAAGCGTCGTCGAGCTTCTCGCCGTCAATGGAAGCCTCAAGGTCGATGACCGCGAAGTCGTCGGTCTTCATCTTGCGCTTGGTGTCCTTGAGCTCACCGAAACGCTCGCGCAGGGAGTCGAGCTCGGCGTCAACAGCCTCGTCGTCAACCTTGAGCTCCGGAACAGTGACCTCAATCTTGGCGAAGTCCGGCACCTTGATCTCCGGACGGACGTCGATCTCAGCGGTGAACTCGACAACGTCGTTGTCCTCGATCTTGGTGACCTCAATCTCCGGCTGGCCCAGCGGGTTCAGGTCGTTCTCTGCCAGAGCCTGCTCGTAGCGGGTCGGCAGCATGTCGTTGACAACCTGCTCCAGGATCGGACCGCGGCCGAAACGAGCGTCGATCAGCTGGCGCGGAGCCTTGCCGCGACGGAAGCCCGGAATGTTGACCTGCTGGGAGATCGCCTTGTATGCCTGGTCGATCTCCGGGCCAAGCTCGTCGAACGGCACGCTGACGTTGAGCTTAACGCGGGTGTCGCTGAGCTTTTCGACGTTAGTCTTCACGGGTTTCTCCTGTACTTGTTTCCATCAACGAGTTTCAGTGCTTATAAGTGGCGGGCCCGTACAAAACGGGCCCGCCTTTGTCGGGGCGACAGGATTTGAACCTGCGACCCCCTGCTCCCAAAGCAGGTGCGCTACCAAACTGCGCCACGCCCCGTAGGCGGCAAAACCGCCACGGTATGAACCGAATCAGTAACCACTCAAGCGGTTCAGGTTGATCATTGTAGCGGGCGTTTATTCCAGGGTCACATCGGGGCATAAGAAAACCGGTTCTGCATGCAGAACCAGCGTTTACCCTGGATCAAAGGTGGTAACGGTGGATACAAAGGCTGGGGTGATCAGGTTCGTGACCTGGCGGCGAAGCTCTTCCAAATCCGTGTCCTTGGTGTGTTGGATCGAGACGACGACTGCTTCCACGTCGGTGGCGTGGCCGTCATCGTCGTAACGCAAGAAGACTTGGGATTTGCCGTCCGAGCCGATACCCCGGATCACCCCATCCACCCGTGCGGTATCCAGGCGCTTGCAGATGTCGTGCGCGATCACGAGTAGGGGAAGGCGCTCGCGGGTCTCGGCGGTGGCGTAGCCGTAGACGGTGCCCTGGTCGCCAGCACCGGTGAGCACGAACGCGGATTCATTCCCGTCGCGGGCTTCGAGGGAGGTGCTAACGCCTGCGGCGATGACCGGGAATTGAGTGTGAGTGTGCACGGTGACCTTCCACCCGGCAGGACTGTAGCCGGCGCAGATCACCGCGCGGCGCAAACTTTCACGCACACGCACACGCGCACGCGCAGTTGAGGTGTTTTCGCCTGCGACGATGATGCGGCCCTTGGTCGCCATGACCTCCACCGCGCACCGTGCCGCCGGGTCAGTGACGAGCAGGTCGTCGAGGATGGTGTCGGCGATGAGGTCGCAGAGCTTGTCCGGGTGACCAATACAGGTCGACTCACCGGTACGAACAGTGGGCATCGGGTGTACTCCAATCAACTGGGAAGTGGGTAGGGACAAGAAATGCCCACCCCGGCATTCACCGGGATGGGCAACAACAAAAGGACGAGTGAAGCGCAGCAGGTCTGTGGGGTTAGCGGGATTTGAGCAGGCGCTCCATCAACTCATCCGCAGGGCTGGCTCCTGCGTACTCACGGGTGCTGGTGGCGCAGACAATTTCGCAGATCTCGTACCAGTACACATTCGCCTGCTTAGAAAAGCTCTGGCTCATAGCGACGAACGGGGACGCGATCGTAGCCCCAGTGGTTGGGTGCGTGCCGAGCAGGCCGAACTTGGTAATCGCCTCCTCGCACTGGATGTAGCGGGCGAACGCCTGGGCGTAGGCCTCAATCAATCTTGGGGATACGAAGGAGGCAACACCGCGTGCGTTGAGCCAGGCCCAGGTTTCCCGGTAGAGCTCCCCAGCCAGCAGCGGCTGACCATCACGCTGTGTCGCGGACAGATAGGCGGAAGGTTCGGGCATAGTTTCCCGTCGAGTGCAGCGCCTTCACCCATGTCCACACCGTCCAGGCCGAAAGGGTCCAGGTCGACGGGTTCGAGCAGACTGGAGGCGGGTTTGCCGGCTTCGAGCTTGTCCTTAAGGGGATCGGGTTTCGCGCCGGCGCGGACGCACCTGCCGCCGCGGTTGGTGCCGTCCTTGGCCACGAGCCCACCTCCTTCCTGGGTTTAATAGGTCAATCCGGGGTTTGATTCGGGATTTTTGCGCGCAGAGGGCCTAGCCCGCCAGCCCATGGCCTAGGCGCTAGAGATTTCATGCCCCCTACGGGGCCTGTAAACCCCGCAGAGCGTCGAAAGGAAGAAAAACTACTCTCAAAACTTCCACCGGGAATCTAAGGCTCTCAGAATCGCTTAAAGCGCGTTTTATGCTGCGAAAATGATTGGAGGTATCAACTCTAAGCAGTGCTCAAACACTCATTGAACAGCTACTTGAGTTTTGTAAGCGAGGTGATCGGAGTAACCAATCTGCTGCACTTGACAGGAGTGGGCTGTTATTCCTTGTGTTACGAAGATATGGTCGATGGGTGATCTTAAAAGGTTGGGCGCACCAGCTGGCCACGTACCAGTGGGGGTGGTTGAACAGAGCTCTTGCGAATCAATAAGCCTGCCTCTAGTGGCAAGAGGTCCGTGGCGAAGAGTGGCGTTAAAGTCGCCCGCGATTATAAGCGGTTTTTGTATCGAGCTCCCAAACTCAACGACACGATTGATGTCATCTCGCCACTGATTCATAAGTCTAGGCAACGGTGGTGCTGTATGTAGCCCTAGAATCACAGGAAGCCGAGCATCCTCAAACTCGATGGCAACTGTTCCGAATGATGTTACCGGGCCTCGTGTAAAGTGCGCTGCTCCAAGCCTTTTATGTACTACGACTGACGTGGGGGCGATTTGCCCTGTATAAGTGTTCGGAAGACCATCATTACGAGTTTCAAAGAGCTGGCCGTCATAGTTTGACGTTTCTATCGCTTCACGAAGCTCATAGCCGGACGTTTCGGGCAGAACGATGATATCGGGATCCCATGTACTGACAAGTTGTTGGAAATCGCTGGTGGCCAGCATTGATCCCGTATTAAACGTAACGACCGTCAGGTTCCTCTCTGTAACAGTGGAATGTTGTTGGCCGCTGACCTGATGTGGGATACCATTCGGTGCAAACAAAAATCCTGCTCCCGCGACAATCCACACTAAACAAGAAGTTAGGGCAAGTCTTGGCCATCGCCTCCACCAACCGACACCGGTAGCACACCCGCCAAGGAGTAGTATCACCAGACCCAGTGCTTGCGGGAAGGCTAACACCTGAGCGAAGGGAAGGTAGACGCTCAACGATCTGGCAACCCCAAACTGTGGGAATAGCGCCACAATACAGGAAAAGCCGGCCAACACAATCCCGCAAACAAACATAGCCTTGCACCAGAGTAATCGCTTAGAACCACTCTGGTGCAAGGCTTCCCAATTGTCGCGACTCATGGGACTCTGGTCAGCTACCGTAACGTCACCAACCGGTTGTTGTGTGCAAGCCATTCACAACGGTCGGAGGCGCTATCATAGGTGCGATAGCTTTGACCAACTGATCGACCAGTTGCGTTGTTAGCGAGATCCATCTCCTTATCACGGCCAGAAGATTCAGCTTCATGGCGATCACCGAACCCCCGCGCTTCTCCCACGCCCATGTCGATGGTCATTCTGGCACTCCAATAGCAGTGGCGGTAAGCGTCACCCTTACCCTGATACAGAGAATCCCTGCCGAACTTGGCCTGGGATCTTGCAAGTGCATCATCTGCTGCCGATTTAGCGGATGCGCATTTACCCATGTTCCAGGGTTGCGCGCAGAACCTAGCTTCTGCACCGTTCAGCCCACCAGGATAGTATCCGTAAGTGGTGAACTCATCCGGTCGAACAGGTTGCGACTCGCCGACGTCAAGAGCGTCAAGACTGAACCTCTGAAGCTGGTCTGTGGTCAAGTAGTGACTTGCTGAAGTGGGTTGCGTGTTAGCATCTTGCGTTTCTTCAGCCCATGCTGGTGTTGTGCCGAGGCCGAATGTGAGGGCCAAGGCGGTGACGACAATTGAAGTTCGGAGTGTGTGTTTTAACGTAGTCTCTTTTGCTTGAGATTGCACCATGGCAAAACCCTAATACAGTGTCTGCCAGATCGCAACCCTATCGACAATGTGTGGCGGGACACACTTTGCTAATAGGTGTAGACGCGTGGGGCTTGTCGCCACCGGTCACAATCCAACGCGGACTGCCTAGAGTGGCAGGGCTTACACAACGCTTTAAGGTTGCTCTCATCATGCGTACCACCCTTCGAGAGTGGTTGGATGTGATGCACCTCGACCGCTGGCGTGACCCGCCCTGCTTTCTGGCAGTCCTCACACAACGGGTGGGCCGCGAGATACCGCTTGCGTACCTGTTTCCACACCTTGTCGTAGCGGCGGTTAATCTTTGGGTCGCGCTGGTACTTGCGATAGCGTGCAGTCTCAAGCTTCGCGTGCACCGAGCAGTAGCGCTCGTGGGTGAGCTGCGGGCAGCCGGTGTCTGAGGTCACGACATATTTGACAGGGTGTGCCTGCAGAAGGTGTTGTGATCCTTGACAGGCCAGTCGCGACATAGTTGACACTTAGGGCTACCTCAGCCGTGTCGGTGACGCTTGACCGGTGAGTCGGGACATGTTTGACATCATGAACAGTCCCAACCGCAACCTCGCCATTGTCAGAGCCGTCAGAGACCAAGGTGCGACACCCACCAACGTCGCCAAACGCTTCGGCATCTCACGCCAACGCGTCCACCAGATCCTCAACGCCTACGACGCAGGCGGCGCAGATGCAATCGCACCAAAATCACGCGCCCCTCACACCCACCCGCACGCGGTACCAGAAGCGTTACGAAACGAAATAATCGACATCCGCAAGCAACTCACCCGGCACGGACTTGACGCAGGGCCCGAAACCATTGCCTACCACCTTGAACAAGACGGCAAACGTGTCCCGTCGACTTCCACGATCCGCCGCATTCTCACGAACGAAGGGCTCATCACCCCACAGCCGAAAAAGAGGCCGAAAAACTCCTACATCCGCTTCGAAGCCGCAATGCCCAACGAATGCTGGCAAGCCGATATCACCCACCTCTTTCTTGCCGACAACACACGAGTAGAAGTCCTCGACTTCCTCGACGACCACTCGCGATACCTGCTGTCAATCACCGCGGCTGCCGCATTTTCAGGCGCTGCCGTCGCTGCCGAACTGGGTCGCCTCATTGCCCACTACGGTCCACCAGCATCCACGCTGACAGATAACGGCCTGGTGTTCACCACCCGCCTTGCCGGACGTAAAGGCGGGCGAAACGCGTTCGAAAAAACACTCGCCACGCACAAAATCCAACAGAAAAACGGCCGGCCGGGCCACCCACAAACCCAAGGCAAAATCGAACGGTTCCACCAAACCCTCAAAAAATGGATCAACGCCCAACCCCCAGCACAAACCATCGACGAGCTGCAACAACTCCTCAACGAATTTCGCCAATACTACAACTGCACACGCCCCCACCGAGCCCTAGGCAGACGCACGCCACAACAGGCACACACCACCGGAGTCAAAGCCACACCCAACGACAACCCCAAAGAAGAATGGCGCACCCGAAACGACACCGTCGACAAAAACGGCAAAGTCATCACCGAGCACTACATCGACACCGCCCGCGACTACCAAAAGGCCTACTGGAAACACGGCGACCCACCACTTCACGCCGAATGAACAAAACCGGCACCCCAGAACAAAAACAACTGGGATGCCGGTCCGTCCAGCATGTCGCGACTCATGACAGTGGAGGGAATGACGGGAATCGAACCCGCGTCTTCAGCTTGGAAGGCTGAGGTATTAGCCACTATACGACATTCCCATGCGTAGAAACGCTGCCTTAACGGCTGCTCGGAACTTTAGCGCAGGTTCACCCGTTGAACCAAACAACAACGAATTTTAGGAGGAGCCATGCTCGGTCTGTTGCTCATCGTCTTTGCTATTGGTGCGTTGATCATGCTGCCCACGATGGGTGGTGGCGGTCGTCGTCAAGTGCAATCGCGCCAGCAGGTGCAGATTTCTTTCGACGACGCCTACGCCGACGCCAAGCGATGGACCGACCGCCTCGGCTCGCAGGTGCTGAACCTCTCCGGCAACGACGCCGCCTCCACCCAGGCCATGGCCGACGCCTCCGAGCGCTTCAACGCAGCAAGCGCAGGTCTTGCCGACGCCCGCACGCCAAAGCAGGCCATGCTCGCCCGCGAATCCGCGCTCGAGGGCCTGCACTACGTCAACGCCGCGCGCGAAATCATGGGGCTTCCCGCCGGTCCTGCGCTGCCAGAGTTGGAAGGCCAGCGCCAGGCAGGCCGCGTGACTGAACAGCGCAGCGTGCGCCAAGAAGACGGCACCGTTGTTACCGCATCGCCCGTAGCCACCGAGGCGACCCCGCACTACTACCCCGGCGGCGCCGTCGCAGGCCGCCCCGTGCCAGCCGGCTGGTACTCCACCGCATGGTGGGCCCCGGCGATGATGACGGGCATGTGGGCTGCGTCGTCGATGATGTTCTACTCCACCATGTTCGCCGGCATGTCCGGCGCCGCCGCACCCGAAGCGTTTGAGGCTGGCGGTCTCGGCGACGCTGCTGGCGCCGAAGGCATGGGCGACATGGGAGATATGGGTGATATGGGTGACATGGGTGGCGGCGATTTCGGCGGAGACATGGGTGACTTCGGCGGCGGCTTCGACTTCGGAGGCTTCGACTTTTAGGCGTGCGCTAGACTGCGCACGATTGCCTACCCCCTACCTATAAGGAGTGGCCGTGCGTATTGCCGTGCTGCTGAAAGAGGTGCCGGACACCTACAGCGACCGCGAAATGAACCTGGAGACCGGTCTGACCGACCGCTCCGGCGACGTTGTTGCCGACGAAGTTGGCGAACGCGCCGTCGAAGCAGCGCTACGCATCGCGGAAGCACTTAACGACGACACCGTGGTCGAAATCCTCAGCGTCGGCCCCGAAACGTCTGCCGACTCGATCCGCCGCGGCATCGCCATGGGGGCCACCGAGGCCTACATCGTTTCCGACGACGCCTTGACCGGCGCAGACGTCACCCTCACCGCCGAGGTGCTTGCGGCGTTGATTCGCAAGAACGGTTATGACCTCGTCGTCACGGGCAACATGTCCTCCGACGGTGGCACCGGCGTCGTCGCCCCCATGATCGCCGAACACCTGAACTGGCCCGTACTGACCAACCTGACGGAACTGACCGTCGACGGCACAACCGCCACCGCCACTCAGGCTTCCGACGGCGCGATCGTCGAACTGCGCGCCGACCTTCCGGCCGTCGTCGCTGTTGCCGACGAGTTCGCCGACCCCCGCTACCCCAACTTCAAGGGACTCATGGCGGCGAAGAAGAAGGAGCTCAACACGCTCACACTCGCCGACCTGGACATCGACGCGGAAGATTTCACCCACCCGCGCGCCATCATGGTCGCCATTGACAAGCGCCCGGCCCGCGAGCGCGGCGAAATCATCGACGCCAACTCTACCGCCGCCGCGAAACTCGTCGACTTCCTCGAATCCAAAAACCTCATTTAAGGAGCACCCATGACTGAAATTCTCGTTGTCCCGGACCGCTCCCACGACGGCAGCCTCGACCCCCACGCCGCCGAACTCATCGGCGCGGCCTCCGAAATCGGCACCCCCATCGTTCTTATCGACGACCGCACCCACGCCGACGCCCTCAGCACCCTCGGCGCGGCCACGGTGCTGGTTTCCGACGCCCCACTTGTCGACGCCACCACCACCGCCCTCACCACCCTCAACCCCGCCGCCGTGTTGTTTTCCCACACCGTGCGCGGGCGCGAAACCGCCGGCCGTGTAGCCGTGCGCGCAGGCAAGGCGCTGTTGACCGACGCGGTGGCGGTTCGTCGAGACGCAGAAGGCATCGTCACCGACCACCAGAACTTCGGCGGCGCCTACACCGCAACCGCCGCCGCCACCCACTCGGCGCCGGTGATCACCGTGCGCCCCGGTGCCGTGGAAACCCGCGCCGCTGCCGTCGCAACGCCTGAGGTGCGCGACCTCGACGTCGAGCACTCCGGCGCACGTACCGCCGAGGTGGTCTCCGTCACGCCGGTCGAGCGCACCTCCACCCGCCCCGACCTGCTCACCGCAGACAAGGTCGTCGCCGGTGGCGTCTCGCTCGGCGACGCCGACATGTTCGAAGAACTCGTCGGCGGGCTCGCGGACACCCTCGGCGCCGCCGTCGGCGCCACCCGCTCCGCCGTCGACGAAGACCAAGTCGCCTACGAAGCCCAAATCGGCCAAACCGGCGTGCTGGTCAGCCCGAAGCTCTACATCGGCATCGGCATCTCCGGCGCTGTCCAACACCTGGTGGGCATGCAAACCGCCGACACCATCGTCGCCATCAACAATGACGAGGATGCCCCCATCTTCGACATCGCTGACTTCGGCATCATCGGCGACCTCTTCGACGTCGTCCCACAGATCATCTCCGAGATCGAGGCTCGTAAGTAATGCCCCAACTCCGACGCGGCCTGCCCCGTGTTCCCGGCGGCGAACCATGGCCCCCGCTAATCGACGACCCCACCACCCCGACCACCTCCGCCCCCGCTGAGCCTGTCGCGGCGCCTGCCACTGTGTCTGCTTCCTCGCCGACCACCGGTTTGCGCCAGGGCCTACCTCGTACCCCGGGTGGTGAACCCTGGCCACCGGCCACCGCCGTCGCTGCCTTCGCAGGCGCTGCGGGCGCTGCTGCGGCTCCGTCCACAGCGACACCGAGCGAGCCTGACGCTGCTGCGACTAGCACGGCCGACGCAGCCGATCAGGCCACAGCTCCAGCTGCAGCCCCCGCAAACACCGTCGAGGTTGCCTTGCGCCGCGGTCTTCCCCGCGTCGCAGGCGGCGAAGCCTGGCCACCCGCCGGTACTGTCCACGTGCCCGCACCAGCCGAGCCCGAGGTCGCACCGGCACCGGAACCGGAACCTGCACCGACTCCTGAACCCGCAGCCGAAGCAGCCCCCGCTGCCGCAACAACCGCCGACGCCACGCCCGAGCCCGACCCGGCTCCGGCAGCGCCGGCGCCGGTGGAGGTGCCGGCGGGGCGTGGGGTCGTCGATAAGCGATGGCTCATTCCAGCCCTCGTACTGGTCATCGCAGCATTCGTCGGCGCACGCTGGTTCATCGGCACCGACACCGGCGCCGACTTCGTCGCACGTTACGACGGAATGCAGCCACTACCCGACAACGCCCCCGTCGGCTTCCCCGCCTGGCTCAACTGGGCCCACTTCTTCAACATGTTCCTCATGGCGCTCATCATCAAGACTGGTCTCGACGTGCGCAGAGAGAAGCGGCCGGCAGGCTACTGGACGTCGAAACGCAACGGCAAAAAGATCTCACTGACCCAATGGCTGCACCAAACCCTCGACATCGCATGGGTCGCACTCGGCGTAGTGTTCTACATCCTGCTGTTTGCCACCGGCCAATGGGTCCGCATCGTGCCAACCAGCATCGACGTCATCCCCAACGCCATCTCCGCAGGACTGCAATACCTCGCACTCGACTGGCCCGACGAACACGGCTGGGTCCACTACAACGCGCTGCAAGAACTCGCGTACTTCACCACCGTATTCATCGCCTCCCCACTCGCGATCGCATCCGGCTTCCGCATGAGCTCCATGTGGCCGAAAACGTGGAACGGGGTGCCCGTCGCGTGGGCACGCGCCGTGCACTTCCCCACCATGATCTACTTCCTCATCTTCATGGTCATCCACGTCTTCCTCGTTGCGACGACCGGCCTGCGCGCCAACCTCAACGCCATGTTCGCCGCCCAAGACTCCACATCCTGGACCGGCACCTTGGTATTCCTCGGCGCCGTAGCCGTCACTGCGCTCGGATGGTTCCTCGCCCGCGGATCCTTCGCAGCACCACTCGCGAAACTGACCGGCAAAGTGACCAAACGCTAAAAGTCAAGACCCAGCAAAATCTGTGGATAACTTTCCGGCATGAGTCGGTGGGTTATCCACAGATTTTTTGTTGGGTCTTGTCGGTTGTTAGGCGGTTGCTTAGCGTTCATGCCATGGCATTTGTAGACCTTCTCGGCT
>NZ_KV787931.1:0-1602 GCF_001807155.1 Corynebacterium sp. HMSC05C01 | reverse complement strand
GACATGGAGTCCAGCCACTTATTGGACACGGAGTCCAGGAGCTTTTTGGACTTTGGCTAGTGTTTCGGTTTGCGTCTTTTTGGCCGGGGTTTGGATAGGTTGGGGCGCAGCTGGGGTGGTTGGCGGTGTTTCATGCCTTCGACGTGGTTGATGTTGATTACTCCGCCGGCTGGGCGGTGTTTGAGCTTGATCGGTAGCGGCACACTGAAGAGGAATTCTCCGTCGTGTGCGGTGAAGAATTCAGCGACGTTATCGGCAGTAACGTGGCTGAGCAGTTTGCGGCTTTTGAATCTCAATCCGACATACAGCGGGTATCCGAGGATATGAACTGCCCCGTGGCGGCTGATGGTCAGTTCCAAGGGGATATCAAAGCGCTGCTTTTTGACTGCTTCATACGGGTCTATGCTGGTCGTATCCGTATGCGATGCACCTGGCGTGGTGATTGCACGATCGGTGTTGACCCTGGGTGAAGTGGCAGCTTCCCCGGGGTCGTTTGTGTATGCATGCTTCGGCTTTGCATGGGGGTTGTTGGCGAGGTTGTAGTCGACAACGCGCTGCCAGACCGCTTCAGGATCAAGCGGAGTTGTAGGTGATTCAGCCTGCGGGAACGTTTCCCAGGCTTGTTCGGGCGTGATGTGCATCTTGCCGACGAGCAGGCTTTGATGTCGCCGATGTTTGTTGTAGACCTCGCGGTAGGCCGCAAGCGCTTTTTGCAGTTCGTCGAATGTTTCCGGTGTGCGTGCATCGAGAAACTGCACCAACGTGCGGTGGGAGCGTTCGTCTTTGCCTTGCGTAGTTGGGGCGAAGCCAGCAATTGCCAGCACACCTTGCTTCGCCAACCAAACTTCTGTGGCTGATAGACGACCGCGATGGTAGGTGGCAAACGCTTCACTGTTGTCCGACAAGATTTCCTGCGGTTTGCGGTATCGGTCGAATGCTTCTTTCAAGGTGATGCGAGCATCCTCGCCGTTTTCAGGCCGGGGAAACGCTTTCGTGCCAACATCGAATCTGCTGGCGTCATCAATAACTTGATAGATCGTGACCTGGGTATGTTCGACGTCGAATAGCCGGTAGACCACAGCATCGATCTGCCACAGTTCACACACAAAGTCGCGGGCAAACCGCTTATACGAACTGCGTGGGCGCTTGCGGGCATTCGCGTCAACTACTCCAGCGTCGTGCAGCCAATCCGCGATGGTCGACCGAGATGGAGTGCGCTCCGGGCCGATTGTGTCGAACAGGTGGTAAAAGATCGACAACGGGCCGTAGTCTAGCCCCTGCTCTTGCAACGTGACTCTAGCGTCGATGACTGCTTGGCGATCCGCTTCGGTGTATTTGCGGGCAGGATTTTTCGGCGCGGTACTGTCCGGCAAAATACCCGCCCGCCCACGGCGAGCAATACGATCCCTGACGTTATGAAACGTCTGCCGAGAGATCTTCTCATCCTTGCAAAACTGCTTGATAGTTTTTCCGTCGCGAACCGGATCGAAATCCGCGATCTTTCTGCGTGTGTGCGATGAAATAGCCATCCGACCATTTCACCGGTTCAGTGTCCAAAAAGTCTCTAGACATCGTGTCCAATAAGTGACTGGACTCCATGTC
>NZ_KV787930.1:1115-1827 GCF_001807155.1 Corynebacterium sp. HMSC05C01 | reverse complement strand
TCTACGGCGACCTACCGGCCGAAGAAGCATTCAGGCTACCGGATGGTCACTGACCGCTACTCAGCGTTTGCCGACTACTACGGGGTCACGATTGTGCCGACGAGGCCTGGCAGGCCCCGCGACAAAGCGGCAGTAGAGCGTGCTGTGAAAATCGCCTACACCAAAATACTCGGATACTTCAGCGACGAGGTCTTCTATAGCCTCGATGAACTCAATGAAGCGATCACTGAGCGTCTTGAAGACATCAACAACATCACGCTGCGTGCTGATGGGACAACACGGCGCATGCGCTTCGAGCAAGAAGAGGCACCAATGATGCGCGACCTGCCGCCGACACCGTTTACGGAAGTGTCCTACAAGCGGTGCAAAGTCGATCGTAACTGGCACATCACCTGTGACTACCAGTACTACTCGGTGCCATTTCAGCTGGTAGGAGAATCAGTAACAGTCAGGCTCACCCCGCAACTGGTGAGCATCTTCAACGGGGATCAGCTTGTTGCTGAACACACACGTCTTCACGGATTTAAGTACCGGTACTCCACTGATCCCAATCATGGGCCAAGTGGTGACGATGAAGGCCACAAGGCGCTCACCCGCGACGAACTGCTGGCCTGGGCATCATCGTTTGGTTGCGCAACGCACGCGGTCATAGCGATGATCCTCGACCGTAATAGTGCCGCCATCCCCCGCGGACTCCTCCAGGCTCGCAACG
>NZ_KV787930.1:735-1095 GCF_001807155.1 Corynebacterium sp. HMSC05C01 | reverse complement strand
AGGCCACAAGGCGCTCACCCGCGACGAACTCTTGGCTTGGGCCTCGTCGTTCGGTTCTGCAACGCACACGGTCATAGCGATGATCCTCGATCGTAATAGTGCCGCCGTCCCCCGCGGACTCCTCCAGGCTCGCAACGTGCTGGTCAACCTGGGCAAAAAGCACAACAACACCACCTTGGAGCCTGCATGCCAGCAAGTCTTGGACAAGAAACTTGCTCCAACTATGGCTGTGATCAAACGCATCCAGACTGACATTGCGCACGCTCAGCAGCACCCCGCTGCACCAGGGCGAAGGACACAACCCGCGACGAAGAATCAACAACGCCCAACCGCCCCGCTTACCGGCGACGCAGCTGATGC
>NZ_KV787930.1:0-715 GCF_001807155.1 Corynebacterium sp. HMSC05C01 | reverse complement strand
GCGGACTCCTCCAGGCTCGCAACGTGCTGGCCAACCTGGGCAAAAAGCACAGCAAAGCCACCCTCGAACCAGCATGCCAGCAGGTCTTAGAAAAGAAGCTGGCTCCAACTATGGCTGTGATCAAGCGCATCCAGACTGACATTGCGCACGCTCAGCAGCACCCTGCTGCACCAGGGCGAAAGACACAGCCCGCGACGAAGAACCAACAACGCCCAAGCGCCCCGCTTACCGGCGACGCAGCTGATGCCGTCTTTATTCGGCCTGCTGACCACTACGAAAACTAGAAGGAGTGTTAACCATGAGCAACATCAATGACGAAACAGTACGGGCAAAAATGCGAAAGCTTCGCGTATCGACCTTCGCTGATGTCTTCTACGAGATTGTCAACGACGAGGCCTACGCGGATGCGCTACCAGAGGACATCTTCCTCGCAGCAGTCGAAGAGGCCTACACACAACGGCAACAACGCAACATCGCCAAAGCCATCACCCAGGCACAATTCCGATACCCGGATGCGAGCCTTGCTGAAGTCACCCGGGCAGAACAACGCGGCATCAACATGCGCCAACTGAAACGAATCGCGGCGACGAACTGGCGGGAAAACCCGACCAACATTCACATCCTCGCACCAACCGGAACAGGGAAAACATACATAGCCTGCGCCATCGGTATTGCTGCGTGTCAGGCCGGATACTCCGTGGCCTACTACCGGCTG
>NZ_KV787929.1:0-645 GCF_001807155.1 Corynebacterium sp. HMSC05C01 | reverse complement strand
GTTGGTGAGACGGTTCCGCAGAATGATCACCGTCGTGAGAAGATTCGTGTGTGGGCGGAGTTGCCGGAGGATCTGGCGGGTAAGTACCGTTTGGTGCACCAGCCGGCTGCTGGTGTGTTCCCGGATACGTTGATTACTCCGAATACTCAGGGTGATGGTCAGTGGACTGGTAATCGTGTTAAGGGTGTGACGATTCAGTACGCTCAGAAGACTGCGTTGCCGCAGCACTTGCCGCAGAATAAGTGGGCTGAGTCTCAGGGCAGTGGTCTTGCTGGTTACTACGGGGGTAATGCGTTTTGGAACCTGCGTGTTGCCCAGGGTGCGCTGAACCATGCGACAGTGTCGAAGAAGGACGGCAATGATGTGCCGGCTGCTGGTTTGCAGGTTGTTGGTTCGTACTTGTCTGATGAGGCGGTCAAGGCGATCCATGAGCATGTGGAGAAGAATTTCTCTGGTAAGACGTTGCGTGGCAAGGGGTGGACTGTTGATGATGAGCAGGGTCTGCAGCGTTGGATTAATGAGCAGGTAGCGGCTGATCCTGAGGGGTGGATTGCTGAGACGGTGAAGACCACCACGGATGCTAAGGGTGACTTCCGTTTGTACTGGAAGGGTCTGTGGGGCAATAGCTGGCAGACGACTCCTGGT
>NZ_KV787928.1:0-1050 GCF_001807155.1 Corynebacterium sp. HMSC05C01 | reverse complement strand
AAGTCAACAACTTCACGGGCTTGCGCCCAGGTTGATTCCTCATCCGGTTGTTGGAAGATCGTCTGGAACATCGCTTAAGACCATCGGCCACTGCATTTTGGGGACTTTCTCGTAGAGGTTTTTGGCAAAGTGGGTGCGGCACCGCTGCCAGGAGGCATCGGGCAGCACTTCGGAAATGGCATGCTGGATGCCTTCGTGGGCATCACTGGTGACAAGGAAGACACCACGAAGTCCGCGGGCTTTGAGGTCTTGGAAGAAGCCTTTCCACGATGCGTTGGATTCCGCAGTGGCGACGTGCATGCCGAGCATTTCCCGGTAGCCATCGGCGTTGACACCGGTGGCAAGCAGCACTGAGCATTTGACCACCCGGCCGCCTTCGCGCACTTTGATCGTCAGTGCGTCGCAGGACAGGTAGGCGTACCCGCCGGGGTCCAGGGGGCGATTTCTGAAGTCTGCGACCATCTCGTCGAGTTCTTCCGACATCCGCGAGACTTGCGATTTCGACAGGTTGGAAATGCCAAGTGTGGCCACCAGATCGTTCATCCTGCGGGTGGAGACCCCTTTGAGATAGCAGGTGGCAATCACGGTCGATAAGGCTCGTTCTGCTCGTGAGCGTCGCTCTAACAGCCATTCTGGGAAGAACGCTCCGTGGCGCAGCTTCGGCACTGCTACGTCGATCGTGCCGACACGGGTGTCAAGGTCGCGGTGGCGATACCCGTTGCGATGGTTGACCCGCTCGGTGGAGGCGACGCCGTATTCGGCGCCGCAGACAGTGTCGGCCTGGGCGGAGAGGATTTGGTTGATAAACCCTTGCAGCATCTGGCGCATCAAATCCGGAGAGGCTTGAGCGAGCAGATCATCCAGATAGGTTGTTGGGTCGATAGAATGCGGATCAGCGGTCATCGTCATGTTCCTTTCGGTGAGATGTGGTAGTTGAGTCGAAAGGCTACTGACGATGGCCGCCCCTGCATTTTCCAGGGCCCACCATCAGCAAGCGTTACACCACACTAAGGGACGCAACCGTAGAAGCATTATCCGGCACGATGACCG
>NZ_KV787927.1:0-11659 GCF_001807155.1 Corynebacterium sp. HMSC05C01 | reverse complement strand
TTCACCGTCCACCGGAATCATGACACCCCATTGCGCAGCAGAAACGCCAGTAAAAGCACCGCACCACTGCACCGTAAAACTGCACAAGTGATTCGCAGCAAATTGGCGTGTGAAATGGTTGAAAAAATAACCCCGCAGCGTATGCGGGGTTCATCCACGATTACAATTGCAACCGGGCTCACACTGCTATCGGAGGGTTAACTCCCCCTGCAACGCGTTCACAACGTCACGGGGAAGTACAGCTAGCGTGGGAGACGGGAATGTCACCACCACCACTATTCGGAGGTAAAACCATGACCCGCATCGCCATCATCGTCGGCAGCACCCGCCCCAACCGCCTGGCACCCCAGGTCGCCGAATGGGTGCACGAGCACGCGCAGCAGCACGGCGGCGCCGAGTTCGAGCTCGTGGACATCGCCCGACCAGAACCTGCCCCTGCTGGATGAGCCCATGCCCCGGCCATGGGCCAGTACTCGAAGGATCACACCAAGGCCTGGGCCGAGAAGATCGCCTCCTACGACGGCTTCGTCTTCGTCACCCCGGAGTACAACCACTCCGTGCCCGCCGCACTGAAGAACGCCGTGGACCTCCTGTACGCGGAGTGGAACAACAAGGCCATCGGCTTCGTCAGCTACGGCAGCGCCGGCGGCACCCGCTCCGTGGAGGCGTGGCGGCTGATCGCCGCGGAACTGCAGATGGCCGACGTCCGCGCCCAGGTGTTCCTGCCCTTCAGCTCCGACTTCGAGGACATGTCGAAGTTCACCCCGACCGAAGGCGCCACCGGCGCTCTCACCGATGTGTTCAACCAGGTCACCGCCTGGTCGGAGGCGCTCAAGACGCTGCGCGGCTGACCGGTAGTTGGTCTGAACCAGGCCGAACGCGGCGAGAAACCTGTGGTTTCCCGCCGCGTTGTCGTTCGTTGCTCGCCTCAATGCCGAGCCGTTCGAGTTCTTCCGGATTGCCCCGCATCTCCCGGACCACCTCGGGCGTGCGGCTCTCAGTCGAGGATCTCCTCCACTGCCCGTAAACCGCTTGTCCGTCAGGTCGGGGTCGTCCTCGAAGGGGACCGGGGTTCCACCCGGTGGATTCTGCCCGGCCACTCCCCGACCGCGGGTCCCGCTCCACGGATGGACGCATCCAGGGTGGCGGTCAGGTAGCTGAAGTTCGCCGATTCCCCCTCGCACAGATCAGTTCTGGTGCCGTGGGAAAAGGGGTCTCTCCCCTGGCCCGGGACGGTGCCGGTTCGGCTGTCATACGCATCTTCGCCTGAATTGGACCCACCACGGCAATCCGCTGCACGACAGGCCCGGTGAGCCCTTGTTCCCCGTACCTCGCTCAGCTCGTCAGAGTCCCCTCCACTAGGCTCGGGGCACATGACAACTCGACCGAATTCCCTCCGGCACTGGGAGTACTTCGTCGCCGTGGCCGAGGAGGGCAGCGTCACCGGTGCCGCGGAGCGGCTGAGGCTGACCCAGTCCCCCGTGTCCCAGGGGCTGAAACGTCTGGAGTCGAATCTCGGCCTCGACCTGATCCGCCGCTCCGCCACCGGTGCCACCCTCACCGAGGCCGGCCGGTCCCTGCTCCCGCAGGCCCGGATTCTGGTCCGGGACGCCACGGAACTGCAGAGCATGGCCCACGCCATCACCGACGCCGGGGCCGAGGTACGCGTGGGGCTGGCCCCCTCGGTGCCGCCGGGCATCGCCTTCGACCTCACCTCCGCGTTGCGGGACGTCGGCCGGGTCAGTGTGCACACGGCCGAGGTGTCGCAGCTGGTCACCCGGGTGGGCGAGGGCCGTCTGGACTGTGCCGTCATCGAGGACCCGGCGCCGACGGGTGAGTTGTCTCGCGGGCAGCTGCACGAGGTTCCCCGGCTGCTCGCCGGGCCCGCCGAAAAGCCCGCGACCTGGGCGGCGTTGCGGGGACACACCCTGCTGGACAACACCGCCGCCGTCAGCCCGGCGGCCGCCGGACGCCTGGCCGACGCCTTCTTCACCATCGGCTTGCACCCGGAGACCGAGCTGTGGCCGGACCGGACGGCCCTGGCCGCGCGGCTCGGTGCCGGAGGCGCGATGGTGCTGCTCACCCCCGATCAACTCGGGGGCCTGCCCGCGTTCCCGATGCCGACGGCCTTCCACCTGCGGCTGCGGTGTGTGGTGCCGCCGCAACGGGGCGGGGCCGTCGGAAAGCGGGATCTGCGCGACGTCGTGGACCGTGCCCTGCGGCGCTCCCTCGGGCGTCTGGGAGAGACCGGATGACCAGGAGCCTGCGGGCCCGGATCGGCACCGAATTGGTCGCCGCGGGCTGTGACGGTTGGTGCTGGGCGCACCCGGTCGGCGAAGAGGCGGCCGGCGTCGGGGTCGGCGCCGACAGTCAGACCAGCATCTCGTCGATGTACAAGGTCCACCTCCTGGCCGCCTTCTGCCTAGCCGTGGACCGCGGGCTGCTGAATCCGCTCGACGCGGTGACGCTCAGCACGGATGACGGCCCGGTCGGGACCCCGGGAGTGGGGCTGTTCGCCGATCCCGTGACGATGAGCCTGCGGGATCTGGTGCGTCAGATGGTGGTGCTCTCCGACAGCATCGCCGCCCGGGTGCTGCAGCGGCGTCTCCCACCGGGCCTGGTCGGGGAGGTCGTCTCCCTGGCGAATCTCGAGGACACCACGATCGTCGCCCCGGGCACCACCGAGTCCGAACTCCCGGCCCTTCCAGAGGACGGCTCCGCGGCCAGCGAGGCGATCCGGCTGCTGGTCTCCTACCCCCGGGTCCACCAGGATCCGGCCACCTACCGCTCGGTGAGCACCCCACGCCAGCTGTGCCGCCTGCTGGACTGGATCTGGACGGGCCCGGATCTCACCGGGGTCTCCCGTGCCTTCGCCCGGACCGTGCTCGGGCAGCAGGTGTGGGGCCACCGGATCCCCTCCGGCTTCCCCGCCGGGGGCGTGCGCTTCCACGGCAAGACCGGGACGATCGGCCCCGTGCGCGGCGAGGTTTCCGTGGTGGCCGTCGACGAGGAGGCACCCATCGTCGTCGCCGTGATCACCCGTTCAGCCCGCAGCGGCCCGAACCTCGCGGCCGCGGACGCCGCGATCGGCCGCATCGCCCGGTTACTCGTCGATGAACTGCGCATGTCGCGCTGAGATTTCCCACCGGAGAACACCCCGCCGAGCAGGCGATATTCGTCTCCCGACTGGCCGGAAGTCGTGCGGGAACGTGGTAGCGGTGAGCCCGTGGGCCTAATCTCATCCGGCATGACCACCCGCACCACTGTCCGTGTCTCCGCCCTGCTCGCCGCTACGGCGCTCGCGCTCTCCTCCTGCACCGTGCCCTGGTTCCGGGACGCGGTGGACGAGTTCGTCGCCGCCTTCAACGCCGGTGACGACGCCGGTGCCGCCACACTCAGCGACGATCCCGCCCGGGCCGCAGCCGACCTGGAGCAGCTGCGCGCGGGCATCGGCGGGACCAGCGTGGAACTGGACGCCGGCGGCGAGGAGGACGGCGCCACCGAGATCACCGCCACCTGGACCGTCCCGAATGGCGATGAGTTCACCACCACCGGGACGATCACCCTCTCCGAACAGGACAGCGACCTCATCACCTGGGACAAGCGGATCTTCTCCACGGAGCTGAACGGGGACAGCCGCTTCCTCTACTCCGACGACAAGACCTTCACTCTGCCGGTGACCGACCGCAACGGCACCGACATCCTGTCCTGGACACCTGTCACCGTCGTCTCCGCGGGCCCGGAGCTGATCCCGCGGGCCGGGGAGATCGCCGCCGCCGTCCGCCCGGTCGTGCCGACCTCCACCGCCGAATCCGTCACCGCCCAGATCGAGTCCGGGGACGGCTCCCCGGTGGGGCTGTTCACCCTCCGAGAGCGGGACTTCGCCGTGATAGGGGACGCCCTGCGGGCGATCAAGGGACTGGACCTGCGGGAGGAGGGCCGCATGCTCGGCCCCACCCGGGACACTGCCTCCCCGGTGGACGGCGGCCTGCGCGACTACTGGTCGGAGAAGATCACGGCCGACGCCGGCTGGACCCTCCAGGCCACCTCCCCCACCGGCACGACCATCCTGGGGCAGGTGGAACCGGAGGAGAGCGAACCCGTGCGCACCACGATGGACCTCGGGGTGCAGACGGCCGCGAAGCGGGCCCTGGAGCCGATCGAGCAGCCCGCGGCGATCGTCGCCCTCAGCGCCTCCACCGGCGGGGTTATCGCCGTCGCGCAGAACGACGCCGCCGACGCCCTCGGCCCCGTCTCGCTGAGCGGGCTGTACCCGCCCGGCTCCACCTTCAAGACGGTGACCACCGCCGCCGCCCTCGAACGCGGCACCGTGGTACCCGACTCCACCGTCGCCTGCCCCGCCACCGCGGAGATCGACGGCCGCGTCATCCCCAACGACGGCAACTTCGCCCTCGGGGACGTCTCCATGACGCAGGCCTTCGCCCAGTCCTGCAACACCACCCAGGGTTTCATCTCCCAGGATCTGGAGCCGGACGACATGAGGAACACGGCGGCGCGCCTCGGGCTGGGCGTGGACTTCACCGCGCCCGGCATGACCACGGTGACCGGCTCCGTCCCCGTCACCGAGCCCGGCGCGGCCCGGGTGGAGGCCGCCATCGGCCAGGGCGAGGTCCTCTCCTCCCCCTTCGGGCTGGCCGTCATGGAGGCCTCCCTGGGCAACAACGGCCGGATGGTGCTGCCGACCCTGATCCAGGGTGAGGAGACCACCGCCGACCAGGACCCCGAGCCGCTCGACCCGGCGACAGTGCGGGCCCTGCGCGCGATGATGGCGGAGACGGTGGACTCCGGGACCGCCGCCAGCCTGAGCGACATCGACGGTCTCGGCGGCAAGACCGGGACCGCGGAGGTCGGGGGCAACCGGCCCGCCCACGGCTGGTTCGCCGGCATCAAGGGTGACCTGGCGTTCTGCACCTTCGTCGCCGGGGCGGAGTCCTCGGGACCGGCGGTGGCGGCCACGGGCCGTTTCCTGCGCGATGACGCGATGTCGGAGTGGCGCTGAGCGGACCCCATCACCCGGGCCGACGCTCACGTCGATCCCCCAAAAGTAGTATTAGTGCAGGTCAGCCCCATTCAGGGGGCGGAAGAGGACGTTCCGGACAAAAGTCCGCGATACCTCGGGTGGTCACGTCAACTTCTGCGTTAAAAAATGAGGAGTCGTTCACTGTCGGTCAACATATTCGAGAAGGTAACCCGGTGTTTTCACGGGAAGCCGACTGACATGTGGTGAAGATCCAAGGAAAGTGACCATTGACCAGGCAAATTAGTAGTTGTTGATGTCACAATTTGCCTGCTCGAAGGGATCACCTTCAGGGTGAAGACTACCAGCTTCCATGTCGGTACCCCGCTCCTGCTCAACTGTGCTCGAACGCCGGACTCATGTTATTGGCCGCCACCGCCGACGCCGTCAAAGTCGCCGATGCCATCGACGTGGAACTGGCCGAGTGACAGAACCCGAACCTGCTGCACACCATGACCGCACTAGCCCTGGCACTGGCCCTCAGCGGGGACGACGCAGGCGATGTTGATCTCCTGGGCCCGTTGGTGGCCACCGGCCTGGTCGACCAGGTGCCGTCGCACTCCACGGTGCACCGCCGCCGCAAGGAACTCGCCGACCACGACGACGAAGCTGCCGGTGCCGGCACAACCGCGGTGCTGGCCGGCATGAAAACAGCCCGTACCGCGGACTGGACCGCCTGCGGTGCCCGCAACCCCGCCGCCGCGGCCAGCACCGATGCTCCGTTGGTTCTGGACCTGGACGCCACGGAAATCCTCGCCCACTCAGACAAGGAAAAAGCGGCCCCGACCTGGAAGAAGCACTACGGGTTCCACCCGCTGTGCGCGATCATCGACCACGGCGACGGGCTGACCGGTGAACCCGCAGCCGTCCTGCTGCGTCCGGACAACGTCGGCTCGAATACCGCCGACGACCACAAGGACGTCCTCGACCAGGCCTTGGCCGCGATCCCCAACCGCGTCGATGGTCAGGAGTGGGGGAAGCGTTTGCTGATACGCACGGATTCCGCCGGCGGATCCCAGGCCTTTCTGAGACACCTCAACCAACAAGGCCTGGCGTATTCGGTGGGGTTGCCGGTGACCTGGCAGATCGGCGACATCGCCTCCACGCTCGGCGAGGGCATCAAACAAGGCATCATCCGCGCGGGCGGTACGGTCAGCGACACCACGGACGCTTATGTCGCAGACATCACTTCCCGGATGCGATCCTGGGCCGGGGAACCACTGGGCATTAACCTCGACAAATACCCCACAGATATGCGGATTATCATCCGAAGCCCTGACGATGGCCTGGAAGGTACGAGGAGACCTGAATGGGGCGATTTTCCACTCGGATCACGGCAGTGTTTATACCTCTGAGCAGTACCGGAGGTTGTGTGAGCAGTTCGGCGTCACCCAGTCGATGGGAGCGATCGGGACGAGTGCGGATAACTCGTTGGCGGAGTCGTTCAACGCGTCACTGAAGCGGGAAGTCCTTCAGGATGAGCCTGTTTTTCCAAGTCAGCTGGTGTGCCGCCGGGATGTGTTTCGGTGGTGCACCCGGTACAACACGAAACGTTTGCACTCATGGTCCGGCTACCGCTCGCCGAATGCCTTTGAAGCCGCCTGATTAGCTGCACTGACTATCATGATCACCGCCTCCGCGGAACCGCACGGCGGGGCCGTCGACCCACTGCGGGCTGTCCCATTCGTCGAACGCGAGCAGAGCCCCGACACCGCACCGCTGCGTGCGCGCCCAATTGCGACCATTGATTCCGCTGCCCCACACCGAAGCAGTTTCACGGTCGCAAGCGTCGTGCTCGTCGCCGCCCTTGCTGTCGCAGTGGGCGCTTTTCGACGGATACTCCTCCAGGGCCGACCCCGGCATCGCTCCATTCACCACGGCTAAAACTCGCCGCGAAGGTAGTGCACCGAGACCAGATTGACTGGCGTCGCAGCGCTATCAGTAGGTCGCGGTCAGCGCTGCCTCGCGTGTGAGGGCCGGGCCTTCGGGCAGGAGACTGAGGATGCTCCACGGAACGGTGTCCACGTGCAGTGCGCCGACGACGTCGAGGTTGTCCCTGGTATCCACCAGATGGCGCTGACCTGAAGCGGACACGACGTGGTAGCCGGCACCGGTGTCGACGCCGACAGCACCGGAGGCTAACCCGACGAAATGGGTCGCGGGGCTGTCACCGGACAGCTCGACCGATCCTGCGGTCAAGACATCCGAATCTGGGGCAACGAGTGCAACAGAGCCTGACTCCGTCACGCACACGGCCGATCCTTGTGGATCAACCCACTCCGGCGCTTTCTCCGGAACGGCGATATCTAGCGGGACTTGGGCATCCGGATACGCGGCAATCTGGGAGGGGGAAGAGGTTGAGGTGGGTGCGGCGGCGTCGATAAGCAACTGCTTCTGTAATTCCGAAACGGGCTGAATGCCGCCATGCTGTGTGACAGCCCATGCTTCGTCGGTGCCGTCGGCGAGCAACAGGCGCGGCAATGGGTGTGGCAGGCGGACCGGCGGAAGTTCGCGGATCGCGGACAGCACCGGCGCACTGATGTCTGCGCGGACGACCCGCGCGTCGATGCCCAGGGCGCGTCGGATCAGCCTGCCCTGTGCATCGCTGTCTGGCGGGAGTTTTGCGCGCCCCTCATTGGTGAGCATCCACTCGTTGCCGCCCTGAGTAACCGCGACAGCCTGCCCGTCGGCAAGCTGCTGCACCGGTTCCCCGGCGACAACCGTGACACGCTCCTCCCCCTCGCACGCCGACCACGCAGCATCCACCGCATCACCCGGCGCGAACATCGCCGGCGCCGTGGCGATACCCAACGGCACACCGCGCGGCATCTCGGTGAGTCGCTCCTCCCCCACGCGCTGCGGCTCCTCCGCACTGCCTGCGATCAGTCGCGCCGACGTCAGGTTCGTCACCGGGTGCACTACCTCCCCGACCCGCACGTACATCGCCCCGTCATTGGCCCGCAGAATCGCCGCCGCGCCCGGATCCGGATTCGGCCGCAACCACGCGAACAGCCCCGATCCCGCCGCGATGAGCGCCACCGCGACCATCCCGAAGATCGCCGAACGACGCCGTGCCGCCAATGGATCATGAATCATCCGGATATCCCCGTAAATGAGCCCGTGCTCCACGCGCCGGCGCATGAAACGGTGCCCCGAAACCTGCGAACGCGTCGTCGGCAACAGCCTGCGCGCCTGCTTTGTCTCCCCCGAAACGGCATGAGTGTGCTGAGCCATGTGGACGCCCCCGTCGATTAGCAATGGCTTCTTTAAACGACGCTAAGCGCATGCGGGGCGGGCTTCAACCCGAAAATGCGCACTGAAGTGCGCAACGCTATTCGACGCCCGCGGCCGCCAGCTCCTCACTCGTCGGAGTCAGCTCAGGCAGCTCGGTGGAGCCGCCGTTGGCGACGGCGTCGCGCTGGAGTTCCTTGATCTCAGCTGGGGTGAGCTGCGCGTTGACGGCGAAGATGGTCACGCGACCGCGCTGGTAGACGGGCGTGACGCCGGGGGTGGTCCACAGGGCCTTGTCCACCTGCCAGTTTTTGGGCCCGGGCCAGAAGGTGTTGCCGGAGGAGACGATGAAGCGGACGCCCAGGTCGGCGGCGGCGTCGTCGGCGGGCGATTTCTCGTTCGGTCGGCCGCGTTCACCGGCGCCGAGTTGGCCGGCGCGGTCGGCGAGCAGGTTCGAGTCGACGCCCAGGCCGCCGTTGGGCCACAGGTAGTGGCGGGCGACTGTGGGCACGCCGTCGATGGCGTAGGCCCAGGAATACCCGTCGGTGGATTCGCCCATGACTAAGCCCTCGTGAGCCTCCGGGCGGGAGGCGAGCCAGGCGTAGGCCGTGAGCTGGTCGTCGTCGACCATGCGGTCGTTGAGGCGGGAGGCGTCGAAGGACATCTTCGCGCCGTCGACGGCGACGGTGGACGCCCAGGCGCCGGTGCCCCACCCGACGAGAACCGCGAGGATAGCGGAGGCAATCGACGTGCCCCACACCCACGGGCGGGTGCCGTAGCGGGCAGCGACGGGAGCGAGCGTGAACACGCGGATGATCATCGCGGCGCCGACAGCGGCACCGGCGATGACGGTCAGCGCCACGACCGTGATGATGCGGTGCGCGGAGTTGTAGTGCGGGGACCCGAGCAGGGTCAAAAGCGGTTCCCACAGTCCGTCGAACGGGTGCAGCGCATGCGCCGCGCTGGCCGTCATGAGCCCGTAGAAGACGGGCGCCCACACCTGCCCGCGCCAGACCACCATGGCGATCGCGCCGAAGCCGGCGAGCCACAGCAGGATGGTCGGGTCGAAGTCGGGGAAGAACTCGCCCACGTGGCGGGTGCTCATCTTGAACGCCTTCTCCCAGGCCTCCCCTGAAGTGACATTCTCGCTGGCGTCCCAGGTGTTCACCTCTTCGGCCTGAGTCTGGCCGGCGATGAGCTGCGGGAGGAACGCCACCGTCGCGCCGAGCGCCGGAATGGCCAGCCACAGGACATCGCTAACACGCGAGCGGTCCGGGCGCCACACCAGGTAGGTCAGCCAGTACAGCAGCACGGCGAGCACCACGACGAGCACCGCGGACGGGTGGACCTGCATCATGCCTAAGAACGCGAACAGCGTCGGCAGGGCCAGCGCGCGGTAGCGCGGCACCTGGTGGAACAACGCGATGACGATGCCGGACAGTCCGATCGCCACGATGTAGGGGCGCATGCCCACGAAATCCGGGATCCACACCAGCACCGGCGAGGCGTACACCGCGATGGCGGCCAGTCCCGCGGCGATCTGCGCGACCATGCCGCGGCCGCGCGCCATCGCCCACGCCAGACCAGCGGCGCCGGCGGTCAGGGCGAGACTCGGCAGCACGATCGACGCGAGGTTCACGGCTTCCACGGGGGCGAGGTCGCCCGCGCTGGCAAACAGCGCCGTCGCCGCGTGGAAAGCGGAAGGATAGAAAAGATCGATGTGCGTTTCGGGGTTCTGCAGCTCGCCCATCCGCGTGGGCGAGGCAATGCCTTCCTCCATGATGGAGCGCACCGCATTGACGTGCCACTGGATGTCCCAACCCTGGACAATATTGTCCAGCTGGCCGGGCACCTTCGACTGGAGTTCGAGCTGCTTGGCGATCAGCATCCACGCGCCAGCCACGACGCCGGCGCCGGGCAGCACCCACGACGGGTCGGCGATACTGCCGCGCCGCCAGTCGCCCGGCCACAGGGCACGCACCCAATTCTTCGCCGCGCGTTTTCTCGCCCGCCGCGCGAACGCGTAGCGCCACCCGGCCGCCAGACACAGCATGAGCACTAAGAAAACGATGAACGACGGCCACCCGAAGCGGATTCCCATCGCGCCGTACATCCAGCTGCCCAACCCGACGATGCCGAAGGTCGCGGGCAGCGACGACGCGGCCGCAGCGGGCAGTTTCGCGCCCGCGACCCACGCGAAGATCAGCCCCGGCAATGTGAATACAGCGATGGCCAACCACACGGCACCGACTGCATCCATGCGCTACCTCCCGGGGGCGACTCGTTCGGACAATTCCTGCCCAAGCAGTCTATTCCGTCGCCCGGGAAGACTCGGAGTGCACCTCCGAAGCGTCGCGCCGGTCGCGCGTCACTGCAGCGCGAGCTGCGAGTTCGTTATCTGCCGGGTAGTCGACGCCGAGGAGGGTCAACCCATTTGCGGGTGCCAAACTCACCGCGGCAGAGCGTTCCTTCTCCCCCAGCAAAGCCGCGGCCCACTCACCGTCGCGCTTGCCGGAGCCGACGTCGAGACACGTGGCCACCAGCGCGCGGACCATGTGCCAGCAGAACGCGTCGGCGACGATGACCGCCTCGTAGAGCTCGGGTTCCTCACCGGTGGACACGTCGCGCCACTCGAACGAGCGGACCTCCCGGATCGTGGTGGCGTGCGGCCGCGCTTTGCAGAACGCCGCGAAGTCGTGCAGCCCGACCACGGCATTCGCGAATTCTTGCGCCGCGTCCAGGTCCACCTTCTTCGGCCACACCGCGGTGTCCCTCACGCGCAGGGGCAGCGCGCCGCCGTCCGCGGTGGTCACCCGGTAGCGGTAGGTGCGCGTCAACGCCGAGAAACGCGCGTCGAAGCCGTCGGGCGCGGCGGACACTGCCGAAACGCGCACGTCGGGATCAAGCAATTTCGCTAATCGACGCACCAACCTCCCCGGATCCCCCTCAATCGACCTCTGGTCCAGTGACGACACCGGAATATCCGCATGCGCCACCTGCCCGGCGGCGTGGACTCCCGCGTCCGTCCGGCCGGCCACCGTCAGCTCCACCGGGTAGCGCAGGATCAGGCTCAGCGCGTCCTCCAGCACGCCCTGCACCGTGCGGAGCTCTTCCCCACCGGCAGGTTTCTGGCGCGCCCAACCGTGGAAGTCCGTGCCGTCGTAAGCGACATCGAACCGCAGGCGCACCATCTCTTCCGGATCGTCCGCACGGTCACCTACAACGTCGAAATCACTTTTTCCTGCGCCCATGCCCCCAACCATAAATGGCGCCACTAGATGCGTTTGAAATCGCTTCACAAAACCCCAGGTCGTATCGTTCCCTGCGGGGTTTCGTAGTTAGAACGGTACTTCTTCGCCCTCAGCGCCAGCCAGGGCGGCGTTCGCCGCC
>NZ_KV787926.1:0-38728 GCF_001807155.1 Corynebacterium sp. HMSC05C01 | reverse complement strand
CCGGTGAAAAACACCAACCGCGGGGCAATGGACCAACTCTTCGGCTAGGAGATCGTCGCGATCGTGGCGTTCGCCTTGACTCGCTCACCCTGCTGAGCCGTCAGCGAGATCTGGCCGTCGCGGGTTGCCTTGATTTGGGATTCCATCTTCATGGCCTCGATCGTGGCAATTGGGTCGTCCTTGGCAACGACGTCGCCGTCAGCTACGAGCCACTCCACGATGGTGGCTTCGTACTTTGTGGTGACAGCTCCTGCGGCGTCGCCGGCGGGTGCAGCGGAGGCTTCAGTCGGCGTGCCAGCGCCACCGCCGGTGCCGAGGAGGGCGACGGGGAAGCCGATGGTGTGGAGTTTGCCGTCGATTTCGACGACGACGTTGCGACGTTCGTCGTAAATGTGCTCGATGTCCACGTTGTTGTGGCGCTGCGACGGCGAGTAGTTGTGGTCCACCCAGTCGGTGTAGACGTCCAGGGTGTCGCCGGTCAGTTCCGGGGCGACGACCATGTCGCGGTGGAACGGGATGACGGTGCGCACGCCTTCGATGGTGAACTCGGACAGGGATTGTTCGGCGCGGCGCAGGGCGGTGTCGCGGTTGGGGCCCCAGACGATGAGTTTGCCCATGAGTGAGTCGTAGTAGGGCGGGATCTGCCCACCGGTGAGTACGCCGGTGTCGACGCGTACGCCGGGGCCGGTGGGGACGTCGAAACGCGTCACGGTCCCGGGCGACGGCGCGAAGCCGTTGGTCACGTCCTCGGCGTTGATGCGGAATTCGAAGGCGTGGCCGTTGATCTGTGGGTCGACCGAGTCCCCGTCGACGAAGGAGAGGGGAAGCCCGTCGGCGATGCGGAACTGCTCGGCGATGATGTCCACGCCCGTGACGGCCTCGGTGACGGGGTGCTCGACCTGCACGCGCGTGTTGACCTCCAGAAACGACACGGTGCCGTCCTCGGAGACGATGTATTCGACGGTGCCGGCCGACTGATAGTTGGCCTTGCGGATGATCTCGCGTGCGCCTTCTTCGATGGCGTTGCGTTGCTCGTCGGTAAGGAATGGCGCGGGGGCTTCTTCAATGAGCTTTTGGAAGCGGCGCTGGGTGGAGCAGTCGCGGGTGGCAAGTACGGCGACGTTGCCGTGGGCGTCGGCAAGCACTTGCGCTTCGACGTGGCGTGGGTGGGTGAGGAACTTTTCCACATAGCATTCGCCGCGGCCGAACGCTTCGCGTGCCTCACGTCCGGCGGAGGCGAAGCCCTCTTCGATGTCGGCTTCGTCGAAGACAACTTTCAGGCCGCGACCGCCGCCGCCGAATGCAGCCTTGATGGCGATTGGCATGCCGTGTTCTTCGGCGAAGTCGCGCGCTTGTTCCCAGGTTTCGAGCGGTTCGCCGGTGCCGGGTGCGAGTGGGGCGTTGGCTTCGACGGCAAGCGCGCGGGCGGAGAGTTTGTCACCGAGCAGTTCGATGGCGTCGGGCGATGGGCCGATCCAGGTGAGGCCGGCTTGTTCGACGGTGCGGGCGAAGTCGGCGTTTTCGGAGAGGAATCCGTAGCCGGGGTGGAGGCAGTCGGCGCCGGCGCGGTGGGCGATTTCGATGAGTGCCGGGATGTTCATGTAGGTCTCGGCGGAGGTTTTGCCGGGGAGGAGGTAGGCCTCGTCGGCGACTTGGGTGTGGAGTGCCCCGGTGTCGGGTTCGGAGTAGACGGCGATGGAGCGGATGCCGAGGTCGCGTGCGGTGCGTGCGATGCGGACGGCGATTTCTCCGCGGTTGGCGATGAGTACTGCGTTCAGAGTCATTACAGGGTCCTAACTGGGGCGTAAGTGCGTTAGAGGGAAAAGCGTTCGAAGCGGAGTTTGGCGCCGGGTGGGAGTTGGGCGGCGATGTCGACGTCTTCGTTGATCACGGTGGCCATGACGGGGTATCCGCCGGTGACGGCGTGGTCGCGGAGGAACAGGACGGGTTGGCCAGAGGGTGGGATTTGGATGGAGCCTGCGACCATGCCTTCGCTGGGGAGTTCGCCTTCGCGTTCGCGTGTGAGGGGGACGTCGGATTCGAGTCGGAGGCCGACGCGGTTGGAGTCGGCGGTGACGGTGAATGTGGTGTTGAAGAAGCGTTCGACGGCGTCGTTGCTGAACCAGTCGTCGCGGGGGCCGAGGACGCAGCGTACGGTCCCGATGACGTCTGCTCCGTCGCGTTGGACGCGCAGGGGGTTGGTGAGTAGTGAGTTGGCGGATTGTGGTTTGGCTAGGGACATGGCGATGGTGTCGCCGCTGTGGAGTGGTTTGGGTCCGAGGCCGGAGAGCATGTCGGTTGCGGCGGAGTTGAGTTCGGTGTCGGCGATGAGCCCGCCGCGCACTGCGATGTAGGTGCGGAACCCGAGGCGCGCTTGCTTGACGACGACCTCAGCACCCGCCGGGACAATCGTCGGCGTTGCCAGCAGTACGGGCCTTCCGCCGACGGTGACGTCCGTGTCGGCACCGGTGACGCAGATGACGGTTTCGGTCAGTGCGGTCATGGTGAGCCCGCCGATGTTTTCGAGCAGGGTGGCGTTGCGTTTGTTGCCTACGGCTGCGTTGGCGGTGCGGGCGGAGGCGCGGTCGGCGGAGCCGGAGGTGGTCACGCCGAGGTTGCCGTTGCCTTGGCGGCCGAGGTCTTGGTAGAGGGTTTGCAGCCCGGCGTCGTCGAGTGTGAAGACGGGGCGGCGTGGTGGGGTGGCGAGGTGGTGGCGGGCGAGGGTGGTGTCGTCGTTAAGTGCGTCGACTGCTCTGTAGTGCACACGGTCGCCGGGGGCGACGAGGGCGGGCGGGGTGGCGGTTGAGTCCCACATTGGGGTGTTGGTGGTGCCGATGAGTTGCCAGCCGCCGGGGGAGGTGCGTGGGTAGGCGGCGGAGAATTCTCCGGCCAGGGCTACGGCGCCTGCGGGCACGGCGGTGCGTGGGGTGTCGCGGCGCGGGATGCTCAGGGCGCGGGTGGCGTCTTCGGGGACGCAGTAGGTGAAGCCTGGGGCGAATCCGCCGAAGGCTGCGACCCAGGTGGTGGAGGTGTGCCAGTCGATGAGTTCGTGGGTGCTCATGCCGAGCGATTCCGCCAGCGGGGCGAGGTCTTCGCCGTTGTAGAGCACGTCGATGGCGATGTCGCGCGGTTCGGTGTGTTCTGCGGCTGCGGGACTGTAGGTCTGCAGCGTGTCGATTGCCTTGGTGGTCGCGGTGGGCGAGTCGAAGGTAAGCAGTACGGTGCGTGCGGCTGCAACGACGTCGGTTTGGTGGTCGAGCGGGCTTGCGGTGAGTGCGGCGTAGTAGTTCATCACCGTGGCCAGGTCGGGCAGGTCGACGATGAGGCCGCGGGTGCCGACCCGTTTGATGCTGAGGGTCATAGGACGCTCGCGATCGTGATGTTTTCGTCGCGAAGCTTAGCGACGACACTGCGTGTCAGCTCGACCGAGCCTGGGGAGTCGCCGTGGACGCAGACGGATTCGGCCTGCACTTTGACTTCGGTGCCGTCGATGGCGGTGACGGAGCCGGTGGAGGCGACCTGGAGGACGCGTTCGGCGACGGCGGCTGGGTCGTGCAGGACGGCGTTGGGTTCGCGGCGCGATACCAGCGTGCCGTCGGGGTTGTAGCCGCGGTCGGCGAACGCTTCGCGGATGACGCGCATGCCGGCTTTTTCTGCGATGTCGACTGCAACACCACCTGGCAGCAGCATGACGGCCAGGTCGGGGCTGAAAGCTTTGATGCCGTCGATGACGGCTTTGGCGTGGGCCTTGTGGTGGACGATGGTGTTGTACAGCGCGCCGTGTGGTTTGACGTAGCGCACGCGCATGCCGTGGACGCGGGCAAGCGCGTCGAGGGCGCCGATTTGGTAGAGGGTTTCGTCGGCGAGTTCGGCCGGGGTGTAGTCCATGAATCGGCGGCCGAAACCGACGGGGTCGTTGTAGGCCACGTGTGCGCCGAGTGTGACGTTATGTGCTGCGGCGTCTTTGAGCGTTCCGGCTATGGAGTGGGGGTCTCCAGCGTGGAAGCCGGTCGCAACGTTTGCGCTGGAGACCATCTGCAGCATCGCCGCATCGTCTGCGACCGGGTTGCCCGCAGTCGTTTCACCGAGGTCGGCGTTGAGGTCTATATGCATGACCCCAGTTATACCGCTGTTCGAGTGTGACCCCGAACATAAGGGGGGTGCGGGGCTAGATGAGCTGCCCGCTGTTGATTTTCTCGATCATCTCGATGATTTCAGTGCTTAGCTCAATCAGTTGGTGCTGGAGGTAGTCGGATGCGCCCTGGCGATCGTCGGCACGCAGCAGCTCCACGATGTGCTCATTAATGCCGATGAAACGGCGGTTGAATGAGGGATCCTTCTCCAGAATCGGGAGGGTGGCCAGGCGGAGGAAGGCGTCGAGCTGGTCCATGGTGTCGCCGAGGGTTTTTGAACCCATCGAGGACAGTACGACGTGGTGGAATGCCTGGTTCACAGCGATGAACAGGTCGTCGTCCTGTTCCTCAATTGCGGTGCGGCCTTCGGCGTTGAGCTCCTCGAGGCGGTCGACGTCCAGGTCGGTACCCCATAGCAGTGCAGCAGGTTCGATTGCTGCACGTGCGCGGAAGGTGTCGGTGATGAATTCCGCTGTTGGGGTCGCGAGGAACACACCGCGGTTGGGGATGCGCTCGACCAGGCCTTCAGCGGTCAACATTGCGAAGGCTTCGCGCAGCGTATTGCGAGATACCCCGAAGCGGTCAGCGAGGGCCACCTCGTTGAGCTTCTGTCCGGGGATAAACTCACCGCGCGAAATCGCTCTGCGAACTTCGGCGGAAACGTTATGTGCAAGCATGGCATCCGTTTAGGTCAGCGTTACCGGGACTTTTTGAGTGACCCGGTACGGTATTGAAAAGGTTTCGGGAGAAGTATAGCCCATAGATTGTTCAACAATGTCTTCCCTCGCGAGATAATTGTTGTGTCGTTTTTGTCTGTGAGTACGGTTATACCTATGAGCCAAGCTAAAAAGCCGCCGAAGTTGTCCCGTGATGCCTATGAGCAGGAGTTGCTGCGCCTCCAGGCTGAGTTGGTTGCGATGCAGCAGTGGGTCGTCGAAAACGGCGAGCGTGTTGTGATCATTATGGAGGGGCGTGACGCTGCGGGCAAGGGCTCCGCAATTAAGCGCATCACCCAGTACCTCAACCCGCGTCAGTGCCGTGTGGAGGCGCTGCCGAAGCCGACGGACCGCGAGGCGGGTCAGTGGTACTTCCAGCGCTATGTGGAGAAGCTGCCGACGGCAGGCGAGATCGTCATCTTTGACCGTTCCTGGTACAACCGTGCCGGCGTCGAGCGCGTGATGGGCTTTGCCACCTCTGAGGAGTACCGCCGCTTCCTGCACCAGGTGCCGATCTTTGAGCGCCTGCTGGTTGAGGACGGCATCATGCTGCGCAAGTACTGGTTCTCCGTTTCGGATGAGGAGCAGTACAAGCGTTTCCAGTCCCGTCGTGAGGATCCGTTGCGTCAGTGGAAGCTTTCGCCGATGGATCTGGAGTCCATTACGAAGTGGGAGGAGTACTCCCGCGCGAAGGACGAGATGTTTGTCCACACCGATATTCCGGCGGCGCCGTGGTACACGGTGGAGAGCGAGGACAAGAAGCGGTCTCGCATCAATGTCATTTCGCACTTGCTGTCGACGATTCCGTATGAGCATATTGAGCCTGACCTCCCAGAGATTCCCGAGCGTCCGGCGATCACGGACTATGAGCGTCCGCCTCGCGACGAGTTCCGCTACGTGCCCGATGTCGCCGCCAAGTTGGAGAAGCGCAAAGTGGGCAAGGGCAGCAAGAAGAAAAAGAGAAAGTAGTTACCGGGGCAGCCACTGCGCAAGGAGCGCCCGGACCGGGGTAAGGGTTGATGCGTAGGCGAGACCGCCAAGTACGGCGAGCACGCCCACGGCGATGCCCGCGATCGCCCCAGGGCTGAGAGCAGTCGCCCCGAATGTCACGTTGAGATCCACTTCAGAGTCTTTTAGCAACGTGCCCTTCGGGTAGTGCCTGAGGGACTTCTCCATGCCGGTATCCGACACCGTTGTCCGGTTGTGCTCTGTCACTCGTTTCGGCGGGGTGATCTCGCTGCCGAGTGTGAAGGTGACCAGCGGCTCGTCGTCCCCCTTGGCACCGACTGGCTTGTACGTCTTGTTCGCGACCCCGGCGAGGAGGTAATCGCCGTACAAAGTGGCGTTTTTTCCCTCCACCTTCAGCTTGAGGTCCGAGTATTTTACATCTACGGCCCAGCCGTCGTAGCCACCCGCATTCTTGTATCCCTGTACCTGCGCTGAGCCGTCGAGCGCGAATGTCCACGTCTTTCCGGTCCGCGTCGCGGAGGTGACCGGGAAGGAGAATTCAAGCGCTTCCTGGTTCCACGTCGCGCCCCCGCCTGTGAGCACGCGACCTTGACCTTTAATGACGGCCTGATTCAGAAAACCGGTGGAAATGGGCCACACAAATTCGCCGCCAACCTCGGCGGGCTCAGCAGAGGAGCTTTCGGCGGCGGCAGGAATTGCCAGCGCAGTGGCGAATATAAGCGCGGAGAACCCCGCCGCAGCGGCGTTTCGGGAGATGAGCATTGAGGCGAATCCTTTTCGAATCAAATGAGGGCCCCGCCGGACGACGGGGCTCTTGAAGCAGTGTTTAACGCACCAGTTGGGGCAGTTGTGGAGGCTTGATGCCGAGGATTGACGCGGCCCCCTGTATGAGGGCGCTGAGCGCGAACCCTAAACCGGTGAAAGCCATCGCCAGTGCGATTGCCCGCGTGGCTTGCGTAGCCGGCGAGCCGTCGTCTGTCGAGGAAATCTCCGTGAAAGTGTCTTCCTCCGCAGTTTGGCCTTCGGCGACGGCGGGGGAGCAAAGCAATAGCGCCACCGCCACCGCGGTGGACAATCGCGCCTTGTACATGGACGCTACTTGCCCATGAACTGGTTAATCAGCTTCTGGACCGAAGGCTGAGTCGCCGCAAAGCCCAGGCCGCCCAGCACTGCGATAACCGCCATGACAATGCCGACGATTGCGCCGGTGCTCGAGCCGTCCTCATCGGTCGGCTTCGGGTCAGTCGGCTTCGGGTCGGTCGGCTTCGGGTCGGTCGGCTTCGGCTCCTTCTTCGGGGCCTTGAATGCGAGGTTGACGGCGACTTTCGAGTCATCCAATGGCTTGCCGACTTCGTAGCTCGAGCCGAAGATGTCGACGCCGAACTCGGTCAGCTTGGTCGGGGTGAACGTCGCAGACAACTTGTTGTCCTTGCCGGGCTTCAGCGCATCTGTGACCTCGAACTCTGCGATCGGCTTGTCGTCTCCGGTGGCGGTGGTGGGCTCAGAGCCCGGCATTGCGCCCTTGCGCACGTAATCCGCCTGCAGGACGCCCTTCGTGCCGTTGACCACAATCTTGAAGTCGGACATCTTGATGTCCATAGCGCCGTGGTGGCCCTCGATCGAAATGGCGCCGTCGAGGTCAATGGTGCCGTTGCCGTTGGCATCGAGGGCGGAGTCGGCGGCATTGACCGGAAGTGCGAAGTCAGCAAGCTTGCCGTCGCGAAGCACCTTCTCCGCGCCTTCCGTGGTTGTGATGGTGCTGGCGACGAACGGGGATTGCACGTAGCGCAGGAACGATTCCTTGATGTTCCAGTGCGCATTTCCCGACTCGATGGTTGGCGCATCCGCGAAGGCAGCGGGGGTGGCGAATGCAGTCGAGATCATGGCCGTGGCGGTGATGGCCGCGAGGGTGGTGGTGCGGGACATTGATGAAGCCTTTCGGTGAGTTGGTGTGGTGGATGTAACATCGCACCGATGGGATAGGGTAGGCTAACCTTAGCAAGGTATCCCTAACTTTTTCAAGGGGTGGGGGGAGCTGGGGCTGGACACCAGAGTCCGGAGACGGGTTCACCCGCCTCGTCGGGGGCCACTAGGATCCGCCCACTGCTTCGCAACACGGTGATGGGCCAGTCGTAGACGGAGCTGAGAATCGCGTCGTTGTACACTTCGTCAACGGTGCCTGCCGCTGTAATCTCGCCCGCCTTAAGGCACACGACGCGGTCGCAATATCGCGCCGCGAGCTGTAGGTCGTGCAACACGACGATGACTGTCACACCGCGACGCGCAAGCGCGCGAACGGCTCCCATCGTTTGTTCTTGGAAGTGAACGTCCATGGCTGCCGTTGGTTCGTCGAGAAGCACGACCTGCGTTTGCTGCGTGAGCACCCGCGCGAAGGCTGCGCGGGCTCGCTCTCCGCCGGACAGCGTCACAATCTCGCGGTCCTGTAGGTGGGTGATCCCCGTCGCGTCGAGCGCCGCATCCACGATCGCCGCATCGTCCGGCCCACGGCCCCAGGGGTGGCGGCCCATTTCGACGACATCGCGCACGAGGAAGGAAAACGCCACGCTGACGTCTTGGAGCATGACAGCGCGCGTGCGCGCGAGTTCGGAGGCTGTGCTTTCCGACGCATCCTTGCCCGCCACCTCGACCACTCCGTGCGCGAGCTGAATGTCACCCGCCAAGGCCGACAGCAGGGTCGACTTTCCGGCTCCGTTGGGTCCGATAAGCCCGGTGACCTGGCCGGCGGTTGCGTGCAGGTCGACTTGGTTAAGAATAGTGCGGTTTTGCTTCTGCACAGTGACGCCACGTGCGGTAACACTCATATCTGGTGGTTCTTTCGTATCATTTGCCGCAACAGCAAGAAGAATGTTGGCCCACCGATCAGCGCGGTAAATATGCCAATCGGTAGGTCTGCAAAGGGGATGATTGTGCGGGCGAGAATGTCGCCGGCACCGATCAAAAGTGCCCCACCGAGAGCTGAAGCGGGGAGCAGCACCTTATTGGAAGGGCCTACCGCAGTGCGCACGATGTGCGGCACCACAAGACCCACAAACCCGATCAGTCCCGCAAACGAGACAGCGGCAGCGGTGAGCAGCGTCGACAGCACGATCGCCGCCATTCGCAGGCGTGTGACATTGAGCCCGACGTGGTAGGCGGCCTGGTCGCCGAGTGCGAGAAGGTCGAACTTGCTGCCTAACAGCATCGCCAGCGTCAGTGACACGATGACCACGCCTGTCACTGCGCCCGTTTGCGCCCAGTTCGCGCCCGAGAGAGTGCCCATCTGCCAAAAGATGATTTGCTCTCGCGCGGTCGTGGGGGCCATAAAAGTGAGCACTGAAATAATGGCACCGCAGATAGCGTTGGCCGCGATACCCACCAAGATCAGGTTGAGCACGCGAACCTTGCCGCCGACTCGTGAGAGGAAGTACACCACCGCGGTTGCAAGGGTCCCAGATATAAAGGCAAGGACGGGCACCGTCATCGTGCCGAAAGTGGTGAGCCCGAAGACGAGCGCGACGGCGGCCCCGACGCCCGCGCCGGTGCTCACGCCGATCACGCTCGGCTCCGCGAGCGGGTTGGCGAAGACTGCCTGCATGAGCGCCCCGCTGACGCCCAGCGCGGCACCGACGAACAGACCGAGCACCAGGCGGGGGAGTCGGATCTGCCAGATCACGGACGCTTCCAGAGAGGTTGCAGACAGCGGGCCGGCCTGGAGAATCGGCCACAGCTCACGGACCGAAAGCTCGAACTGTCCAACCATGATCGAGCCGATGGCTGTCGCCACCAGCAGCACACTGACGGTCGTGAACAGCGCCACACGGCCGCGGCGGCGGGCGTGAAACACCTCGGCGGAAGATGTCACTGCCCCTCCCCGTACAGGGCGTGGGCTGCGCGCAGCAGAAGTTCCCCGGTTTGGGGGCCGAACGCAAGCGAGTCGCCGTCGGGAAGTGAAAGCACGCGCTTGTGCTGGCCGGCGGTCGTCTGTGCGACACCGGGTCGTTGAAGCAGGCCCTCGATATCGCCGGTGGATTGCAGCCCGCCGTTCATCATGACGAACACCTCCGGATTGACCTGGGCGAGCGCTTCGGGGCTGGCGGGGGAAGCGTTGCCGATGCCGTTTTCAGTGTTCACGTCGACGCCGCCGAGCGCCTCGATGAGGTCCTTGGTGCCGTCTTCGCCGCCGAGCAGGTAGAACACGCCGCCGGTCCCGCGCGCGTACAGGAATGACATGCGCAGCGGCTGTTTCGGGACGACCTGTTTGATCGCTTCGAGAGCTTGCTGCACCTCTTTTTCACTTCGTTCCGCGAGGAGTTTGCCCGCTTCTGGCTCCCCGACGACGGAGGCCACGTTCATGATGTCCTCTCCCATTGATGCCATGGTCCGTTTCGGCTCCATGACGACGGTGGTCACGCCCGCCGCGCGGATTTGGTCGATGGCCTCGCTCGGACCGACGGAGTGATCCACGATGACCAACGTCGGGCGCAAGTTCAGTATTGCCTCCACGTTTAGTGAGTGACCGTTTTCGGTGACCACGGGAAGGTCAGAAAGCGAGGGTTCCGCGGAGCTGACCGTGCGACCGACAATGTTGTCCGCCAACCCGATACCGCGGAGCGTCTTTGTGTAGGTGCCGTAGAGGTCGAGCGCGAGGATGCGGGAGGTGTCGGTAACCGTGACGTCGTGGCCGTCGGCGTCAGTGAGTTCGACGGGCAGCGCAGTTTCGCGCTCCGCTTCGACGGGTTCTACCTCGGAAATCTCCGATACCATCGCGACGCCCTCAGCCTGGTGCGGGTCGGCTCCGGTTGCGAGCGACTGCGAAAGCGCCTTTTGTTCGGTTTGCACGGGGTTGTCCCAGCTGGCGCAACCTCCAAGCGACAGACCCACGGCCGCCGCGACCGCGCAGGCGAGGGGTGTTTTCCAAAGCTTCATTGAGAGTTTCCTTTTCTATCCGGTTTTATCCGGTCGCAATAAACCTGGTCAGCGCGCCACCGGCGCCGAGCAGCGAGGCCACCAGAAGCAGGAGTTTGGCCACCGTTGAGTCGTCCCAGCCTCCGCTGCCGGCGCCGTCGCCTGCCGCGGAGTTTTTGATCTGGAACTTTCCGCCTTCGGGCTGTTTGGCGGATTCCACGGCATCTGTACCTTCTACCTCGTCGAACACGCTGCCTTTTGCGTTTTCGGGGGTCGTCCCTGAGTTCAGCTTCGCTTGGGCTCCTGCCGTGCCGCCGCGCTTCAGCGCCGCAGCGTCACCTGCGGTTCCGCCTTTGCCTGTCGACGACTCCGAGGAGGCCCCACCCTGCCCCTCGCGGCAGTTCGCCGTGTTGCCGAGGCGAGCGCTGAAACTCACTGGGTCGAGTGGGGCCCCAGCGGGGTAGAACTGGCCGAACGCCTCCGCGCCGACTTGGGTGAGCGTCGCCTGCGCGGAGCCGGACACCGCGGAATCGGAAACGCTCAGCTCGCTGAAGGATAAGTTGGCGATCGCGATGCGGCCGAAATCATTCGCCTTGCCATCAGTGCTATTCGACGAAACATTGATGACGATTTGGCCCGAATCGCCACTGAACTGGATCTCCATATTGGAAAAGCGGGTGTCTAACACCCCTTCGTGGCCGGTGAAATGGATGGTGCCGGGGTAGAGGATGGAACCGGAGCGTGCGGCAGTGTCCACCGCGCCGGAATTGCCGGAGAACGTGAACGCGTTGCCGTCGTCGCCGACGCCTTTGAGTTCCCAGCGTCCTTTCGCGATGTTGCCGCGGATGTACGTGCGGAAAGATTGGCGAATGCCCCACTGGGCCTCGGAACTGACAATCCCGCGAGACGCGCTCGAGTCACAGATCCCGCTGTCGCTGGCGCCACCCGCAGGTGCCGCACCAGTGGGTTTTGCTGCATTACCGGTGTTCGTGCCGCCACTCACCTTCGGCGCGCCGGCTGGTGTCGCGGGGACGGAGCCAGGGTTGACGTTCGCTGGACTGTTCGTTGCGTTGGAGGTTCCTCCCGTTCGGGGGGCATTGGACGTGGGGGCGCCGCTGTTGGCCGCTGGTGCAGGGCTCGTGCCTTCCTGCGTCGGAAGTACCCGGCGATGCAGTGACTCACCGCTGCGCAGCAGTGTCTCAGTGTTGGCGAACATCGCGTTGAGTTCTTCCAGGGTGTCGTTGATCTCGCCGAGGAGGCGGGCCGGGCCGGAGGTGGCGCCCGATCTCTTTGCGCCGGAGGTGCCGCCGCCCTCTTTGGGCTGTGGGGCGGGGCCGGAGGCGTCGTTAAGCGATAGCTCAATTGTGACCGGGTCGAGTGGAGCGCCCACCTCGTAGAAGCCACCGAAGATCTCCGCACCGGTTGTGGTGAGGGAGGTGGGGCCTGCGATGGTCGTTGTTTGTGCGGAGAAATCCGGGGCGGCGTTGAGCGCGATGGTGGCGAGCAGCTCTTGGGTGCCTTCGCGCACCGGGCCGGTCGAGTTCATGCCCTCGTACTTCCGTGAAGCGTAATCCACCCGCAGTTCGGCTTGAGCGCCATTGACCACCACTGTGGGGTTGCGCAGCGTCATATCAAGCGCGCCGTTGTGCCCGGTGAAATGGACCTCACCCTGGAAGCTGATTTCGCCGGCCGAGGCTGAAGTCAGTGCCGAGGATTTGGCGTCGAACGTGAAACCGTCGCCTGAGCGCTGTGCGCCGCCACCGACCGAAATGCTGCCGTGGGCTATGGGACCTTCGATGTATTTTCTGAACGATTCGCGCACCCCCCATTGCATGGTTCCCGCTGAGACACTGCGGTGTGTGCTGGCAGACTCTTCGGCCGCCGCGAGAGGAAGAAGCGCAGGCGCGGCGCCGAACATGGTGGCGGTAAAGCCGATCAGACTCGCGCAAGCGACTGCGCCGAGGTGGGTGCGAACATTCATGGTTGCCTCGAGGTGCGAAATAGCAAAAAGTAGGTAGGCTAACCTTACCTAAGTAAGGTTAGGTTTGCATAATGTTGAAAGGGGTTGTCGTGATGGCGCAACAGACGGGACCTGCTACCAAACTCATTCGACCTGTCGGTGTGCGATTGCCGCGCACATATGAAGGCGGCGCTGTGCACTTCGTCACCTGGGAGCGCGCCCTGATCGCCTTGATCACAGGTGTGATCGCGTTTGGGGCGGGTACCGGAAGCATCTGGGTGGCGTTCCCTGCGAGCGTGGCGTTGGTGGCTGCGGTTCTCGGGCTTTCGTCACTGCCCTCGCATAAGGGCCGCGATGCCGGTGCTCGACTGGGCAAACGCGCGGGGATCGTCCTCGCGGTGGCTTGGGGGTTGATTGTTTGCTTGGCAGTGCTAGTGCTGTTTCTGGTGCCTGCGCAGTTCACGCTCACCGGCGGAGTGCTCACTGCGTTCGTGGCGGCTGGGGCGATCTGGGGTGCGATCGCTTACGTTGACAGGCGTTAAGGAGCCTCGGCCTAGCCGGCGTGGATCGAAAGGTCCTGGAACACTGCCTGGTTCAGGGCGAAAACGTGCTGGGCGGTGGAGATGATTCGTGCGCGCTCTTCGTCGTTAAGCTGCATCGCGTCGAGCGCCTCCTTGTAGTGCGCGCGGTAGTGTGGGATCTTGCCTACCGCGGAGAAGTTGTAGAAGTGCAATGCCTCGTCGGGCAGCGCGTACGCATTCTGGAACACGCGTGCGAGCACCTGTCCGCCGGCAATGTCGCCGAGGTAGCGTACGTAGTGGTGGGCGATGACTTCCGGGCCGGAGTCCGGGGTGAGCGCCTCGAGTTCGGCAACGTAGCGCCTCGTGGCATCGAGTGGGGCGGTGGTTTCCTTCCAGCCGGCACCGAGCATGGCGGTGAGATCGGCTTCGAGGGCGGGCACGCGCTCGAGGCGCTCGTCGGCGATCTGCGCCACCGCGGGGTGGGAAGCGGCGCGGCGCACCGCATCTTCGAGTGCCGAATAGATGTGGAAGTACTGCACTGTCAGCTCTGCTACGGCTGCCCGGTCCAGCTCGCCTTTTCCAAGGCTCGACATGAAGGGGGAATTCTCGGCGCTGGAGTGCGCAGTGGCAGTCTGGTCTTTGAGTGCGGCCGACAGTCGCTGGTCAGTGGGGGCGGCCATGGTCATCTGCTTCTCCAATCTAGGAATGAAGGGTAGGTTACCCTTAGTTGCAGATTGAGAATATAGGTAAGCCTAACCTTCAATCAATCACCCAAAAGGTTGATCCGCTTCGGGCGCCCGCGTGGTGTGGATACGGTCTTGTCGCCGGGGATCCAGAACCGCCACGGGGCGTCTTTGTTTTTGCTGATCCCGATGCGGGGTCCTGCGACCCATTCGGGTTCCGCATCGCGCGGGGTGAGGTGAATGGGGGTGCCGTTGTCGCCTAACCCCAGTGCGAGTGTTTGGCCGAGGTTGCCTGGCCCGCGGGCGAGGTTTTCAAACGGGATCAACGCGCGGTCGGGGCGTTGGCGTCGCTGGCGGGCGAGTGCTTCGCCGGCGACGATTTCGCCGCCACGCATGAGGCAGCCTTGGCCGATGCCTTCGGGCGCGCAGACGATGTTGCCGTTGTGGTGGATGCCGTAGGAGAGGTAGACGTACAGCCTGCCGGGTGGGCCGAACATGGCGGCGTTGCGGGCGGTTTTGCCCCTGTGCGTGTGGGCGGCGGGGTCTTCAGCGCCGAGGTATGCCTCGATTTCGGTCAGGCGCACGGTTACCCCGTTGTGGGTGATCAGGCACCCTAGCAACTGCGGTGCGACGACGTCGGCGGGTTGGGTGAAGTCGATCATTGCAGCCATTGCGCAAGCTTATCGACGACCGCCTCGTCCCCATTCGTCCCAATCACCTCATCCGCGATCGCTTTGAGGTCGGGGTGCGCGTTGTCCATCGCTACCGCGTGGCCGGCGGCGCGGAGCATGCCGAGGTCGTTGAGGAAGTCGCCGAATGCCGCCGTCTGTGCAAGGGGGATGTCCAGCGTGCCGGCGAGCGCTTCGAACGCGTGGCCCTTGTCGGCATCGGGGTGCATGATGTCCAGCCAGTGCTTGCCGCTGACCACTGCGCGCAGGTCGGGGGCGTGTTCGCGGACCCAGGGCAGGGCGTCGCGTTCGGCGTCGGTTTCAACGTAGAGGGCGATCTTGACCACGGGGCTGGGGTGGTCGCCGAGCGCCGACAGCGTAGTGCGGGAGGCGTAGTACTTGTCCACCTCCGCGTCGATTGCTGGCGGCAGCGGGAGGGTGGCGGCTACTTCCGGGGCGCAGATGACGGTGTGGGCGGGAAAAGGAGCGTCGGGTAGCGCTGCGATCAAGTTGCGCGCGGCGTCCGCGGACAGGGCGGTGGTGGAGACAACTTCGCCGGCGTGCCACACCACCGCGCCGTTTTCGGCGATGAACGTCTCGCATGCGGGGAACATGCGTTGCAGTGTTGCCAGTTGGCGGCCGGAGGCGGGGGTGATGGTGACGGACTGGGCGGTGGCGTCGTCGTAAAGCTGCCAAAAGCGCTCAGGTACCTGGCCTTCCGGGGTGAGGAGGGTGCCGTCCATGTCGAGTGCGATCAGTCGTGGCGTCTGCATTGCCCACACCATACCGGTGTGATGTGGAACACTGGGCGGCATGACTGAGTTTGTGAAGACCGAAGTACGCGGCACGACCGGGGTGATCACCCTCGACCGCCCCAAGGCCCTGAATTCTCTGAACCCGGAGATGGCACGCGCCATCGACGAGATCCTGAAGCAGTGGCGTGACGACGACACCGTCACCCAAGTTGTCATCCAGTCCTCTGGCAAACACTTTTGCTCCGGCGGCGACGTCCGTGCCGCGCGCGACGGTGTCCTCGAGGGACGCCTGGATGAGGTCGATACGTTTTTCGCAGACGAGTACGCCATGAACTTGGACATTGCGAACTACCCCAAGCCGTACATCGCGCTGTGCAACGGCGTGATCATGGGCGGTGGCATGGGTGTGTCGGCGCACGGCTCGCACATGGTGGTCACCGAGGATGCGTTTGCGTCCATGCCGGAGATGAACATCGGCTACATCACGGATGTGGGCATGTCGTGGCTGTTGCAGAACCTGCCAAAGCGCCCCTCGCAAGCGCTCGGCGCGTTTTTGGCGCTGACGGGGTATCGGCTTACCCCCGATGACATGCTCGCCACCGGTCTGGCGACGCACAAGGTTGCCTCGCTCGAGGGAGTGCTTGACGGGATCGTGGAGCACGGGCCCGGCTACCTCGACGAGATCGGGTTGGAGCAAGGAGAATCGCAGCTCGAGGCACTGTACGAGGACATCGAGGCCACCTTCACCGGCTCCTGGGCCGAGATCCGCGAGCGCCTTGACGGCGAGTTCGGCGAGAAGGTGCAGGAATTGACCAAGCAGGCGTCCCCGTCGTCGCTCGTGGCGGCGGCGGAACTCATCGCAGCCAACGCATCACAGGATCTGGCCGGCGCGCTGGACAACGAGCGCCGCCTGGGCGCGGTGATGGTGCGTGAGCCGGACTTTGCGGAAGGGGTGCGTGCGGTGCTCGTCGATAAGGATCAGGCCCCCAAGTTTGCCCCCGAGGCGGACCCCTCCAAGTATCGCGCTGTCCTGCGCTAAAGTAAATGGCGGTGTGGGGCTGAAATTGCCCCCGAATCCAACACGCTGAAGGAGCAACGTTGACCGAAACCACAAACCCCCGCGACGACTGGAACCACAAGCTCACCCTTGCCCAGGAGATGCTGCCGCTGATCAGCCGCCTGCACCGCGAACATAACGCGGTCACCTCGGTTTACGGCCGCCTGCTGGTGGGTGTGACCGACATCGAGATCATCAAGGCACACCGCTACGCGCGTCGTATCGACGAAAAGGAGCTCGCCCTCGACGAGACGCTCCCGATCCTGCGCGAGCTCGTGGAGATGGATCTCGGCACCGCTTCGATCGACCTCGGCCGCCTGGCCAAGGAGTTCAAGTACTCCGACGAGAAGGATCTGCGTACCTTCCTGGATGCGCAGCTCGCTGACGTCATCGGTACCTCCTCCGAGCTCGATGCACGCGACGTTGTGCTCTACGGCTTCGGCCGAATTGGCCGTCTGCTCGCCCGCATCCTGATCGCGCGTGAGGCAATGTACGGCGGCGTGCGCCTGCGTGCGGTGGTGGTGCGTAAGAAGGGGGACATCGACATCATCAAGCGCGCATCCCTGCTGCGCCGCGACTCCGTCCACGGCCCGTTCAACGGCACGATCACCGTGGATGAGGAGAAGGAAATCATCTGGGCCAACGGCACCCCGATCCAGATGATCTACGCCAACGACCCGGCCGAGATCGACTACACGGCGTACGGCATCAATAACGCCATCGTCGTCGATAACACTGGCGTGTGGCGCGACCGCGAGGGCCTGTCCCAGCACCTGCAGTCCAAGGGTGTGGACCGCGTGCTGCTTACCGCGCCGGGCAAGGGCGACATCCCGAACATTGTCTACGGCATCAACCAGGACATGATCGGCGACGAGCGCATCCTGTCCGCAGCGTCCTGCACCACCAACGGCATCACCCCGGTGCTGAAGGTGATCAACGACCGCTACGGCGTCAAGCACGGTCACGTTGAGACGGTTCACGCGTACACCAACGACCAGAACCTGGCCGACAACTTCCACAAGGGCAACCGTCGCGGCCGCGCAGCGGGCCTGAACATGGTGCTCACCGAGACCGGTGCGGCGAAGGCCGTGTCTAAGGCCCTGCCGGAGTTTGAGGGCAAGCTCACCGGCAACGCCATCCGCGTGCCAACCCCGGACGTGTCCATGGCTGTGCTGAACCTGGACCTGGAGAAGGACGTTGAAAAGGACGAGGTGAACACCTTCCTGCGTCGCGTGTCCACCCACTCCAACCTGCGCCAGCAGCTCGACTACATCAACTCGCCGGAGGTTGTGTCCACGGACCTGCTTGGTACCTCCCACGCATCCGTGGTTGATGGTCTGGCCACGATTGCTTCCGGCAACCACCTCGTGCTCTACGTCTGGTACGACAACGAGTACGGCTACTCCCACCAGGTGGTTCGCGTTGTTGAGGACATTGCGGGTGTGCGCCCGACCGTGTACCCGGCACGCAAGGAGCCGTCTGAGATTCAGTAGCGCGTTTGCTTAGCGACGACTCCACCGCCCCGGCCACATTCGGCCGGGGCGCTTCGTCGTGTAGTAGGGGTGTGGAATAGCTGGCAGTTCCATGAAAGGTTTAGATAAGGCATATAACTAAGTGGTATCATTCCTGTGTTTTACCGTTCGTTTCCCGTGCCGTTGCTTCGAGAAAGTTGAATGACGCCCATGTCTCGCTATTCCGATGACCCCCGTCGCGTACACCGCCCACGGGGCATGCGCATCACCGCAGTTGCGACGGTGCTCGCGCTTGCCGGCACGGTCGCCGAAGTCCCGCTGGGTACCTTCACCCCGGTCGCGCACGCGCAGTTCGCGCCACAGCCGCAGGACGGCATCATCCATGGTGAGGTTCGTATTGAGCGAGATTGGCGCGGGGCGATCTTCTTTAGCAAGCCCATGCGGGTAAACACGGTGGCGCTCGAGTTTGTGCCTGCTGAGACCACACCTCCAGCCGTGTTCAAAAAGATCGAGCCGGCACCGCTGGGCGATCCGGTGTTTGACAAGATTCCGGAGACTTCGCAGTTCACACTCGAACACCGGGTGTTTCAAAATGGTCGCGCGCAAGTGATAAAGACCTATGACGTCACCGTCCACCGCAGCGTTTCAGTGACCCCCTCGGGCAACTACGCGATCCGTCTGCGCTACAACCTGCCTGATGTCCAGGTTGATATGAATCACCAGCTCATCCTTTGGGCCAGGGGGAAAGGCGGTGCGTATCCGACCCCGATGGCCGGTGGTGGCTCGCGCTTCACCATGCCGTTTGTCAACCTGTCTGCAACGGGCAAGGTGCGTGTGCATAATCCGGACGAGGAGCCGGTCGGCCGCCCGAAGGTGTTGGTGAACAGCAAGTCGCTGAAAGGGGAGGACCTCCAAGGCGAAGAAGCGGTCGCAGATGACGGCTCCTACTGGTTGTCGTCGAACAACCCGGGGGCGACGTACCAGATTGAGGTGCAACCACCGCAGGGTTTTGTGCGTCCGGCGACCAAGCCGTGGAAGGACGAGGCCACCGCCCCGGATTTTGATCTGTACCCGATCACCGTCACCGGCCGGGTGATCGACGACAAGGGAGTCGGCATCTCCGGTGCACGTGTGACCGTCGGCGGTAAGTCGGCCCAGACTGATCAAAGCGGTAACTTCACCGTGCCCAAGGTTCCGGTGCCCAAGGATCCAGAGGATAAGTACACGCTGGTCGTGGGCGAAACTGAGGACAGTCAGGGGACAGAGGTCGATGGTGTCGTCGTTAAGGATCAGCGCGTCAACCGCATCGCGGACCCGATCGTTGTGCAGCGCAAGCAGCAGTACGGCAAAGTCAGCGGAAAGGTCAACGGGCTGCCGGAACGCACCAAGGTGAAGGTGCGTGTCGTCGGTACGAACACTGTCGTAGACACCGATGAGAACGCGGAGTTCACCATCCCGAACCTGGCAGTAGGCAAGCACGTGCTCGAGGTCGTCCCAGAGTCGCTGCCGAAGGGGTATTCGGTGACCCAAACGGCAGACGTGGACGTCAAACGCGCGACAACCGCGAACGCAAACTTCACCGCCACACGCGACAAGGGCAGCATCTCCGGCGTGATCTCCGGCGTGCCGGCCGACAAGCAGGTCAAGGTCCGCGTCACGGGTCCCGAGATTTTGGAACAGACCGTCTCAGGCGGACACTACAGCTTCCCGGACCTGCCCACCGGGGACTACCGCGTCGAAGTGATCAAAGACTCCGTGCCACGCGGATACTCCGTCACGGGCCCGCAGAACGCCAAGGTGGAAAAGTACGAAAACAGGACTGTTGGGTTCGCGGTGATTGCGGACAACGTCACGGGTGTGATCAAGGTGGTCGACGACGCCAACAGGCCAGTCGCCGATGCCTCAGTCACCGTTGACGGACGGACCGTAACCACCAACACCGAGGGCGTTGCAACGTTTGGGGATCTCGCGCCTGGCGCCTACACCGTCGCAGTGGCTGCCGCCAGGGGCAAATACAGCGGCGCATCCCAGGGGTTTGTGCTGTACCCGGGCGACAATGTTCCCGTGACGGTGAAGGTTGGTTCGCTGAACCAAGTAGGCGGCATCGTTGTCGACGACCTTGGTATGGCTGTGACAGACGCGCAGGTCGTCGTCAAGCAAGGCTCCAACGTCATCCGCACTATCCCCATCACTCCGGAGGGCAACTTCTATGCCAGCGCGCTGGCTGCAGGCGACTACACCGCAGAGATTGAGGACACCGACACGCACGGCGGGGCGAGCACAACCTTCACCGTCGAGCCCGGTGGGGACACCGAATCGGTAAAGCTCAAGGTTGCGCTGCACCGCGGGGCCATCAAGGTTGCCACGTCGGGGCCGGTGGCTCCGGCGGAGGTGTTTCTCAACGGTGGCCCGAACACCGAGTACCTGTCGATTGCGGAAGCCGACGGCAACTATTTCCTGAATGACCTGTACCCGGGCGAGTACACCCTTGGGACGCAAGCACCGGAAGGCTACACGATCGAAGGTGGTGGCGATGTCACCATCAACCCGAATGACACGACGGAAAAGACGCTCAACGTTGTGCGCAACCTGGGCAATATCGCAGGTAGCGTCACCGGACTGCCAAGTGGCCAACCTGCCGAGATCCAGGTCCGTGGCGCAGACCAGAACACCGCTGGCGTGAAAAAGACTGCGGCGGTGGTCAACGGGGAGTACTCGATTGCTGATCTGCCAACGGGCACCTACACCGTCGAGATTGCGGACCTACAAGGGTATTCGGCGCCGTCGCAGGCCGCGAAGGTGAAAAAGGACAGCACCGAAACGCACGACTTTGCGCTCGCGCTGGACAAGGTGGACCTCGTCTTGCAGGTTGTCGACGACACCGGCCACCCCGTCGCCAACGCCAAACTTGATGTCGCCGGGCGCACGGTGAATACCAACGCGGAAGGCATGGCTACGGTCGAGGACATCCTGCCCGGAACCTATACGGCCAAAGCCGCCGAAAGCGAGACCCACAGCGAAGGCAGCCGGGAAGTCACACTGCAGCCCGGCAGGCACGGCAGCGGCGAAATCCTGGTGAAGACGCTCAACGCGGTGAGCGGCACGCTTCTCGACGACCTCTCCGCACCCGTCGCCAACGCCCCCATTCGCATCACCCAGAACGGTGGGGAAGTCGCCGAGGATACGACCGACGCACACGGCAGGTTTAACGCGGGCAACCTGCACGCCGGCGAATACACCGTGCAGGTTGAATCCAGCGACAACCACGGAGGAACAACCCAGCGTTTCAGTGTCGAGCCGAACAAGCCGCGCGACCTGGAGCTCACGGTGGCGCTGGTCAAGGGGTCCGTCAACATCTCGGTCACGGGTGATGCGGAGCCAGAGTCGATCACGATCACGGGTGGACCGAAAAACGAAACCCGCAAGGTAGAAAAGGTTGACGGCAAGTACGTCATCGATGGCCTCTACCCAGGTGATTACACCGTGACCGCAAAGGCACCGAGCAACCACACCGTCACACGTGAAAACGACGGCAAGGTCACGGTCAAGCCAACCGAGCAGTCTAACCTGGGCATTACGGTGAAAAAGGAGCCGGCGACGTCGAATCCGGCCCCGCAGCCGGATCCGTTCGTGTGGGCACCTGTGGTGGTGCACGCCGGCGAGGTAGGCATTGGCACGCCGACGCGTAAGGGGAGCAGTGACCCGGTGCCGTCTGGGTTCACCACCAACGGCGTGGAAAAGGTCATCTCCGGCCACAAGACGGAACAGGTTGCGCCGAAGGATTCCTGGATTCGTGTGGAGCAGGACGGCACGGTCGTCGCCACGCCACCGCGCGATGCCGCGCCCGGAACTTACCGCGTAGAGGTCAACACACCGACGGGCCAGCGCGAGGTCGTCGAGGTTGTCGTGACTGAAGAAAAGCCCATGGCCGATCGCTACACGGTCGAATGGGCGAAAACCCCGGTGCCTGCTGGTGTGGAGCGCTCCTCGAGCTCGCCGCGTGCGCAGGTGGTGGAGCGCGGCTTCACATACGACGACCGCGTGCTGCCCGCAGGAACAACGTTTAAGCCGAACGCCAAGGGCGTGACCATCGACGCCAAGGGCAGCATCACGTTCAAGCCGGAGGCCAACGCAAAGCGCGGCTCCCACACGGTCCCGGTCACGATCACTTTCCCGGACGGCAGTTCCAAGAGGGTCAACGCCGTCTTTGAGGTCGGCGAGCCCATGCTGGCGGACCTGGCAAACCTCGGCTACGAAGACGAGATCATGGTGGTCCCGGGACTGAGCGCAACCGTGCTGCGCACCGGCGACGCTGCGTTGCCCGAGGGCACGACCTTCAAGATGAAATCCGGGTCGAGCCTGGGCGGCTGGTCCGCGACGGTGGACGCGAACACCGGCGACGTGCGAGTCAACGCACCGAAGGTGAACGCGCGTCCGCTCACGGTCAAGGTCATCGCCTACTTCCAGGATGGTTCCACCAAGGAACTTGAAGCGCGCGCTCGCTTGGCCACCGCTTCTGCACACGCCGTGAAAAACTCCATCTCCTACCCGTCTACCACGGTGCGGGTGGGCAACACAGTTGCAGTCGCCGCTGTTGGCGATGCGGTCAAGGGGGCGGTCTTCGACGTGATCGATAACGCTGGCCTCGAGGTCGGTGTGAACAGATCCACCGGCGCGCTGCGCATCACGGCGCCGAAGAACGCCGAGATCGACGAAACCTACAAGCCGCTGATCCAGGTGCGCTACCCAGACGGCAGCGCACGCGAAATCACCGCCACGGTCACGGTGCCTTCGGATGCGGCGACGTTTGACGCCGGATATGTTGGAGCGAACGTTCCTATCGGCGGCGAGGCTCGTCCGGAACCTTCGTCGAAACTGCCAGAGGGCACGCGGTTTAGCATCGACGGCTTCAACGAGCAGGGCTGGACAGCAACTATCGACGAAAAAACCGGCCGTATCACCGCCCGGTCCAACGGCAGTGTGCCCAACGGCAAAACCACCTCCGTCAAGGTGCGGGTGACCTACCCGGACGGATCCTCCGAACTGGTCAACGTCCCCCTGACGGCGAGGGCACCGGAGAAAGTGGTGGTTGAGGATAAGGGGTCGTCGACAAGCGTTGGCTGGATCGCGGTCCTCGTGGGCGCGCTGGCGCTGCTTGCCGGCGTAGGATTCGCCGCATTTTTGAACCAAGACAAGATCATGCAGGTACTGGGTAGGTAGGCAACAACATGCGATTTTCCACAAAAGTAATGGCAGTCGGCCTGTGCGCCGCCCTCGCCCCCGTCTGCGTTGTGCCCGCGCAGGCCAAGGTCACGCAGCAAGGCAGGCAGGTTGTGGTTGAGGGACAGCAGAAGAGCACATGGTCGCCGTACATCAACGCGACCGTGCGCCCCGACGGACACGGCCTTTTCGACTTCGACCACCCCGAAGCCGCCGCCGAGGTGCTCAAGTACGGGCTGAGCACCGACGTGTACGTCAACGAGGCGAAAATGCCCGTCGACTGGAACGCGACGCCCGAAACCCTCAGCAGAGACGACGGAACCGACACGGTTGTCTACACCCAGACGTTTAACGGTGTTGAGGTCAAACGCACCATCAACATTTTCGACAACATCATCCAGTACACCGTCACCGCCACCAACGTCTCGGGCGCCCCGGTCAATGTCCGCGTCGAAGCCGTAAGCGACATCATGGGCAACCACGGCCAACTCCGCGCGCAGCAATACTTCGACGGCGAAATTCGCGTCTCCCCGGAAAAGCCCGGCCACACCGCACGCGTGAAGTTTGCGAACGCCGACCGGTTCGGCGTAGGACCGACCGCTGAGAAAGCCAAGGAGAGCCGCAACGACAACGACGCGCGCTACCAGGCCGGACGCTGGAGCAAGAGCCTCGCAGCGGGTGAGAAACTCGAGGCCGAAACCCAGGCGCGTTTCATCCCGCAGCCAGCCGCGTTCGACTCCGACGGCGACGGGCTGCGCAACTCGTGGGAACGCGTCGGCATGAAACTCTCCTCAGGCAAATCGTTGCCAATCCACCAGTGGGGCGCCGACGAAAACAAACCCGACCTGTTCCTGCAGCTGCACTGGATGCGATCCGAGTGGGAACAACTCAAGTGCGATCGGAAGGAATCCTTCGCGGCATCCGTGGAGGGCTTTACCCAGTTCGCCGACTGTGCGCGTGCAAACACGAAGGACTATGCGCCGTCGCCGGAGATCCTCAAGCAGTTGGAGGAGCGCTTCGCCAAACAAGGCATCAATCTCCACATCGTTGCGGGGCCGGAGTACGTCAGTTCCTCGATGTCCAGCATGAAGGAGGCAGACCGCGAGGGCGGCAAGACCGAGGACTACGCCAAAGAATTCATGCCAGGGTTGGCCGATCCGAAGTTGGCCAAAGACGAATGGGCTTACGCGCTGTATGCGCAAAACCAATTCATCTCGGCACGCGAACGGTTGCTGGGAGAACGCAAGGCGGTCTTCCGCGTTGGCGTCATCGGCGACACGATTTCTCGCGGCGACTCCTCGACAGGCCTCGCTTTGGTCAACGACTCCGTATTCTTCGTGGCGAACCATCCTGAGATGACCACGCAGGAGCAGCTGCGCAACACGATCCTGCACGAGTTCGGCCACACCCTGAACCTGCTGCACTACGGCGCGCACGTGGAGTCAAACACGGCACCGGCGCGCGATGACCTCGAAGAGTACAACTCGGTGATGAGTTACGCGCACCAGTTCAACCAGTTCAACTTTGCCGAAAAGGAAACGCACGGCCACGACGAGACCGGCAGGGAGTTTCAGATCCCGGCGGACTGGGCGAACCTGAACCTTCCAGGCGCGAACGTTGGCCAAGGCCACATCGGAGTGAACGACGAGACAGACAAGGAAAACGACAAAGACGACCACGATCACGACCACTCGCACGGCGAGGAAAGCATGCCGGTGCTGACCGAAGGTGACGTCAAGGAACTGGTCATCAACGCGGCAAGCAATAACAAGTACAAGGCAGGCTTTCGTCTCAACGAAACCGCGAACGGTGACAATGGCGTCGTCGCACAGCTTGGCGACGACAACGTCCTGCGCGGCACCATCTCCAACCTGGGAGACGTGGACGAGCGGTTTAAGGTCAGCGTCAACTACGGCTCGGGAGTGTTCCAACAAAGCTACGACCTGAAGCCTGCCGGCAAAGTCGGCGACGAGAAGCAGGTAGACATCAAGCTCGACCGCGCGGCGTTTTTGGACAAGCCGGTCGTTCCGCTGAGCGTAGTGGTTACAAACTCGCGCGGAACGGAAGTGTTTAGCCAGTCCTACAACGTCTCCGCGCTGAACTACACCCGCGAAGAGATGGCGAAGGTGCTTGCCGAGGTGCTTGCCTCCGACGCCCCGGAGTACGTCAAGGACATGGCCCGCAGGAAGCTGCAGCCGAAGGACAAGACCGAAGGGACGAGCAATGCACCGGCGGCGCAGAAGCCGAAGACGCAGCAGCCGCCGGCCAACGGCGACGGTGCGGTCTCGCCAGTGGCGATCATCATCGGCGTGCTGCTCGCTATCGGCGGCCTTGGCGCTGCGCTCGCCGGCTGGGCGATGAGCCAGGGCATGATTTAGCGCATGATCTAACGCCTAGGCTGCCTGCTCCTGCCACCAGGCCAGAAGCCTCTCAAGTGTTTGGAGGAGCGCGTGGTCGGGGCCGACCGCCTCGACGGAGGGCAGCCTCGATGCACGGAATTGCGGGCCGAGGTTGGCAAACGGGCTCACGGGTTGGGTTGCGGTTTTTGAGGAGTCGATTGCCGCAAAGATCTCGTCGAGTTTGCGCTCGACGATCCTGCGTTGCCTCCGGTTGAACGCCTCCGGCGCGAACGGGTTGATGCCGGTGAAGCTCTTGCTGACAAGGCAGTTATCGCGCGGGTCGTACACAAAAACGGCGACTGGGAACGACTCGTCGGACTTCAGGTTCGGTGTGAACTCGATACAAAAGGCGCTGTACCAGGCGTTGTCTTGCGAGTCGCCGAGCATCATCACCGTCGCAGCCGTGAGATCTTCCGCAGGGAAGACGCGAGGCGCCGTGAGCGCGAACGCGGGATCCTGCGGTGGCACGATACTGACCGTGTAGTCGTCGTGAGCGACCATGATGCGCTGGACTTCGGCCATGACGTTGGCCATCTCCTCCACGCCATACCAATCGGGCGCGCGTGGGTTGTCCGGTTGGAGCAACGCGCAGTCGATTTCGTGGGTGTCCGGGTCGTGGATGAGTATTGCGACGCGGAGGCCGTTTTCGATGATGTAGTCGTCGTCAATGTGCCAGCGGATGTCGTCGTCGAAACTGTAGTCGTCCTCGTCGTAGTCGTACATGGTGACAAGGTCATCGACTTCCTCGTCGTAAGAATCGAGGTAGTAAAGCTCGTAGGCACGAAAAGCCATAATTATCCCCCCTGGGTGTCGGGCGGAAGCCCCCATTTTGCTTCCGCGTATCGACGAGCCTAAACCACAACCGGCCCCAACACCAGAGCCGGGATGCACAATATATTGTGCATCTCGTAGGGAACCGAGCAACGCAGCAGTAATTGTGGCCGAAAACGCCACACGCGCGAGGAACTTGACACTGAGCTCATGCACAAGACGAGCACCAGCATCAAGCGTGCTTAGTGAGCCGGTTACTCGCCACGCATCAGGGCGAGGGTGAGTTCATAGCAGCGCTCGAGGGAAGGCACCGGCAGAAACTCGTAGATCGAGTGGAAGTTGTGCGCGCCGGTGAAGTAATTCGGGGTGTAGACACCCTGGTTGGACAGCCATGACCCGTCGGTGCCGCCACGCATATCGATCTCCTTAATCTCGATGCCGAGGCGGCGCATCGTAGCGTGCAGTCGCTCGGAGCCGACGGAATTTTCGGGGGTCTTCGCGTCGGAGATGTTCGCGTAGACATCTACGATGTCGCAGGTGATGGTGGCGCGGGGGTTTGCTGCGGCAAGGTCGCTGGCAAGCGCGCGTAGACGCTGCTTCTTTTCCTCGTAGCCTTCGCGGTCATGATCGCGGATGCTCAACTGCATGGTGCAGGTGGACTGGTTGCCGTCGATACCGTTGAGCCAGATAAAGCCCTCACGCCCCTCGGTGTGCTCGGGCGTTTCCTGCGCGTCGAGCTGGTTGGCAAACTCCATTGCCAGTGTGATCGGGTTGACCAGGTTGCCCTTCGCGTTCATCGGGTGGGCGCTGACGCCGGCGATGGTAATGGTGGCGGTGGCGGCGTTGAACGTGGTCTCTACAACCTCGCCGAGCTCGCCGCCGTCGACGGTGTAGGCGTAATCGACGGGGAAGCGGTCAAAATCGATCGTGCGTACACCGCGCAGGCCGATCTCCTCGTCCGGCACGAACGCGATGTAAATGTCGCCGTGTGGGGTCTGACCGCCGAGCTCGGTGACCGCCTCCATGATCGCGGTCACGCCGGCCTTGTCGTCGGCGCCAAGCACGCTCGTGCCGTCCGTGTGGACGATCGGCTGGCCCTCGTACGCTGCAAGTTCCGGGTGGTCGGCGGCGCGCAGCCAGAGGTCGCGCTCGGCGTTGAGGCAAATATCCCCGCCTTCGTAATGGGTTAGCTGCGGATTGACCGTGGGGGAGAGGTTTACATCCACTGTGTCCAGGTGGGAGCAGAAGCCGATCGCGGGGCCGTCGCCGGTGCCGGAGATCTTCGCGGTGACCACGCACGTGTCGGACAAGTGGACGTCGGTGGCCCCGGCGGTGGAGAGCTCGTCGACAAGCAAACGCGCAAACGTCCATTGGCTTTCGGTGGACGGGACTGTAGTGGCGAGAGCGTCGGATTGGCTTTCCGTGCGGACGTAGCGGAAGAAACGGTCGGTGAGGCGTTGCTGAATCGGCGTGAGAGTGTTCATGCCGCGAGGGTAGCGCGTTAGTTCGCCGACGCTGCCTCGGAGGTTCGGGTAGGGCTATCGATGGCGCGACCCAGCAGCACCACGAAGATGACCAACGCGATGGTGAGCATGATGTGGCCCAAACCTGCGATGCCGGAGATCGCCGCGCCCGACTCCTTGCCCAGCACTGTCATCGAGCCGTGCAGGATCAGCATGGACACGGTGGTGAGCAAACCTGCGTTGTAGAGCCAGAAGAAGATATTGAAAAGCTTCTTATTGCGCGAGAAGGTGAAGACCTTTTCTAGGGCGAGGAAGATGAGGAACATCATGAAGCCCAGGGCCAAAAGGTGGGTGTGGGTAACGCTGAGCTGGGTGAACTGGCCTTCTGGGAAGTTGTTGGCGCGGGTGAACTCGCGGTAGAACACGCCCGAGATCAGGCCGAAGGCGAGGTAGAAGATTGCGGCTCTGTAGAGGGCCTTCATGGGAAAAACTCCTTTTGGCAACAAAGTGTTGTGAACATTATCTACGTTTGTACCAGAAAGCTCGGTCCTGCGAACCGGGTGTGCCGTTTAAACGATGATGGAGATTGCGTTGATGACCGAATCCCATAACGCCACGACAGAATGGCTCAGATCGTTTAGCGACGCTTGCCACGATGCAGGCAACCAGGCGTCAGCGGCGCCGTTGCCGAGCGCATTGCGGAAATCTTGTGCACCATGATGGATGTTGTACGTCAACAGTGAACTCAAGCCCATGATGGCCATGCTACGCGCCCGTATGCAGGGCAAACAGTACACGCGTCACATTTTGAAGGCCGATTTGGTGAGACTAATGTTTATGCAGGAACAACCACTTCAAGGAGGAAGACCGTGACAACGGCAGTCGCCCCCGCAGACAGCCCCGAACAACAAACCTCAAACAAACTCAACACAGGAAAAACGATCGCGTTTTTCCTCTCATTTATCGCACTGGCCGCTGTGATCCTGACCCCCATCGCAGGGCTTGCCATGCCAGCGAAGATCGCACTCGGCATGCTTGCGTTTGCCGTGATCATGTGGGTCTCCGAGGCCGTGTCCTACCCGGTCAGCGCAGTGATGATCGTCGGGCTGATCGCAATCATGCTCACGTTCGCCGTGGACCCCGAAACAGGCGAAGCGATCGGTGCCTCCAAGGGCCTGAGCATCGCCATGAGCGGCTTCTCGTCATCGGCGGTGGCGCTTGTTGCTGCGGCACTTGCGCTGGCAACCGCCATGCAGGCAACCGGCCTGCACCGTCGCCTGGCGCTGTATGTGCTGAAGTTCGCTGGCGAGAAAGTTTCCAACATTGTCATCGGAGCGATTGTTATCTCGATCATCCTGGCGTTCTTTGTCCCGTCCGCAACCGCACGCGCCGGCGCCGTCGTGCCGATTCTCATGGGCATGGTGGCCGCCTTCGGTCTGGCCAAGGAATCCAAGCTCGCCGCGCTGCTCGTGATTACGGCAACCCAGGCGGTGTCCATCTGGAACGTCGGCATCAAGACCGCTGCGGCGCAAAACCTCGTGGCTGTCGGCTTCATCGAAGACCAAATGGGCCAGACCGTCTCCTGGGGCCAGTGGTTCATCTGGGCCGCACCGTGGTCGATCCTGATGTCCATCGCCCTGTACTTCATCATGCGTGCCGCCATTAAGCCTGAGGTGGAGTCGATTGATGGGGGACGTGAGCTCGTCGAAAAGCAGCTCGCGGAAATGGGACCCATGACCGGCGCTGAGAAGCGCCTCACCGCCATCGCAGTGTTGCTGCTGTTCTTCTGGGCCACCGAAGGCGTGCTGCACCCGATTTCCTCCGCAACCATCACCATCGTCGCCGTCGGCTTCATGCTTATGCCGGTCATCGGCGTCATGGACTGGAAGTACGCCCAGCAGCAGATCAACTGGGGCACCCTCGTCGTGTTCGCCGCCGGCATCTCCCTGGGCAAGTTCCTGCTGGACACTGGCGCTGCAACCTGGCTGTCTGAGGCAACCTTCGGCGCTATCGGCCTATCTTCCATGCCGATCCTCGCCGCAATCGCCCTGGTGTCGCTGTTTAACATCCTGATCCACCTGGGCTTCGCCTCCGCGACCTCGCTTGCCTCCGCGCTGATCCCTGTGTTCATCGCCCTTGCAGCCACCCTGGACGTACCCAACGGCGGCATCGGGTTCGTGATCATCCAGCAGTTCGTCATCTGCTTCGGCTTCCTGCTGCCGGTCTCCGCACCGCAAAACATGCTGGCCTACGGCACCGGAGCGTTTACCTCCAAGCAGTTCCTGCGCACCGGTATCCCGCTGACCATCGTGGCCTACCTGCTCATCCTGCTGCTGTCCGCCACCTACTGGAACTGGATCGGACTGGTTTAGTCACGCCGTATTACTCCAGGATAAGGCCCAGGTGCAGCGTCGAAAGTTCGTGCTCGCCTGGGCCTTTTGCTAACCCCGCAAACTCGGCGGCGGTCTCACGTGTGACGGGGATGATCCAGCCGTACTTCGGATCCAGCACAGGCTCGGACCTGCGGTCTACCGGCACGAACGTGACGGAGCGTTCGTTGGGGGAGGTGAGTTGCACGGCGTCGTCGATACGCGAAAGCTCCTCGAGTGCCCTCGCTGAGGTGGTCACGATGATGATCTTCTCGTTGGTATCGGGCGCAAGCCGCGCCGTGTGCACCTGCAGCTTATCGACGACCACCGGCACCACCCGCCCCGGCAACTCCACCAGCCGAGGCTGGTTCAACCCGAAAAGTTCACGCGCGCGGTCGATAATTCCCATGACAAGGGAGTGTATAAGGTGACCAGTATGTCTGAATCGCACCGCGTCGACATGGTGATGTCGTACGGCACCGGCGACCTCGTCGTCACACCCCACGACTACGAAACACCACTGCGCCGCGGCAACCGCCTCACACGCGCCGGGTGGACATCCGTCTTTCGCCGCGTCATCACCGATTTTTCCAACGACGCCATGGTGGACCGCGCCGCCACCCTGACCTATTACACCCTGCTGTCGGTCGCGCCGATACTGCTCGCCGCATACTCCATCTTCAGCCTGCTCATGCCGCGTGGCGACGACATGGCCGACTCGATCATCACCGACCTCATCGCCCAATACGTACCGGCGCAACTGCAATCAGAAGCCCTGCGTCTCCTGACAGTCATCGTGGCCACCCCAGCAGAAAGCACCATCGCCCTGGCAGTGTCAGTGGTGATTTCGCTCCTGTCAGCATCCGCGTACGTGCGATCCTTCTCCCGCAACGCCAACCTCATCTACGGACGCACCGAAGGCCGCCCACTCGTCGTGACATGGATAACCATGTGGCTTGTCACGGTCGTTTTGGTCATTGGCGCATTGGTGATCGTGCTCGGGGCCCTGCTGACCGACTCAATCGTCAACGCCGTATTCGAACCCATCGCGCGACCCCTACGACTTGAGGACGAACTGCACTACCTCACCGCAATCTTCCTCCCCGTCTGGGACTACCTGCGCACCCCCGTCATCGCAGTGGTCTCAATCGCGCTCGTCTCCGTGCTCTACTACTTCGCCCCCAACGTCAAACCCGGCAAATTCCGCCTGCTCACCCTCGGATCCGCAAGCGCGCTCCTCGTCATCGGTGCGCTATGGATCGGGTTTTCCTGGTACCTCAAACTCGTCGGCATACGCAGCACCTACGGCGCATTCGGCACCGTCCTGGCGGTACTCGCCCTGATCTGGTTGATGAACATCGTGCTGCTCGAAGGCGTAAAAATCGACGCCGAAGTCCTACGCGCCAAAGAACTCCAACACGGCATGGACTCACGCCGCCACATCCAGGCACCACCACGCTCCAACAGTGGGGCGGCGTGGCGGCTGCAGACCCGCCGGTGGACCGACCGCGCCGCCGACGAAATCCTGGACAGGCGTGATGTAGGCCATGAGTAGGGGGCCGGCGAGCTCCTCTCATCGAAGGGAATCCGCGTCAATGCCGTTGCGCCGGGGCCGATCTGGACCGTGATCCAGCCCGCTGAGGGGCAGCCGGAGGAGGTCGTCGACAACTTCGCCCAGGGCTCCGACATCGGACGACCAGGACAGCCGGCCGAGCTCGCCGGCGCGTACGTGTTCCTCGCCTCCGAGGACGCGTCGTACATCTCCGGTGAGACGCTTGCGGTTACCGGCGGCGCGCTGACGCCGTAACACTGAACACCGTTGAAAGTGCCACGGGCGTGCGCGTAGGCTCGCGGGCATGATTGACGCCCGCGACACCGCCCTCATCTTTGAGGGCGGTGGCACCCGCAACTCCTACACCGCACCCGTGGTGGAAAAGCTCATCGCGGAGGAGGTCCAGTTCGGCTGGGTCGGCGGCATTTCCGCAGGCTCGGTCCACGCGCTGAACTTCGTCTCCCGCGACACGTGGCGCTCTGAAAACGCGTTCACGGAGTTTCCGGGTAACCCCAAGTTCGGCGGCTGGCGCTCTGTGGTGCGAGGCAAGGGCCTGATCAACGGCGAATGGGCGTACGAGCAATCCGAGGACGTCCTGCCGTTCGACTTTGACGCGTTTGCCCGGACCACCGAGGAGGTCCACGTGGAGGCCGTGCGCGCCGACACAGGGGAGACGGTGGCGTTTAACCGCGACAACCTGCGCACTTTGGAGGATGTCGCCCTCGCCGCGCGGACGTCGTCGACGATGCCGGTCCTGATGAAGATGCGCGAGATCGACGGCGTGCCCTACGTCGATGGCGCGCTGGGCACCTCGGGCGGTTTGCTTATCGACGCCGCCCGCGCCGCCGGCTACACTCGTTTCCTCGCCGTGCTCACCCGCCCGCGCGACTACGTCAAGGGGCCGCAAAAGCGCGAGCGCGCCGTGCGTCGCATCATGCGCAGCACGCCGAAAGTCGCCGACGCCATGATTGCTCGGCCGGGCATTTACAACGCTGCGAAGCAGTCGCTTATCGACGAAGCGGCAGCCGGCAACGCCTACATTTTCTTCCCCGATGCGATGGGAGTGGAGTCCACCGAGCTCAACGCGGAGAAACTGTGGGCGAACTACGCTGCCGGCCAGGCCCAGGTGGAGCGCGACTGGCCCGCGATGCGCGAGTTCCTCACCGCGAAGCGCTAGTCGGCGATGAGCGGCTCGATGGTGAGCTCCGGGTGCTCCTTCTCGACGAAAGCCAGCTTCCACTTGTCACCGAACAGCGCGATGATCTCGCCGTCTGTACGCGTGAAAATTTCCACCCCGCGTTGGCGGCCCAGCTCTGGCGCGGAATCGGCGTCGGTGCGCCGGGCCACCGAGTAGGGGATCGGCTCGGTGACCGTTTCCACGTTGTACTCGTTTTCCATGCGAGCCTGCATGACCTCGAACTGCATGGGGCCGACGGCGGCCATGACCGGGGCGGCGTCGCCACGCGTATCGTTGCGCAGGATCTGCACGACGCCCTCGGCGTCCAACTGCTCGAGCGCCTTGCGGAACTGCTTGTACTTACCCAGCGACTTCGCGCGCAGCGTGCGGAAGTGCTCCGGTGCGAACTGTGGCATTGGTGGGAACTGGACCTTCTTGCCGGCGTAGATCGTGTCGCCCGGCGCCAGCGCGCCCGCGTTGACCAGGCCAATGATGTCGCCCGGGAACGCCGTTTCCACGGTGTCGCGGTTGCGGCCGAAGACGGTCAGGGCGTACTTCGTGGAAAAGCTGCGGCCCGACTGGGCGTGCGTGACCTGCATGCCGCGATCGAACTCGCCGGAGACCACGCGCATAAACGCCAACGTATCGCGGTGGTTCTTATCCATGCCGGCCTGGACCTTGAACACCACGCCGGAGAAGTCGTCGCCAACTTCGCGCTCGGTATCCATCGCGGTCGTGGATGCCTCCACGGCCTTTGGGTCGGAGGCGCGGCCCTCGGGTGCCGGTGCGATTGCGCACAGCGTGTCCAGGATCTGGTGCACGCCGAAGTTCAGCATCGCCGAGGCGAAAATGATGGGGGAGGTGATGCACTGTTCGAAGAGCTGCTGGTCGTGGACGGCGCCGTCGGCAAGTAAAAGCTCCGCTTCTTCGAGCGCGGTGTCCCACGCGTCGCCTTCCTTCGCGGCGGCCTCGTCGGCGGAGTAGTGCTCCTCTGGCGCAATCGTCGAACCGCCGGCTGTGCGGGTGAAGTGTACGTACCCGTCGATCTCGCCATCGGAGGAGACGTGCGCGAGCCCGCGGAAGTCACCCGCTTCGCCTACCGGCCAGTACAGAGGGGTGGGTTGGAGGTCGATTTCGGTAACGATTTCGTCGACAAGTTCAAGCGGCTCACGACCCACGCGGTCCCACTTGTTAATCACCGTGACAATCGGCAGGCCGCGCGCCTTGCACACGCGAAACAGTTTCAGGGTTTGCGGCTCGAGGCCCTTCGCCGCGTCGATCAGCATGACCGCGGCATCCACGGCGGAAAGCACACGGTAGGTGTCCTCCGAAAAGTCCGCGTGGCCCGGGGTGTCGACGAGGTTGACCACATACGGCTCGCCCTCGTGCCCCTCCGGCGCGTACTCAAACTGCAGCGCCGACGATGCGACGGAAATGCCGCGCTCCTTTTCCATCTCCATCCAGTCCGACACCGTCGACTTGCGGTTGCCCTTACCGTGCACCGCGCCAGCTTCCGAAATCACATGCGCATGCAGCGCCAGCGCCTCCGTCAACGTGGACTTACCCGCATCCGGGTGGGCGATAACAGCGAACGTGCGGCGGCGGGCGGCCTCGGAAACAGTGCTCATGGGGCGCTAGCTTATCGACGACCCACCCACCGAGTACAGTCGCGTACATGACAACAATTGGCGTAATTCTAGGATCCATCCGTCAAGGCCGCGTCGGCGAAGGTGTCGCCCACTGGGTACGCGACACCGGCAACGCCCGCGACAGCGTCGAGTACCGACTCCTCGACCTCGCAGAGTTCAACGTCCCGGCGCTCACCGCCGCCACCGTGCCGGGCGCCGCCAACAAACAATACGAGCACGACGCCGTCACCGCCTGGTCAAACGCCATCGACGCCTGCGACGGCTTCGTCTTCGTCACCCCCGAGTACAACCACTCCATCCCCGGCACCATGAAAAACGCCTTCGACTCACTCGCCTCCGAGTGGGCAGGCAAGCCGGTCGCCTTCGTCGGCTACAGCGGCACCGGTGCGATCCGTGCGATCGAGCACTGGCGCCAGATCGTCGCGAATTTCTCCATGTTTGACATCCGCAACCAGGTGGGCATCAACATCTTCGGCACCGACCTCGAGGAAGAAAAGGCCGCCAACACCGACGCGCTGGGCACCGTGCTTGCCGACCTAGAACAGGCAATTAGCGCGCGTGGATAACGTTCTGCGCCTTCGCTAACCCCTCGGCGACGATCAGGCGGGCGGCCTCCGCCGCGGTTGCGATGTCCTCGTCGCCGGAAACCTCACTGAGCACCCAATCAGGCACCGCCGTACCCGCTGGCGGGCGGCCAATACCAATGCGCACGCGGACGTAATCGCGCGTCCCCAGGTGCTCCGTAATCGACTTCAGACCGTTATGGCCGTTTTCGTTCCCGCCCAACTTCACGCGGACTTTGCCGGCTGGGAGATCGAGCTCGTCGTGAAGCACAATGACCCGCTCCGGCGGCACGTTGAACTTCCGGACAAGGGGAGCGACCGCCTCACCCGACAGATTCATATACGTCTGCGGCTTGCAACGCGCCACACCATCGAGCTTCGGCAACTCGTCGAGCGCCAAAAAGCCCACATTGTGCTTCGTGCGTGCATACTCCGCACCCGGGTTACCCAACCCCACAACCAGCCAATCAGCCTTGGGACGTCTGAAAAAACCAAACACGTGCCACACTGTACCCATGGAATTTCCACGCGTGATCGCAGCACCCATGGCCGGCGGACCATCCACACCCGAACTCGTCAACGCGGTGTCGTTCGGCTTCATCGCGCTCGGCACCTGCAGCGTATCCCAGGCACGTTCATGGCTAGTGGCGTGCGAAGCACCGTTCGGCGCGAACCTCTTCGTGCCACAACCCGAGCCATTGCCTGACGACGTCCACCGCACCGCCCACCACCTCCAACAGGAAGTTCCGGCGCTCGAATCCGACTACGCCGAAAAGTTCGCCGCCGTGCTGGAGGCCGCACCCGCCGTTGTGTCCTCGACGTTCGGCTGCTTCACCGAAACCGAGATCGCACAACTGCATGCGGTCGGCTCGGAAGCCTGGGCGACAGTAACCAACGAGGCCGAACTGCGCGAAGCCCAAGCCAGGGGAGTCGATGGCGTGATCATCCAGGGCCCACGCGCCGGTGGCCACCGCGGCACCTGGAGCCAACACGACGACCCTGACCAGCGCTCATTGCCGGAGTTGCTCGCGGATCTGCGGCCCCTCGCCACCGTTCCCGTGATCGCCGCCGGTGGCATCCGCAACGCCGAAGACGTGGCAGCGCTCGACGTGCCCGTCGCCTGCGGCACCGCATTCCTCCTCGCCGACGAAGCCGGCACCAGCCAACACAACCGCGAACTCCTGCGCACCGACACACCCGCCGTGGTCTCCCGTGCCTTTTCCGGACGGTGGGCGAGCGGTGTGGAAACAGATTTCACGCGGGAAAATCCTGACCTGCCGCCGACCTACCCGTATTTACGGCCGATGACCAGGGATAACGACTACTGCCTCGTCGGCGCCGATCGGGGAGCATTGATGGCTGCACCGGCTGCCGAGATCGAGCGGATGCTAACGCCCTAGACAGCTGTTGCGATGAGAGAGGTATGAAGCTTTCCAAGATCGCAATTGCCACTGCAACGACCGGCGCGCTCGCACTGGGCGCGCTCGCCCCGGCCGCGAATGCGGCACCAGCGGCCCCGGCCGCGAATGCCAACACTGACCGTGCCTACAGCGGCAGCGCCTGGGGCCTCTACAACTTCCTTGTCACCAACATCATCAACGGCGCCGACCAACTCAACGGCGGTGCCAACAAGAGCGGGACGGAGAAAGCTCCTGGGGTGATGCTGAGCTCCGCACCGTTTCTCCTTCTGCTGTTCCCGCTGCAGTTAATCGCAGAAGCAGAAGTTCGCCTGCTCGATCAGCTCGGCTTCTAATCCGCGAGCGGGAGCTCGACGACGAGCCCCTCACACGCCACACGCTCGGTAGGTTTGCCGCCCCACATCGGGGTCATGCCAACACCGCGAAGCGCTTCCATGAGCGATTCGGCCGCCTCAACGGAGCTAAACCCGAAGTAAAGCTCGCCGGTGTGGATGACCCGATCCACGTCCTGGTTCGTGCAGTACACATAGCCGCTGCGGCCATCATTTTCTGCCTGTTCGGCGGCTTCCTCGGCGCAGTCGCTTTGAGTAAGCCCCTCGTCGAACGAGAACGCGAGGTTGCGCTCAGCCAGAGCATCGCGGAGCGTATCAAGGCGTCGCGCGTCCTCGGAAGCTTTGGGGATGAGGTTGGCGTACTCGGCGCGGATGTCGTCGATAAGCACATCGAGCCCTGGGACCGGATCGCCGCCGTTATCGTCCTCAAAAAACGCCTCGATCTCGCCGGTACTCCACCCATGGCACAGCATGAGCGAGATGTCGCCCTCGCGTGACTGCGATTCGTAGAGGTTATCTGACGGCGGATACTTGCTGGTCAACATCGCGTGCTGGCTCATGGGCACGAGGCTAGCAAGAAATCACGCGGGTCGTGTTCTCGATCGCACCAAGGCCCTCGATCTCAACACGCACCGTGTCGCCATCTTTGAGGTAACGCTTCGGGTTGCGGGCGTGACCAACGCCGTCCGGAGTGCCGGTGGCGATCACGTCGCCCGGCTCCAGCGGATACAAATGCGAGATGAACTCGATGAGTTTCGCGGGGGTAAACACGAGGTCGTCGGTACGCGAATGCTGCATCACCTCACCATTAACCGTCGTCGTAATCGCGGGACCCGGCTGCCACTGCGTATCCACCCAGGGGCCGAACCCCGCCGTCTTCTCCAACGACTTGCCCTGGTGCCACTGCTGCGTGCGCTTCTGATACGTGCGCTGCGTGTAGTCGTTGATCACGCTGTAGCCAGCAATGTAATCCGCGCCGTTGGACACATGGCGCGCCCGCTTACCGACGACCACCGCCAACTCACCCTCAAAATCCAACGACTCCGCGTTGAAGTCCGGCACCTCAGCGTCGTCGTACGGTCCGATGAGCGCCTCCGGGAACTTAATGAACAACGTCGGCACATCCGGCTGCTCATGCCCCATCTCCTCGATATGCTTCGCGTAATTTAGCCCCACGCAAATGATCTTGCCGGGGCGCGGAATCACCGGCGCCAAATCAGCGGGGGAGAAGGTGAACTCCTCGCCCTCCTCGAATTTTCCCGCGTGCAAAAGTGCGCCGACGTCGGGGGCGTTGAGTGTGACGGCGCGGGTGTCGTCGATAAGCCGTGCCGCGGTGGTGGTGTTTCCAGTCCTGATCGTTGCAAGTCTCATGCCGCTAGCCTAACGCGCGCAGAATCTCATCCGCCGCGTCCGCAGCCGCAATTGCGAGATCTACCTGCTCTTTTGTACTGAATGGTTTCAGCACATAATCCGCCGGCGCCATCCGTCCGGGCGGGCGACCGATGCCGACGGCGACCTTGTTGTACGGCTTGTTTAGCGCCTTGGTCACCGACTTCAGCCCGTTATGGCCGTGATCGCCACCGCCGAGACGGATCTTCACCTCGCCGAGGTCCAGATCGAGCTCGTCGTGAATCACATACACGTCTTCCGGCTTCACGCCGAAATAATCTGCGAGCGCCTTCACCGGCCCGCCCGAAACATTCATGAAACTGCGCGTGCGCGCAACGATCACACGGTCCTTGGCCAGGCGTCCCGCCGCCAACTCCGCCACCTCGGTGTTAGTGCGCTTGTGTGCCGACAAGGTTGCGGGCATCGGGGTGGTGCGCTCCAAAAGCTCATTGACGACGACCACACCCGCGTTATGACGCGTATTTTCATACTGAGGGCCAGGATTCCCAAGACCAACGATCAGAACAGTCACGACGCACATAGTACTTCTCACCAGCGGTTTGTGGAATTTGGTGTTGGAGTTATCC
>NZ_KV787925.1:0-17462 GCF_001807155.1 Corynebacterium sp. HMSC05C01 | reverse complement strand
TACCCGTCCACAAAATTTGACACAGGCCAATCAACCCGGAACGCCACCAGAAACGCCATCTCAAATCGGTTCCGAATGGGAACTACTACTCCCAATACTTTCGCCGAATCTCATCCTGCTCACCCTCACTACATGCCTGGTTGTAGGCGTTTGTTGGGCTGCTAAAGACAGCCTTCGCCTTACAGATCGGGGCTTCAAGAGAGAACTTCGAGCGCTGAGTTCTACACTGCAACGACAAAAACAAATCGCGAGAGGCTTGGCAGACCGACGGATAATAGAAATCATTCTTCCCGGTAGGTTTCCGCTCAGGAAGACCCCAAGCAAGTGGAAAGACGCTTTTCTACTAACGATCCCGCTGTTCATCATTCCGGCGCTGGTATCAGCCGGCTGCGTTTTGCTAAATAGCTTCGTTCCACGGAAGCTTATTCAGTCGGTTGAGTACTGGGTAGGCCTAGACCCTCGTTATTCCGACCATTTTCTGCCGGTATTCGTCCTTGCGGCTATCTCGTGGGCTGCGCTCGAGTTCGCAATTTATCTCCTGAAACGCCTTCATGTTTCCCGTGGATATCTGGCATCCAGTTTCGAAACGAGATTCACGGCAAGCATCTTCCTGTTTTTTAGCGCGATTTACCTTCTGCTTCTAACCCTGACAGCAGGAGCCGCTGCGTTCGTTCTGCAAATAATCGCCATTGTCGGTCGGTCGATACTTTATGGGCACCAACGTGCTTACATCAACGAGATCTGGAACGACGTAGCCGATAGCACCGCCGAGTCGAACGACTTAGGCCAAAAGGAGAAACTCGACGACACAAAAACACCGGCATCGAACCATAGTGACGCAACATCGCCCACCGGTGAACGGAAAACAAACGGAGACGAGAAAGAAGTCGACATGACTAACAAAGAGTTCGCAAAGACCATCACGGATCTACTGCAGGAAATCCTCGCAGCAGTCACTGAAAACAACCCAACTGAACATGACTCACCTAAGCGACCACGAACCAAACGGCTGGATCGAAAGCGTCGTCCGCGGGGAATCGATCTTGGATCCAGAATCATTCTGCAAAAAACTATAGACAAGTTAAGCAGTGACATCGCATCACAGGAGGCACGTTTAGCTAGACTTCAAGATTACTCGCCGATCGGCTGGGTGGATCCGAACCTACAACAGTCGCACTGCCAGCACGCCGAGGAAAATCACCACGAGGCCGACGAGGCGCGTGGCGGTGAGCGGGTTCTTGCGGGCACCGAAGGCACCGCGAGCCTCGAGAGCTTGCCCGGCGGCGATGGTGCCGGCGTTGAAAGCGATCACGGTGGTGGCAGTGCCGAGTAGTGGCGACAGGGTCGCGCCGGAGATCACAAAGGTAGCGCCGACGAGGCCGCCGAGCCACATCCAAGCCGGGCCCGGCGTCGGCTTGCGGGTGAACTGCTTCGGTGAGGTGACCAGCGCGGCGATCAAAAGCAGCACCACGCCAACGGAGAGATTGATTTCGCCGGCGTGGAGGGAGGAGCCGGCGATCGTCCCTAAGTATCCGTTCACCGCCGTCTGCACCGCGGAGCCGACGCCGACCAGGACGCCGAGCGCGCGGAAGAGCCAGAGTTCGAGGCCGGTGGCGTCGCCAGATGCTGCGGCAGCAGCCGCGCCCTTCTCTGATTTGCCTGCCCTCAGCACCACCACGATGCCGACGAACACGACGATGGCGCCGGCGATGCGGGGCGGGGTGACGCTAATACGCGGTGCTCCGAACAACCCAAACCAGTCGATGAGCAGGCCCATCACCACCTGGCCAAGGATCGGCAACACCACCGTCTGCACCGCGCCAAGGCGTGGAAACAGCAGAATGTTGCCGAGGACGAAGCACACACCCATCACACCGCCGAGCCACGTCCACCACGGCGCGGACGTACCCGGCGCGAACTGCGGCAACGGGTTGCCCTGCAGAATGGTGGTCGCCACGATAGCCACAAGCAACGCCACCGAAAACGAAATCAGCGCCGACACAACCGGATAGTTGCCCACGCTCAGGCGCAGGCGCGAGTTGGCCGCGGTTTGGATCGGGATCAGCCCGCCGACAGCGAGCGCAATAAGGAGAAGCACCCGCCTATGGTTTCATACGGGTGGTTACTTCTTCCGGTCGCCCGCGCCGCCCACACCAGAGCCCGAGCCTCCCGCACCACCCGGGCCGGTCGGGTCGATGTAGGCGCGGTAGAGGGCGTCGAGGAATTCTTCGTGGGTGACGTTGCGGCGGTCGTCGATACGATTGCCCAGAATGTCGTGAATATCCTTGCGCGTCGGCGCGTGCACGAGCATGCCGGGGCGTTGCGCGCGCTCGGCACGCTGGCGCAGCGCGTTGGGCGTGCGTGGGAGGCGGCCGCCGACGCGGTGTTTGATCCGGGTGAAGAAATCGTCGACATTCGCCAGCGCCTCGATGCCCGGCACGTGCCAGCCGAACCAGTACGCCGCCACGCCGAGGCCGAAACCGATCAGGGCGGACACCGCGAGACCGATGGATTGCAGGTTGAGGTCGTAAAACAGTTGCACGCTAATCGACGCCACAATCGCCGGCACGACGTACCACTGGCGGTCGATAAGTATGGACGGGATCTGGCCAATCATCATCTCGCGAATCACCATGCCGCCGGTCGCGGTGAGCACGCCCATGAGGATGCAGCCGAACCACGTGATGTCGGCACGCATCGCCGTCACCGTGCCCGTCACCGCCCACACGCCAACGATGATCATGTCGCCGTGGAAACGGAACAACTCCCACGTCAGCCCCGACAGCGGGATCAGAAACGCAAACAGCGACCCCACCAACGCCGTGCCGATGTACCAGGGGTTTTGCAACGCCGACGCGGGCGTGGCACCGATCAGGGCGTCGCGGATCATGCCGCCCGCCATGCCCGAAATGATGGAAATCAGCATGAAACCGACGGCGTCAAAGCGCAATCGCCTAGCGACGAGCCCACCCATCAGCGCATTCAAAAACACCCCAATAAGGTCCATCAGGGCAAACGAGAACCCCACGGCGGTGAACACGTTGTCGAAGTACATGCGCGTCATCGTAGTGGTTTACTCCTGTAATTCCCGGCGTTCGGTCCCGGGCGCCGGTGATGACGGTGTGGGACGTGTGCGTAGGTGTCGCCGGTTTGGCGTGGTTGCCGGTACCGCCAGACACGCTCGGACACACACATGGTGAGAATACAACGGTGAAGATGCCGATATTTTGCCGTCCTCACCGTTACGTTCTCACCATGTGTTGGGTGGGGTCGGGAAGGTGGCGTCGCAAAGCTAAACGGCACATCCAACACCGCGCATCCCCAAAATCAGCGAAATGTGCCGTTTGGCCGAGAAGACGGGGCAGGCCTGCGCCCGAAGCGCCCCGCCTCTACCCCAGGCGCTGGACTGCGTCGATGACGAGGTCCCAGAAGCGCTCCACGTCCAGGCGCGTGGCCACGGACGTGTTGCAATCGGACGGGTCCAGCACGCGGAAGTCCGCCACGGTCCGTCCGCGGGTCAGCGCACCCGTCAGTTCCACGGACAGGGGCACGGCCACGGTCTCGACGACGGAGGGGTCGATGACGTAGGCGACGGCGCAGGGGTCGTGAACTGGTGGGTTGTCGAAGCCTTGGGCGTCTTTGTAGTTGCGGCGGAAGGCGTCGATGAGTCCGACGCAGAAGTCGCCGGCGGAGGTGCCTAGCGCAGCGAAGCGCGACTCCACCTCCGGCGTCGCCAGCGCCTGGTGGGTAAGGTCCAGGCCGACCATGACCACCGGCCAGTCCTCGCCGAAGACGATCGCGGCGGCCTCCGGGTCCACCCACGTGTTGAACTCGGCGGACGCGGTCCAGTTACCGGTGCCGTACGCCCCGCCCATGAGCACGACTTCGCGCACGCGCGAGACGATCCGCGGCTCCATGCGCACGGCCAGCGCGATGTTGGTCAGCGGTCCGGTCGGAACCAACGTCACGGTGCCGGGTTCTTCGCGCATCAGCGTATCGACGATCCACCGCACCGCATGCTCATCCTCCACCCCAACCTCTGGTTCGGGCAGGTCGTAGCCGTGGATTTCCATGCCGGTGTCGCCGTGGATGTCCTCGGCGGTGACGACCTCGTTGATAAGCGGGCGCGTCGCTCCCCGGTAGACCGGCACGTCGGTGGCCCCGGCGATGGTCAGCACTTGGAGTGCGTTGTGGGTGACTTTATCGATGGTGTGGTTGCCGCCGATCGTCGTTAAGCCAAGGAGCTCAATGTCTGGATTGCCAAGAGCGAGCAGGATGGCGACGGCATCGTCGTGGCCTGGGTCGCAGTCGATGATGATCTTACGCACGGGCAGCCACGTCCTCTGCTGCGAGCGTGTCCGGGATGGTTTCCGGCTTCGGGATGAGGAACGACGCGGCGAACGCGCAGCCGAGCAGGACCGCGCCCGTGATCATGCCCGAGTGGTAGCTGCCGCCCGTGGCGGTGAACACGGCAAAAATGATCGTGAACGACAGGCCCGCACCCAGGTTGAACGCGCCGCCGTTGAGTCCCGGCAGGTAGCCCTGGTTGTGCTTCGGTGCAAGCACGACGCCAAGCGAGCCGAGCATGATGTTGCCCATGCCCGCGTAGGTGATGCCGGCGAGGATCGACATGGCCAGCAGCAGCGCGGGCGTCGCATTGCCGACGACCACCACACCGAACAGCACCGACAACGCCGCACCCGCGATACCGATCTGCAGGATGATCTTGTAGCCCACGCGGCCGGCAAGCCAACCGGCGATGGGACCCATGACCAGGCCGGCAAGCGCGTACGGGGTGAGCGTCCACCAGGACACGACACCGGCGGACATACCCGGGCCGGCCTCAGCGTCCTGCGCGAGGTTGGGCACCAGGCCGTTCATGACGGCGAACACACCAGTCATGGTCAGGGTGGTGGTCAGCAGCAGCGCCCAGGTGCGGCGCTGGGTGAGCAGTTCGGTGGACATCAGCGGGTGCGGGGTGGACTTCTCGGTGCGCCAGAACCACACCAGCGACGCCGCGCCGATGGCCAGCAGGATGAAGACCATGACCCAGTTGGCGGCGGCGAGCTCGCCGGCCATGTTCAGCGCGGTCAGGATCGCAGCCGCACCGATGACCAGGCCGACAACACCCTTCCAGTCCATCGGCTGCAACTCATTCGACTTGGTCTCCGGCACACCGAACTGCACAGCGAACACGGCGATGAGTGCGGAGGCGCCGATGACCCAGAAGAGGGAGCGGAAGCCGAAGGCGTCGGTAAGCCAGCCGCCCAGCAGCGCGTCCACACCCGCGATGCCGCCGTTGACCGAGGTCAGAATGCCCACCAGGAACGCGAACTGCTTCTCCTCACGCACAGCCTGGCGCAGCATGACCGACGTCAGCGCGACCGTCGGGCCGGACACCCCCTGGATGACGCGGCCGATGAACAGCATGGTCACGTTCATGGCCAGCGCCGCCACGACCGAGCCGATCACCGTGACCGCCATCATGGTCACCAACACCTTGCGACGCCCAATCAAGTCACCCCAACGCGGCATAAACAGCGCAAACACAGCCGCGGCGGTGAAGAACGCCGTCTGCGTCATGCCGATCTGCGCGGTGGTCGCGTCAAGTTCGACCTCCATGGTCGCCAGCGCCGGCGACAGCATGGACGCGTTGAGTTGGAATGCGAAGACAGCCACCAGCAGCGCTGTCATCAGGGGCACGACCTGATTGGTCGGAAGCTTCTGCCCCGCTGCTGGTAGCGAGGTGTTCGTCATAGTCATGCGTGCAGTGTAAAACAGCCCTCCGCGCACCGCCCGCCTCGGTTCCGGTGCGTCGCCGAGCATTGCGAGCGCCCCTCAAGCAGCGTCTTTCCGTTCATATGCAGGGCTCGATATGCGTAATCCCTGGTCACAGCGTTTTGGTCAAAATTCGCTGGATTTTCCAAAAAGTCGCTGACCTGCAGTTACGCATATCGAGACCTGCATATGAACGAATTCAGCCCAACGCCAGACACGAACCGGAGCTCCGCTCCACCCTTCAGACTCAGGTGCGACTTAACGAAATTGCAGCTTAGGAGCAAACCCGAACTCGAATCTGGTGGCAGGAAAACCTAGTTAGCGGGCAGCACCGAAAACTTTCCCGGTTTCGTCTTCGACTGAAGGACCATGCCGATGTAGTAGACGATTCCCGCTGCGAACAGGGACTGCAGTGCAGGGATCCCTATCGGATTTGCGTATTGGGTGTAATAGCCAACTCCGATGCCGATTAGTGTCGCCACAGTAGCAACCCAGTTCCAACCCGGGATTTCCTCCCACTGCTGCTTGCGGATGAAGAAGAAGTCAATGGTCACGATTGCGGCGATCGCGGGGTAAACCAACGATGTGAGGTAAAGGAAGTCAGTGAAGTAGTCCAGGAACCCTGCTAGAGCGAGAGCAATACCGATAAGTGTTCCTACGAGAGTCAGCCACTGCCTGCCTCGGCTGGAGTCAACATTCATCAGGTTCGAAAGAGCGAGGCCCATTGAATAGTTGTTCACGAGCTGGCTTGTCCAGGTGGCTAGCCAGAGAATCAGAAAGCCCCAGAAGGGGAAACCGAGTTCAACCATCACAGCAACGATGTCTGCTTCCCCGATGCCTACAGCCATGAACGCACCAACGACAAAAAGCGGAATTCCTACTCCGATGATGCCCCACGGAATAAGAACATTGTCTTTCCACAAAGGCTTGGCGTAGCGGGTGTAATCAGCGCTGATTACCCACTGAGAAGCATTCACGCCAATAACGAGGCTTAACGCGGCAACGACAGTCATTGTCGGTTCTGGATTCCAGGCCTTAATTTCCTCCCAGCTGGAGTTTTGTACGGCGAAGTAGATGCCAGCCACGATGAGTAGCAGACCGGCTGGCACCGCAATGTAATCGGTCCACTTCATACTCGAATAGCCGATAATCGATGGGATTGCGAAGGTCAGCCCAGCAACTGCTGTGATGAGTGCCCACATTCCCCATTGAGTATCAGGGTCGATTCCGAGCATCGCCGCAAATGCGTTGCCCGCCACAGCCGTTTGCAACGCCCACCAACCCAGAGACGAGATGAAGATGGTGCCTGCGGCGATCAGTTTTGCTTGGGCCACTCCAAAACTGTTCTTTGCGATCACTGTCGATGGCAGACCGGTTTTCGCACCTATGTACCCACTAATCGCATTGCCTGGCCATTGGAAGAGAAGCAGAGCCAGCAGAACGATCCAAATAACTGATCCCAGGCTGAAAGAAGCAGCCAGAGTTGCGCCAACCATTAAGACTGGAATCGTAAATTCCAAACCACCGAAAATGATGGCCGGGGTGATCCACTTCTGCCGTTGTTCTAACGGAACCGGGCTCAATGGATTGTCGTTTGAGAAGGCAGTTCCTTCATCTTTCGTAGTCATTATTCGCACCTAGCCTTGTGCTTCGGCAGCGGTGTACCCGTAGATTTCCGCTGCATCCTCCGCCGAGATGAAACCGTTTGCAATGTCTTCTTCGACGGCGGAATGCTCACGTTTCCGTGGGTCGCCGTAACCGGCGCCATTGCCTGTGCGAATTCGGATGACATCACCCTGGTTGACTACTTCGTTTGAAACGACAGCGCCACGGATCCGTTCACCATTTGCCCGAATGATCTCAATTAGGTTGCTTGACCCTTCGCGCCCGCCGTTCAGAGCCCAAGGCTTGTTGATCGACCGGGTGTAGGCAGCAGTCACGAAGCAGTTATCTCCACGCACTTCGTAGTCCAGAACGATGCCCTTTCCTCCTCTGAATTGGCCTTCGCCACCAGGCGCATCGTTAAGGCGGAGCTGATTCACGTACAGCCCATAACGCAGCTCCGCGATTTCTGCAGGGCAGTTGTACGTCTCACCGTGGAATCCGGAGAAGATCGCGGAGTTACCGTCGGCTTTCGCACTGCCACCCCATCCACCAATTTGGGGCTCAACGATTGTGAAGTGTTTGCCAGTGTCTGGGTGCACGCCACCGATGAACGTGCCACAGATGCTGGCGAAGTGTCCCGCGGGCAGCTGCCCTTCTACGGCTGGGGCGAGGCAACGCCAGATGAGGTCGAAAAGCCGAACCTCCACCTCGTAATAGATGGAGAATGCAGCAGGTTCCTGCGCATCGAAAACGGTTCCCGGAGTTGTCAGCAGTTCGATAGGGCGGAAGCTGCCTGCATTTGCTGGCCCGTAAGGGTCAGTAAGCGATTTGAAGATCATCTGGGTGGCAACCATGCAACCATCGACGTTGCAATTGTTCGGACCAGAATCCTGATCTGGGTTATCCCGCAGGTCAACGACGAAACGATCGTCGGTAATCTCGATTGCAACGCGGTAAACCTCACCGCTGTCCTGTTCTTCCTCAAGCTCAAACCTGCCCTTAGGAAGTTCGGACAGTCCCTTTCGCGCAATTCGCTCGCCGTGCTCCATGAACTCATCGAGCGCGACCTCGAACGTGTCCACCCCGTACTTCAACGCAAGGGTTTCAATACGGTTTGCGCCAATTCGCACCGCTGCGACTGCCGACCACAGATCTCCCAGCAGGGTCTCTGGGAGACGCGAATTAACCTCGATCACTTTCAGCAGTGGCGTAATTGGCTCTCCAGCGGAGAAGAGCTTGACGGCCGGGAGACGGATTCCTTCTTGGAAAATCTCGGTGGCAACTGCAGAGACGCCGCCAGGAGTCATTCCCGACAGGTCTGGCCAGTGCGCAATGCTGGCGGTCCATGCGATGAGACGGCCGTCCGCGAATACAGGCATTGCAAGAACGACGTCATTCAGGTGCGTGACTCCGCCATAGAAGGGGTCGTTCGTCACAAAGATGTCGCCCTCTTGCAGGTCATCTTCACCGTTGATTTCCAAGATTCGCTGGACCGCCTTATCCAGCACTCCGATGAATGCAGGGATGCCGGCGCCTGACGATGCCAGTTGACCAGAGCGATCAGTGATGCCGGTGCCCATGTCGAGCACTTCATAGATGATCGGGCTCATGGCAGTTTTCTGCATCGCGACGAACATTTCGTCGGCAATAGCTTGCAGGCTGCTTTGAATGATCTCCAGCGTGAACGGGTCTGTCTTAGGCATTGGTGTTCTCCTCCTGCTCGATTTCGACGTGAAGATTTCCGTAGCTATCCACTTCGACCGAGCAACGCGGCGGAACTACAGCAGTGGTTCCACGGAATTCGACGATTGCTGGTCCTGCAAACTGCATGCCGGGCTCTAGTAGATCCGCGTTGTAAATGTCGGTCTCGCATGTGCCGTGCTCGAGGAAGTCAACGTCGCGTTTACCCTTGGACGCGTCGGTAACTGCTGCACCCGTGGTGGGTAGCTCCTGCGGCGCAAGCTTGCCGACGTCCGCCATTGCGATGAGGTGCAACCCGACGAACTCGACCAGCGCATCAAGCCGGTACGTGTATTCCTTCTCGTACTCCGCGTGGAAGTCCTGAATGAGCTGCTCAACCGCTTCAGCGTCAATCGATCCGTTGCTGATTTCAACCTCAACCGAGTGTTCTTGGTTTGCGTACCGCATCTCCGCAAACCTGCGGAACGAAACTGAAGCACGATCGACGCCGTCCTGCTCAAACTCTTCACACATTTCGGCTTCTGCGGCAGACACGAGAGCATCAACCTTCTCCGCTTGGTCTGCGTTCAGCGAGAACAGGTTCGTCATAAAGAGGTCACGACGAAGATCTCCCATCAACATGCCCCAAGCACTGAATACTTCTGCAGCAGTTGGAACGATTACCTTCCCCATACCGAGTTCTCGAGCCAGATCGCAAGCGTGCATCGCACCACCGCCACCGAACGCCACAAGTGTGAAGTCACGTGGATCATGGCCGCGATTAAGTGAAACAAGCTTGAGCGCATTGATCATGTTGTTGTTGGCGATTCGCACGATTCCACGTGCTACTTCCTCATTCGTAAGATCGAGTTGCTCTGCCAACGACGTCAGACTCTTGTCCACTGCTTCCATGTCAGCGGTGAGTTCGCCACCGACGAAGTAGTTCGGATTGATCCTTCCGAGCGCGAGGTTCGCATCAGTCGTTGTAGCGTTTTCTCCACCACGGCCGTACGCTGCAGGACCGGGTGTCGATCCTGCGGACTGCGGGCCGACATGGAGCTTCTTAAACTCGTCTACCCACCCGATCGACCCGCCACCATTACCGATCTCGACGAGATCGATAACCGGGACCATAATCGGATACCCTGCGGAGGTTCTGGAGCGTTCAATCCAATAATCGGTCTTTACAGTCACAAGGCCGTCTTTGATCAGCGAGCACTTCGCGGTGGTCCCGCCAATATCCAACGCGAGGATATTCGGTTCTCCGACAAGGGATCCGAGCGCCGCCGCGCCGAGGAAACCACTTGCTGGGCCGGATTCCACCATGGTGATCGGGATTTCCTTGGTATGGCTGATCTTGTCCACACCACCGTTAGACTGCATGACGTAAAGGTTGCCGTCGAAACCTGCAGACTCAAGACCCTCCTCAAGGCGAGTCAAGTACTTCTCTGCTGTCGGCTGCACGAATGCCGACAAAACGGCTGTCGACGAACGCTCGTACTCACGCCACTCACGCGTGATCTGGTGCGATGCCGCGACGGTTCCCGTCGGCCAGAGGCGCTTGAGTTCCTCCGCAGCAGCAATCTCGTGCCGGGGGTCTGCGTAGGAGTGAAGGAAACAGATTGCGACCGCTTCAATACCGTCTCGCTCCAGCTTTTCCACGATCTCTGGAAGTACCGAAAGATCAAGCGGCACGCGCTCTTCCCCCGCCGGAGTCAATCGGCCAGGCACTTCGAAACGGTGCTTTCGAGGTACGAAAACTTCTGGCTTCGAGTAGTGGAGATTGAAGAAATCCGGCCTATTCCCCCTTGCGATCTCAAGGACGTCACGGAAGCCTTCCGTGGTGATAAGCGCAGTTTTCGCGCCCTTACGCTCGGTAAGCGCGTTGATGACCACCGTACTGCCGTGTGCAAGCGTCGTCGCTGTCTTCAGATCTACACCGGATTTCTCGATGACGTTGAGCACGCCCTGCTCGAAACGAGGTGGAGTGGTATCCGACTTCGCGGTGAAGGTACGTTGTTCCCCGGACTCAGCGTCTATCGAAAACGCCACCAAGTCAGTAAAGGTTCCGCCCACATCGGTCGCGATGCGAAGCGTTGACTGATTCTCCATGCGTGACTCCGTTCACTCGACTCAATGACTTGTGAAGCGAGACTAGCCACATTCGGGTGAAAATTGTGCAAATCAGTAAATAATATTCTCGAATCGAGTTCGGGTTTGCCCCTAAGCTCCGCTTCCGCACACGGCCCTCTTGCTCCCACGCGCCACGCATCGCTTAACGACGACCACCCACCCGGCCCCGCGCCCCTTGCCCGCCGCGCCTGTACCCGTCCCGCCACACGCCCGCCCCTCGTACCCGCGCCCCGGCACACCCCACCTACCCCTCTTTCCGTTCATATGCAGGGCTCGATATGCGTAATCCCTGGTCACAGCGTTTTGGTCAAAATTCGCTGGATTTTCCAAAAAGTCGCTGACCTGCAGTTACGCATATCGAGCCCTGCATATGAACAAATCCGCCGCGCCGCACCCGCGCCGCACCCGCGCCGCACGCGCGCAGGCGCCCTACGCCAACGCCTCCCAGAGGGCCGTGTTGGTTTCCTGCCAGAGGGGTTTGGCCCAGTCTGCGAAGTCGCGGTCCGTGAGCACCACGCAGGCCTGGTCGCCGGCGACCCATAGGTAGGTGCCGGCCATGCCGAAGTGGCCGACGGCGTCGGCGGGCATGCCGTTGCCGGTCCAGTGCGGGGACTTCTCCCCCTTGATCTCAAAACCGAGACCCCACGGGCAGGGTTTTTGCATGCCATAACCGGGGACGACGCCGCGCAGGTCACCGAACTGATTCGTAAACGCCTCGCGCACCGTCGAGGGATCAAGCAACCGCGGCTCGAGCAGTTCGGCGACGAAGCGCGACAAGTCCGCGACGGTGGAGCGCCCGCCGTGGCCCGCCGAGCCGTAAATCTCGGTCGCGTTCATGCCGAGTGGTTCGAAGACGCCTTCGCGGGCATAGTCGGCAAACGTGATGCCGGTGGTTTCCTCGACAATGTCGGCGAGGATTTCGTAACCGGCGGACGAGTAGATGCGGCGCTCCCCCGGCGCCTTTTGCGGTTCGCGGGAGTCGAAGCCGACGCCGGCTGCATGCGAGAGGAGGTGGCGGATGGTGGCGTTTTCGGGGCGGGCGTCGTCGTCAAGCGAAAAAGCTCCTTCCTCAACCGCGAGGAGCACAGCGTACGCGGAGAGAAGTTTGGTCACGCTGGCCAGTTCGAAGATGCGCGTGGTGTCGCCGAACGACGCCTCTTGCTTACCGACGAGCGCGCCCGCCACATTGTCAACCGGCCAATCCTGGAAAAACTTCTCGAGCTGCATGGCCCCACCCTACGTGGCGAGTCATCGATACGGCCGGACATCCAGACTCGCGGTGTGGTCGACTTCTCCCATCCGCGTGTTCCACACATGCCGACGTTTCTTCTGCGCATCCAAGCCCGGTTGGATCTTCGACTGAAAGCCAGGATCAAAGTCGTTGCGGGGGACGAACCAACTGGCTGTTTCAATCCGCGCGACTGCCACTGGGTCCGCCACATGTAAATCGTGCACGGTATCTACGACCGGACCCATGTCACTATCGTGCGACGCCAAAATTACTAGATCAATATCTGGACGCTGAGCAGCTAGCAATGTAGCGAGTCCCACCATCAGATCGACACCTTTCTCTTCAGGTGGTCCCGCCAACGTCTTCTTTCCATTGACATCCATGATCGGCTTACCTCGGCCATCGCGCTGGTACCGATATTTGAGCGGACGTAGGGTCACCTCGACTCCATCCGATTCCCAATTCCGTTTCTGATCCTGGTTTCGCCGATAGGCATCGGGATCATGAATCGAACTTGGTAAACCTCGAAAGACTTTCACCGAATCGAGTGTCGCAGGGGGCGTAGTGGAGTTGGCCGCGTTTCGAGCTGCAATAAGTCTCTTGGCAAAGGCTGCTGGGTCGAGCAACGCTTCATGAAGCCCGACGCCGTCATCGCGTGAAAAGACTTCCCAGCCTGTGATGTGCACATTCTGATAGTCGATAAGTACGACAGCATTTAAAGTGCTGCTCCCCCTCCGCTTTGGCATGAGCGACGGTAACGCGTTAATCATCTGATCCCCCCGGAATTTAAAAACCCCGCCAATCCGTAGATAGCGGGGAACTATGTAAGCGAGTATACCGTTTTGGGTTCGTCTGTCAACCCCTTCGGGCAACAACCTAAAACGGCAGCGCAGGCAGCGTCACTCCCGGGATCAGGCCCGCCGCGCCGGCACCCACAGCACCAAGCAGGCCGAGCAGCGCCACGACAATCAGTGCGATGTGGTTCGGGGCGAGGCCCAGGCTTATCGACGACGGCGCCACCGGCACGACCCTATTCACATCCTTGCCGCAATCCGCGTAGCGCTGCGCGGTGTACGAGGCGGCGTTGGCAAGGTAGGCGGCCTCCGAGTGGCTAAACGGGCTGTCGGCGGTGACGGTCAAACCCCGCGAGGAGTGCTTCAGGTCGTCAAGCATCAGCGCGCTTGAGGTGTCGGTGACGCCGGGTTCCCAAAGTTTGGCGTCGTCGATTTGGGTGAGTGTGCCCCAGCCGTTCTCGCCGATGTTGGCACGCAGCTCGGTCTGCTTCTTCTCCCACAGGGCAAGCGCGTCGGTGCGAGAGCCGTTGTAGAAGATGAGGTCGTCGCCAAGTACGCCCGCGGCCAGCGCCGGGACCTGGTCGGCGTTGTACTCGATCGAACACTGCGCGGACCCCGCGGAGCCGGAACCAGCACCCGGCGCGGCCGGCGCTGCAACGGCAACCGGCACCGAAGCGGCACCAACAACAGAAACAACCAGCGAGCAAACTGCCAAAGACTTACGCATAGCCAGAAACTTTAGACCACGAGCGGCTACTGCGCCCAGGAAATCCGCACGTCAAAATCCTCCTGCTCGGTCCCCTTCACAAGTGCGGCGATGTGGCTGCGCACGAGGTGTTCGGTGCGCTCCCGCGCGCGGTCCAACAAGCCCTGCGACACGGCCTTGTCGCGCGCCGCTTTCTCTTGGCCGGCGATGAAGGTGGTGACGTCGTCGACACGAATTTGGTTGATGGGGTTCATGGTTTGGTCGTAGACCTGCACGCTGTCGGCGTTGATGTGGGCGCTGAGCACCTCCACGGGCGGCAGCACGACATCAATAGCGCCAGAGCCGACCGAAACATCGATGGCGGATGTGTCGCGGATGCCGGCGGTGACGCGGCCGTCGTAAGTAACAAGGAAGTTGCGGCCCGTAAACGGCACGCGCAGCCCGAGGACCTCGAGGCCTTTCTGGTCGAACTTGCCCACGTCGGAGAAGACGTATTCCTCCACGGAGAGTTCGGCGATGTCCTCGAACGACGCCCCGATGGTGGTGGAATCCACCCGCGTCTCCCCCATGCCGAACACGGCCGGGCGCAGCAGGGCAAGCAACAACCCCACAACAGCCAGGACGGCGATGACGGAGGTAATGACGGAGGTCACAACGGCGCCACCGCGGCGGGGCTGGCGCGGCGCGAGGTGTAGTTCTTGGGCGGTACTCACATCCGGCGATCTTAATTGCACCCCCATATTCGGATGGTTTGTACACTCGTTGGAACCTTTGGGCGTACGCGGCTGAAGGATGTATCTGGCCACCGCACGGAAGAGATTACGATGACCGGTTCCACGCGTATCGACGAAACCCGCGCCGACAAGCAGCGCGAACAAAAACAAGACAACCAGAACCAGAACCAGCAAGACGGCATGACCGGCTTCCTCGGCTGGATCGAGCGAATAGGCAACAAGCTGCCGGAGCCGTTCTGGCTGTTTGTCATTTTGAGCGGCGTTGTTGTCGTGTCCTCATGGATCGCCAGCAAGGTGGGTCTGTCAGCTATCGACCCCGCCTCCGGCGAAGAGATCCACGTTGAAAGCCTGCTGACCGGCGAGAACATCTCGCGCATGGTCACGGATGCGGTGGAGAACTTCATCGCGTTCCCGCCACTGGGTGTGATCCTGGCGGTGATGCTTGGTGTCGCCGTGGCGGAGCAGACGGGTCTGCTGGCGGCGATGGTGCGCGCGATGGTGGACAAGGTCAGCGGCAAGATGCTGACGTTCATGGTCGCGCTTGCCGGCGTGACCGGTTCGATCGCCTCCGATGCGATTTACGTGATCATCATTCCGTTGGGCGCGATGGCGTTTCATGCGGTTGGGCGCTCGCCGGTGGTGGGTGCGATGGTGGCGTTCGCGGCGTCGTCGGCAGGCTTTAACTCCTCGCTGATCCTGAACATTACGGACTTGCTGCTCGCCGGCATTTCCACCTCGGCGGCACAACTCGTCGACGCCAACTATGAGGTCTCCCCTCTTGCCAACATCTTCTTCGTCATCCCGTCCGCCATTGTGCTGGCGCTGGTGATCACTGCGGTGACCGAGTTTTATGTGGAGAAGAAGGCGCAAGCGCTTATCGACGACGACCACATCGACGAAGACGAACTCCAAATCAACGACTCCGCCCAGCCGGACGATTCCCACCTGACCGACGACGATGACCTCTCACTCACCCCACTGGAGCGCAAGGGCCTCGCGTGGGCCGGCGTGACCCTGGTGCTCGCGCTCGTCGCCTACTTCGTCCTGCTGCTGGTCCCGGCCTCCCCGTTCGCACGTCCGGAGGAGGGCTTCATGGAGTCGCCGCTAATCCGCGCGATTGCCGTGCCGATCACCCTGATCTTCTTTGTCACCGGCCTGGTCTACGGCCTGATCGTAGGCACCATCAAGGAAGCCGCGGACCTGCCGAAGTTTATGGCCAAGGGCCTGGAGTCCATGCTGCCGATCTTGGTGCTGTTCTTCGCCGTCGCCCAGTTCCTGGCGTACTTCCAGTGGTCCAACCTGGGCCCCTGGACCGCGATCAAGGGCGCGGAGCTGCTGCAAGCGTGGGATCTGCCGAACGCGGTGCTGTTCCTCGCGTTTGTGATCATGGTGGCGCTGATCAACCTGTTCATCACCTCCGGCTCTGCCCAGTGGGCGCTGATGGCGCCGGTGGTGGTGCCGATGATGATGTACGTCAACGTCTCCCCCGAGGTCACCCAGATGCTGTTCCGTATCGGTGACTCCCCGTCGAACATCATCACCCCAATGTCGCCCTACTTCGCACTCGCCCTGACGTTCTTGCAGAAGTACTACAAGAAGGCCGGCGTGGGCACCCTGATGTCGCTCGCCCTGCCGTACTCGCTGTGCATGCTGGCGGGTTGGTTCATCTTCTTCATGATCTGGTACTTCGCCGGCATCCCGCTCGGCCCTGGCTCTCCGATGGGCTACGAGGTATAGCGGTTCCGCACGACATTAAGCGCTGGGTGTTATGCCCAGCGCTTTTTCACCAGCTGACGGGCGCGTGGCAAAATCCGATTTCGGCTACTTCGTTATGATGGCGTCGCAACCATCTCCTTTTCGGAGGGAGTAACCAGTGAGCTCAGCAGACTGTTCTTACCTGCGCGAAGCTCGCGGAACCCTGCCCCAAAAGCGTTCTGACGTTCCTGCCCCAGAACACCGTAACGACCCGCGACAGGCGGTGCGCGATGCACTCGACGAGGAGTTGCGTTCGCGCCCAACGACGGTGTGGCAAGCATTTTGGGAGGGCTTCAAGCGCGCGTAGGATTCCGCCAACGTGCAGCCGACCTATTGCAACAAGGACGATGGAATTGACTTCAGTATCTCCCGAGCAACAGGGGGCTAATCGTCAGCGCATCTCCCCATCGCGCCTCCAGGTCGCCCGCCTAAGAAGAGGTCTGACTAAGGCCGATCTGGCGAATCGTATCGGGGTATCTCCGTCGACCCTTTCGAAATGGGAAGCGGATGGTCCACCTGAGTCGAGAGTAGCGACCCTACTTGGGGATCTCGCCTCTACTTTAGATTTTCCTCCCGCTTTCTTTACCGCTGAGGAAGTTGACATTCCACCCTTGGAACGCACCTTATTTCGCGCAGGTAGCCGCGCGACGCAGCGGCAGAAACTTGCGGCAGTTTCTTCTGGAGTTAACGCGACAATTTTGCTGAAGTGGCTCCGCTCCCATTTCAATTACCCCTCCCCTGATATCCCGGATCTCACTGGCATGGCCCCTGCTGAAGCCGCTCGCTACGTCCGATCCATTTGGGCGTTGGGAGATCTGCCCATTCCCAACTCTGTCCATCTCGCAGAATCGAAGGGTATCGCGGTGATCGGTCTACCTCCCGCCGCCTTTGCTGTCGACGCGTTCTCTATATGGGAGGACGATCAACCGTTCATCTTCCTGGCACGCAGAAGAACCCCGGAAGAAACCCGGTTCGACCTCGCGCACGAGCTCGGCCACCTACTCCTTCACAGTAAAAGTGAAGTGCCCCGAGTTTTGTTCCTAGGC